>JBDSRZ010000046.1:0-28708 GCA_039929025.1 Usitatibacter sp. | reverse complement strand
CAAGGTGGGACTATCGCCATCGTGCCCGAGGGCGGCACCTTCTACGCCGGCGTGCCGATGACATTCCAGATCACGGGCGGCCGGCCGCCGTACTTTCTCACTTCGAGCGAGCCGTTGCTGCTGCCGGTGCCCGCGCAAATCTCCAGCAACTCGTTCACCACCGTCCCCAGCAACCCCGGGGTCATCAACGTGGGCATTGCCGCGGGCGATCTGCCGGTGCGCAGCGTAGTGGTCACGGTACGCGACACCACGGGCGAGGCCACCCGCACCACCGGCGTTCAGATCGCCCAGAACTTCCTCACCGGTTACGGCGTGTCGTTCTCTCCCGTCAGCTGCCCCGGGGGCCAGTCGAGCGCCGCCAGCCCCGTGGCGCAGGCTTGCCGAGGCGGCACGACGGCGGTCCAGATCCAGGCGGTGTTCAACGGCAACCTGGTCGGCAATCGCGCCTTCCGTTTCGAGGTTCTGCGCGGCAACTTCTCGCTGCGCAACCCGGCGACCGGCCAGGTTTCCAACAGCATCACCGTCAACTCCGATCACACCGGCACCGCGATCGGCATCATCGAGGTCGCCGCCAATACCGGTGCCGGCCTCGGCGTGCTGCGCGTGGTCGACGTGGCCACCGGCGTCTACGCCGATACGGTGTTCGTCATCAGCGGTCAATCGACCTCGCAGCTCCTGACCGCGACCCCCAACACGTTCACCTTCACCGGGGCGCTCACGACCACGTGCGGAACGGGCAGCGCCGACTTCATCGTCTTCGACGGCACGCCGCCCTATACCGCGGTGAGCTCCTTCCCGAGCATCGTGGTTACGCCGTCCTCATCACCCACCAACCCGGGTCGATTCACCGTGACTGCGACCGATCCCAATACCTGCATCAGCAACGGCACCATCGTCATCACCGATGCCCTGGGTGGTCGCGTCACGGTCACGGTGACCACGGAGCCAGGCTCCATCGCCCCGCCCACCCCGGTTGCGCTGCAGGTCGGCCCGACGGCGCTCACCCTGGGCTGCGGCCAATCCGGTTCGGTAACGGTCATCGGCGGCACCGGCGGCTTCTCGGCCACGTCCACCAGCGCATCGGTGACAGCGTTGGCGAGCGGCAATTCGGTGACGATCACGCGCGCGAACACCGGCACCAGTCCCACGAGCGTCGGCATCGGCCTCACCGACGGGCGCACTGTCGCGACAGTCACCGTCACGGTTCCGGCCACCTGCCCGTAACACCAGGTTCCGGCACGAACGGGCATCCCGCGAGGGATGCCCGTTTCGTTTCGCGGCCATGCCGATTTCCGCAATGACCGGCGCGGTGATCGTCACCGGCGCCTCCGGCTTCGTCGGGCGATCGCTCATGCGCGTCCTGGAGGCGAATGTGACGGCGCTGCACCTTGCCCCTTTGCAATGGATCGATGCGGCGCACGCGGCGCCCTTCGAGGGAGCGACGGTCTTCCACCTGGCCGCTCGCGCGCACCAGATGCATGGCGCGAGCGAGGCCGACTACACGCATGACAATGTCGAGAAGTCGCGGGTGCTGACCGACATCGCAGCGCGCCGGGGTGCGCGCCGCGTAGTGTTCCTCAGCACGCTCAAGGTGAATGGCGAGGAAAGTTGCGGGCGTCCGTTCACAGCGACCGACGAGCCGGCGCCGCGCAACGCCTACGCCCGCTCGAAACTCGCGGCCGAAGAGGCCATTGCCGGGGTTGCGGCGCGTCACGGGCTGGAAACCACGATCGTCCGTGCGCCGCTCGTCTATGGAGAGGGTGCGCGCGGCAACCTGCACGCGCTGCTCCGCCTTGCCGACTCGCCCTGGCCGCTGCCGTTCGCGGCGCTCGACAACCGCCGCAGCTTCATCCACGTCGACGACCTGGCGGTCCTGCTGCTCGCTTGCTCCGAGCGCGGCGAGGCCGCGGGCCGCACCTATCTCGCCGCGCATCGCGAGCCCGCATCGACGCAGGCACTGATCGTCGCGCTCAGGGCCGCACTCGGCCGTTCGCGAAGGCTCTTCCCGGTCGCGCCGTCAGCCCTTGAAGTGGCCGCCAGCACGTGCGGGCAGGGTGAGCGCATGCGCAGGCTCACGCGCTCGCTCGAGGCCGACCCCTCCGCGGCGGAGCGCGATCTCGGCTGGTGCGCAAAGAAAACGCTTGCGCATGCAGTCGCCGACCTGGTGCGCGGGTATCGAGAGCTGCCGGCATGACGATCCTCTACCTGGTGCTGCCGGCGTGCATGTCCGCACTGGTCATCGCGCTTGCACGCCGCTCCTCGTGGGCGGTGCGTGTGATCGATCGTCCCAACGAGCGCTCGTTGCATGTGGCTCCCACGCCGCGTCTCGGGGGGCTCGGGATCGCCGCGGGGGCGCTGCCGCTGGTGGGCCTCGCGGGAAGCGCGCCGCTCGCCACCATCGCCGTGTGCGCGGCCTTCCTCGCGGTTGTATCTCTCATCGACGACATGCGCAGCCTGCCGGTCGAGGTTCGCCTGCCGGCACACGGCGCCGCCGCGGTTGTCGCGGTGCTCGCCTTCGCTTCACCCCAGGCAGGCATCGCTCCGTGGGGTTGGGCCGCATCCGCGCTGGCGGTGCTCGCGATCGCGTGGATGGCCAATCTCTACAACTTCATGGATGGCTCCGACGGACTCGCAGGCGGCATGGCGGTCATCGGATTCGCCGCCCTGGGGGCCGCCGCGGCGCAAGCCGGCTCTACGCCGCTCGCGCTCGCGGCGTTCGCGACAAGCTCGGCCGCCGCGGGATTCCTGCTGCACAATTTTCCGCCCGCACGCGTGTTCCTCGGGGATTCCGGATCGATTCCGCTCGGCTTCCTCGCCGGAGCGTTCGGCGCATGGGGCACGGCGCTAGAGGCCTGGCCCGCGTGGTTCCCGATACTCGTCTTCTCGCCCTTCATCGCCGACGCGAGCGTGACCGTGCTGCGCCGGCTGCTCGCCGGCGAGCGCGTCTGGCGCGCCCACCGCACGCACTACTACCAGCGGCTCGTGCTCGCGGGATGCAGCCCCCGCCGGCTCGCGATCGGCGCGTATGCGCTGATGGCCGCCGTGGGTGCGAGCGCCCTCGCGGCGCTCGGGCAGGACCCCGATGTGCAATGCGTTATAATTTTCATCTGGGCAGTAATCCATGTGTCGCTCCTCATCGCGATCGAACGGCGCACAGCGAGGCATCGCGCGGTTTCCTGACGGTAGCTCATCCGCAAGCCAAGCACCGCAACAACAATACGGCGGAAAACGGCGAATGACGTTCCAGCACTCCGTTCGGGAGCATCCGGCATGAATCCCCTGCATTTCGACGTGCGTCCGGTCGCTGCGGCATCGCACGACGGCATCGCGCTCGCCCTCGCCTTCCTCGGCGCAATGGCGCTCCTCCCGCCCGGCGGCATCCTCCAAGGCGACGTGGAGTCCGTGGTGCTCGCATTTGTTGTAGCGATTCCCCTGCAAGTCGCGGTGAACGTGCTCTTCGGCGTCTATCACGGCGTCTGGCGATATACGAGCCTGCCGGATATCCAGCGCATCGTGTTCTCGGTGATGACGGGAACCGTCTGCGTGTCCCTCGCGCTGCGCGCTTTCGGCCTCGACGAGCGCCTGGGCTACCGCGAGTACCTTCTCTATCCGCTGCTCCTCATAACCCTCATGTCGATCTCCCGCATGGCCTTCCGCTCCTTCAGAGAGTGGGCGCTGTACGGTCGCGGTGGCGAGCAGGGCACGCCGGTGGTCATCATGGGCGCCGGCGATTCCGCCGTCGGGCTGGTGAAGGAGCTCTCGCGCAGCCACGAATGGCGCGTGGTCGGGATGCTCGACGACGACGAGAAGAAGCGCGGTCGCCTGCTGCACGGCGTACGCGTCATCGGCCCGCTGGAGGAGCTGCCACGATTCGCGCAGCGCACCAAGCTGCGCCACGCCATCATCGCCATGCCCTCGGTGCCCTACAAGGTGCGCCGCCGGGTGGTGGAGGTCTGCAACCGCGCCAAGGTCTCGGTGATGACCGTGCCGACGCTGAACAACGTGATCGCCGGCAAGGGCCCGCCCGCGCGCATCCGCAAGGTCGCGGTGGAGGACCTGATGAAGCGCGAGGCGGTGACGCTCGACGATGCCGAGCTCCACGACCTCCTCTCGAACCAGGTGGTGATGGTCACGGGTGCCGGCGGTTCCATCGGCTCCGAACTCTGCCGCCAGATCGCCGCCTACCAGCCGGCGATGCTGGTGCTCTTCGAGATGAACGAGTACGCCGTGTACAAGGTGGACGAGGAGCTGCGCGAGGCGTTCCCCGAGCTGCCCGTGGCGAGCATGGTGGGGGACATCAAGAACGTCCGCCGCGTGAACCAGGTGATGCACCAGTACTCGCCGGCGCTCGTCTTCCACGCCGCGGCCTACAAGCACGTGCCGCTGATGGAAGAGGCCAATGCGTGGGAGGCGGTGCAGAACAACGTGCTCGGCACCTACGTGGTGGCGCGCGCCGCGATCGAGTATGGCGTGAAGAAATTCGTCTTCGTCTCCACCGACAAGGCGGTCAACCCGACCAACGTGATGGGCGCCACCAAGCGCCTGGCGGAGATGGTGTGCCAGGCGCTGCAGGCGAGCAGCGACACCCGCTTCGAGATGGTTCGTTTCGGCAACGTGCTGGGAAGCGCCGGCAGCGTGATCCCCAAATTCCAGGAACAGATCGACCGTGGCGGTCCGGTCACGGTGACGCACCCGGAGATGGTCCGCTACTTCATGTCGATCCCCGAAGCCGCGCAGCTGGTGCTGCAGGCCGGCAGCATGGGCCTGGGCGGCGAAGTCTTCCTGATGGACATGGGCGAGCCGGTGCGGATCGTCGATCTCGCGCGCGACATGATCCGGCTCTCCGAACTCTCCGAGAGCGAGATCCGCATCGTCTACACGGGCCTCAGGCCGGGGGAAAAGCTGTTCGAGGAGCTGCTCGCCGACGACGAGCACACCCGCCCCACGCCGCACCCGAAGCTGCGCATCGCCAAGGCGCGCGAGGTCGATCCCGGTTGGCTCGACGGGCTCACGGAGTGGTTGCGCAACGACCGCACGCTCGCAGACTCGGAAGTGCGCCGCGACCTCAAACGCTGGGTGCCGGAGTACCAATCGCAGGTGCGCCCCAAGCTGACCACCGTGGGGCCGGTGCGCGCGGTGGGCGGCGGGGCCTGACGATCGCCTAACGCAGCGGCGCGGTCGAGCGACCGAAGCCGATCAGCATCCCGTTCATCGCCCAGAACACCAGGGCGTTGTGGCGATAGAAGAAGTCGTCGGTGAGATTCTTCACCACGAACCCGCCCACCAGCGCGAGCCCGATCACGCCGATGGGCGCCAGGCGCTGGTCGCGCAAATAGCCACGGTACTCCCAGCCCAGCGCCGCGAGCATCGCGACGAAGATCGCCAGGCCCGCCGCGCCCAGCTGGAGCGCCACATCCGCGAAGACGTTGTGGCTGTGCCGCATCGGCGGATGACCGATGCCCTTCGGCGTGACCGCGAGGAACTTTTCCTCGAGGATCTCGCGACCGAAACCGTGCCCCACCCAGGGTGCGTGCGCAAACTCCCTCCTCGCCACCGCCCACAGCTTCGGGCGCAAGTCGCGATCGATGCTCGCGGTGACCGAAGGGTCGGAGCGGTAGTGCACCGCGCTCTTCTCCGCCACCGAGATCGCGAACCCGGCGACCACCGCGATCGTGGCGAACGCCGTGAGGCGGCGCAGGCGCGCGCCGAGGGCCGCGTCCATCGCCGGAAGAAAGCGCGACACGACGGCAAGTATCGCGAGCTGCGTGGCAAACGCCGCCCAAACGATCCGGTTCGCGGTGACTGCGGCGGCGGCGAGGAGAAGCAGCAGCGCCGCCGCCTTGGCGCTGGCGCCGCGGTCGAAGCCCCACGGCCGCGGCCATGCGATCGCGAGGAGCAGCGGCGCCACCAGGACCAGGTGCGTTGACCACGGGCCGGGGCCGCCGTCCATCGGGTGGCGCGAGATGCGAATGCCGCCCAGGTCCTGCAGCAACTGCATCGCGAAGACGCATAACGAGCCGGCGACGATTGCCAGCCACCACAGGCGCCAGCGCGCGAGGGTGCGCGCCGCCGAGAAGAAGATCGCGAAGGCCGCGAGCCCGTAGCCGACCTCGGGGCGCAATTCCGCGAGGCTGAAGGCGGGAGCGATGCTCCACAGCACCGAAAGCGACGCGAGGGCAGCCCACGCGCAGCAGGCGAGCACGACTGGGCGCGGCATCTCATGCAGGTCACGGGCGAGAAGCGCGCCGCGCGACCAGGCGAGGGCGCCGGCGGCGATCGCGAGCATCGCGCCGCGCAGGCCCGCGCTGCCCGCCGCGGGCGCGAGAAACAACAGGGCGGCGGTGGCGCCGGCAAGCAGCCAGTCCGCAGCGCAGAGCGCGGCCGGTAGCGGCTCGCCGGGCGGGATGGGATGAGTCAAGGGGGAATCAGTTGGCGCGCCCGACACGATTCGAACGTGCGACCCCTGCCTTCGGAGGGCAGTACTCTAATCCAGCTGAGCTACGGGCGCGTATGTCACTAATTCTAAATGACTTCGACCGCCCGCGTCCATCCGATCGGAAGGAGCGCCGCTTCGATGCGGGTATAATTCGCGCCACGCTACGAGGCCGACATGTCCGACTTCCCTCATCATCACGACCCCATCGAAGACAACATCGACACGCACCCGGTGAAGCTAGCCGTCGGGGTCGCAATCGGTGCGGTGGCGCTCATCATCGGCATCATTCTCATGGTGCAGCTCGCGGTCAGCTCATACGGCTCGCGGCCCACGAAGGGCGATCCGAACATGAGCGACAAAGCAGTTGCCAAGCGCCTCGCGCCGGTAGCGCAAGTGGCCGTGGACGCGAGCGCGCCGGCCGCACCCGCCGTGGCAGCTTCCGCGTCCGCGGCCCCTGCAGCCGCAAAGGCCGCCGAACCGGTCAGTGCCGGCAAGGCTGCATTCGATTCCGCCTGCACCGCGTGCCATACCGCGGGACTGGCGGGAGCGCCGAAGCTCGGTGACAAGGCCGCATGGGCGCCGCGCCTCGCGCAGGGCAAGCCGGCGCTCTACAATTCGGCCCTCAAGGGCAAGGGCGCGATGCCCGCCCGGGGCGGCAACGCCGCACTCTCCGACGAAGCCGTAAAGGCCGCGGTCGACTACATGCTGGCGGCGGCAAAGTAGCCTGGCCACCTACGCCGTAGGTGACCTGCAGGGCTGCTACGAGCCCCTCTTGCGGCTCGTCGATTCGCTCGGCTTCGATCCCGCCCGCGACCGCCTTTGGTTCGTTGGCGACCTCGTGAACCGGGGACCCGATTCGCTCGCCTGCCTGCGCTTCGTGAAGGGCTTGGGAAATGCTGCCGTGGCTGTGCTCGGCAACCACGACCTGCACCTGCTTTGCGTGGCGCACGGTGTCGAGAAGCAGCGCAAGCGCGACACGCTCGAGCCAGTGCTCGAGGCGCCGGATCGCGACGAGCTCCTCGAGTGGCTGCGCCGCCGTCCGCTCATGCATCGCGAGGACGCGCATGCGCTCGTGCACGCCGGGCTGCTGCCGGACTGGACGGTGGAGCACGCTCTCGCCCTTGCGGGCGAGGTCGAGGTTCGGCTTCGGGCGGATGACTTCGTCGGCTTCCTCGAGCGGATGTACGGCGACGAGCCGCGCCGCTGGGACGAATCGCTCGCGGGCGTTGAGCGGCTGCGCGTGATCGTGAATGCGATGACGCGGTTGAGGGTGTGCGAAACGGACGGCGCGATGGCGCTTTCCTTCAAGGGCGAGCCCGACGATGCGCCGGGCGAGCTGGTTGCCTGGTTCGACATGCCCGGAAGGAAGAGCCGCGACCACACGATCGTGTGCGGCCATTGGTCGGCGCTGGGCCTGAAGCTCCGCCCGGACCTGCTGTCGCTGGACAGCGGCTGCGTCTGGGGCCGCTCGCTCAGCGCGGTGCGGCTAGGAGATCGGCGAGCGTACGCGGCTTCCTGTCCTTCTCGAGACCGAGAAGACTAGCGATCTGGCTCTCCGCGAGCGACGCCACCTCGCGGCGCGTGCGGTTGGCGGTCTCGATCGGGACTGCGAAGGAGAGCGTCACCATCACACCGTGCTGGCGCAGCACCAGCCCGAAGGATTGCATGAAGGACAGCTCGCCCACATAGGCCATCTCGCGGCAGAGCGTGCCGTCGGAGCGTTGGTAACGGATCGCGCAGGGGTGGACGTGCGCCGCGTTCGCAACCGCGGGCTCGAAGAGTGACGAGTGGAACTTGAGCATCTCGTCGCCCTCGGTGGTGGCTCCCTCCGGAAAGAGTCCCACGCAGTCCCCCTCCTCGAGCGCCTGGTGAACGCGCTCGCTGATGCGGCCGGTGTCGCCGCGCTTCTCGCGGCGGATGAAGATGGTGCCGCCACGCTCGGCGATCCAGCCGGCGAGCGGCCAGTCGCGGATCTCGCTCTTGGCGATGAAGCGCGTCGGCCTCACGCCGGAAAGGGCGAAGATGTCGAGCCAGGAGACGTGGTTCGCGGCGATCATCGCGCCGCTCTCGCCATGGGCCGGCGGCGTCCCCTCGACGCGTAGGGCCACGCCTGCGATGCGAAGCACCTTCGCCGACCACCAGCCCACGAGCCTGCGGCGTGTGCCCGGCCCCGCGCGCGGAAACACGAGGCGCAGGATCGCGGCGCCGATAGCCGCATGCAGGAGCATGCGCGACCAGCGCACACCCCGCGCGAGCGGCCCCGCGCGGGGCCTAATGCGTGACCCGGGCGGTTCCGCGGCCGGAGATGATGCGCACGCGATCGCCGGACCGGAAGGGCTCGTCGGCCTCCTGCACGATGGCGATGTACCTGCCCGAGTCCAGCTGCACCGTGATCTCGACGCCTTGCCGCTGGTTGCCGGAGCGCTCTACCTCCTGGCCGATCACCCCGCCCAGGATGGCGCCGGCGACCGCCCCGGCCACATGACCGCTGCCGCCGCCCGCATGGCTGCCGGCGATTCCGCCCAGCACCGCGCCAGAAGCGCCCCCCAGGCCGGTGTCGCGCGGCTGGATGCGTACCTCCCGCGTCGTCTCGACGACGCCGAAGCGCACCGTCTGCTCGCCGCGCACCTCATAGCCGCGGTAGTCCGCGCTGCCGCCGTGATAGGCGCAGCCGCCCAAGGCGAGCGCGCACAGCGCCGCCGCCATCGTGGGTTTCAGGTTCATGCTCCTCATGCCATCTCCTCCTTCCAGAGAGCTTCGCCGAACGCTTGCGCGTAGGTATCCGCAATTTCCCGGCGCGACGGGCGGTGGTTCTGGCCGCCGCGATGCGCGATCTTGATCGAGCCCATCACCGAGGCGAGGCGAGCCGACCGCTCCCATGGCCACGCCCGTGCCATGCCGTACAGCAATCCCGCGCGGTATGCGTCGCCGCAACCCGTGGGATCGACAACCGCGGCCGCCGTTACCGCCGGCACCTCGATCACGCGCTGCGCGGTATGCACCGTGCTGCCCTCCGCGCCCCGCGTAACCACCACTGCCGCCACGATGTTCGCGATCGCCGCGATGCTCTTGCCGGTCTTCTGTTCGACGATGCGCGCCTCGTAATCGTTCACCGCGAGCGCATGTGCGTGCACCAGCATTTCCAGCAGCTCATCGCCCGAATACATCGGCAGGCCCTGGCCCGGGTCGAGCACGAAGGGGATTGCGGCGCGGCCAAAGTCGCGTGCGTGCTCCATCATCCCCTGCTTGCCGTCAGGCGAGACGATGCCGAGGCGAATGCCTTTCGCGTCCGCGATGCGGTTGAGGTGCGAGCTCGACATCGCACCGGGATGGAATGCCGTAATCTGGTTGTCGTCGACGTCGGTGGTGATGAACGCCTGCGCGGTGAACTGGTCCTCGAGGATGCGCACGTGGCGCACGGACAGGCCCAGGCTTTCCATGCGCTGCGCATACGGGGCAAAATCGTGCCCTGCGGTCGCCATGAGGTACGGCTCGTCACCGAGAAGGCGCAGGTTGTAGGCGATGTTCCCCCCGGTGCCGCCATACTCGCGACGCATCTCCGGGACCATGAAGGCCACGTTCAGGATGTGAATCTGGTCCGGCAGGATGTGCTTCCTGAACTGGTCCGGAAACACCATGATGGTGTCGTAGGCCAGCGAGCCGCATACCAGGATGGTCATGGCCAAAGTATAGCGGCAGCGAGCGCCGGCTCCACGAGATGCACGGCGTAAACGCGGCGACGGGCGGCATTGACCCGCGCGCCGCGCCGGCGCAGGCTGTCCAGGTCGAATCGGGCCAGTGGATGCGCAGCGGCCCCCTGCAGCGCACGGTTTTCTGCAACGGCAAACCCGTCGAAAGACGGGCACGCAAAATTACCGGTCTAAAGGGTCGAGAGCCCTATGACAGCGGGATTGCCGGAAAGGCGGTGCCATGTCCCAGCCCTCGGGCAGCAACGTAGTTCCCTTTGCTCCCGCTGCACGCCAGCGCCTGTCGCCCAGGGAATCGGCCAGCGTGCTCCGCGGCTGCCGCGAGCTCGCGCTCGATCGTATGGGGCGTGCACTTTCGGGGATGCTCGACCGCGTCGAGGATGAGCTGCTGGCGCTCGCGGGCGCGGCGCCCGATCGCGCCGAGCGCGATGCCTACCTGGACGCCGGCACCGAGGCGCGCGACAAGAGAAGCCTGATCGAGTCCACCTTCCGCCAGCACTTCCTGGATTGCTTCAACCGCAAGGTCCGCGGTGAGGAGCCGATGACGCAGGGCGCCGGCGAGGGTGCGCCCACGCCGGATCCAGAGGAAAGCCTCGCGGTGGATGCAATGTCGCGCAAGCTCCAGGCGGCGTGCGAGGGCGAGCTCGGCCTCCTCGGCCGGCGCATGGGTTTTCTTCTCGAGCGGCCCGAGCTTGCGGCGGATGCGAATCCGGTGAGCCCCGCCACCGTGTGCTCGGCGTTGCGCGACGCATGCGACCAGATCGAGTCGGGACTCAAGGCGCGAGTGGCGTTGTTCAACCAGCTCGAGCAGCACGCGGAGGCGGAGCTGCGCCACATTTATCACGACCTGAACGCCCACCTCGTCGAAAGGAGCATCCTCCCCGATGCCATCGTGGCGCCCGACGGCGCAGCGACCCAGCGCATGGTGGCGTTGCGCCACTCGGACGATGCTACCCAGCCCCTGGTGGCGCTGCGCCAGCCGGGGGATGCGACGCAGCCCGTGGATCTCTTCGCGGCGCTGGTTCAGCTTTCGCGCGGCTCCGCATGCGCGCCCGAGATTCCCGCCGCCGCGATCATGGGGGAGCTCACGCGCATGCAGCGAGAAAGCGCCGAGGTCGGCTCGGGCACGTTGGTGAACGAGCTGCGCACCCTGCCCGCGTTCCTGCACGACGGCAAGCCCGGCACCCTCGATGCACGTACCATCGATTTGGTGGCAATGCTGTTCGACGCGCTGTTCGCGGATCGCCACCTGCCGACCTCCATGAAGGAGCAGCTCGGACGGCTGCAGCTGCCGATCCTCAAGGCGGTGCTGCTCGATGCCGGGTTTTTCTCCGACCGCCGCCAAGCGGCGCGCCGGCTCCTCGACGCGCTCGGCGACCTGGGAATCGGGTTCGCAGGCGATGCGGTCGCATCCCGCGCGGCGATGGACCTGGTCCGAGACGTGGTGCACGGAATCCTCGCCGATTTCGACACCGGCATGGCGCTATTCGCCTCGATGGCGGCGATGGTGGAGACCTTCATTGCCGCCAACGAAGAAGCCGATGCGCACCTGGTGCGGCGCGCGTCGTTCGTAGTCGAGGCGCGCGAGCGGCGCGACTCGGCCCTGGCCGCCGGGGTGGCGGAGGTGGCGAGGCGCCTCGGGGCGCGGGGTTTCGTTCCTGCTCCGGTGCGCGAGATGCTGGTGGAGGAATGGGTACACGCGCTGGCCGACGTCTACCTGACCGAAGGCGAAGGTGCGCCGCAGTGGCATCGCCTCGTCCAGGCGATGGAGGACCTTCTGTGGAGCGTGGAGCCCAAGGCCGCCGCCGCGGACCGGCGCCGCCTGATCGCCAGCCTGCCGATGTTGATCGCCGAGGTGGGCGATGGCCTCGCGCGCGCGAACACTCCTGCGGCGAAGCGGGTCGCGTTCCTCGCCGCGCTCGTCGACTGCCATGCCCTCGCCATCAAGGCGGGACTGCGCGGCATGGCCGCGGTGCCGGAGTTCGCCGCGCCGCGAGAGGCGAAGCTGGCGAATCCGATCGTGCGCGAGATGCTCACCGGCGGCGACGTACGCGTCGAGAACTTCGGTTTCCGGATCGGCCATGCCGCCGTGGTGGGCGCGGCGCTGATGCGCACCGGGGCGTGGTCCCACGTGCAGCGCGGCACCTGGGTCGAGTTCAGTTGCCTCGGCGGTCCGCCGGCGCGTGCGCGGCTGTCTTGGGTGAGCCCGGGCAAGGGCGCCTACCTGTTCACCAATCCCCTCACCGGTGCGACCGCGGTGTCGATCTCGCCGGAGGCCCTGGCGGAGCAGATGCGCCTCGGTGTCGCCCGAATGCTGAACGACGCACCGCTGGTCGGTCGCGCGATGGACGCGATGATCGCCGAGCTCAGGGGTAGAACAGCAGGAGCTCGTAACCCGTCGCCTTGAGGCGCGGGGTTTCCAGCCGCAGCTGCAGCGCGAGCTCCACGCCCGGGGCGATCACCTCGCCCGGTGCGAGCGGACGCCCGAGATAATCGGTGGGACGCAGCACCCGTCGCACCGCCGCCTGGCCGCTGTTGTCGGTCAGCGTGAGCTCGAGGTGAGGATATTCCTGCGCCACCGAGGCGAGGTTGCGGATGCGCGCGGCGAGCGCGATCTCGGTCGGCTTTCCCGGGACTTCCAGCAGCTCCGACTGCTCGAGCTTGAGGAATCCGTCCTCGCGCGCGTAGGGCACCGAGCACTTGAGCCAGGTGCACGCCGCTTCCAACGCGGGGCGTAGCGCCGGATAACGCTGCGCGGCCGGCCCGCGGAAGGCGAACGCGAGCTCGGCGAGGAGGACCACCAACACGAGGGCCACGCCGAACCACCACGCGCGTGACGGCGGGTCCTCGGGCGGCAGGTCGAGCGTGAGCTCTTTGGCGAGGTAGGCGGGTGGCACGTACATCGGGCGCTGCGGCGGCGGGGGCGGCGGCGGCGGACGCTCGGCCATGGTCTCCAGGTCCGGCGTGTCGATGGTCGGCGATTGCGGCGTCGCGCGGTACGTTTGCGCGGTATCGGTCGCGTTTCGCTCGGCGGTCTCGCGCGCGCGCTGCTCGTGGGCGGCAAGCAGACGTCCGCCGGTGTCGTCGTCGGGAAAGCGCTCCAGTGCCCGGAAACCGTTGAAGACCCCCTGGCACTTGCCGCAGCGCACCTGGCCCTGGCGCGCATTCAGCTGCTGCGGCGCCACGCGGAAACGGGCCTGGCAGTTGCCGCAGGTGGTGATCAGCATCGGCTCACGCGCGCCGCTCGCCGGCGAGCAGCACCCAGCCCGTGTCGCGCGCCGCCACCGAGAGTGCCGCCCAGGGTGCATAGGCCGCGGCCACCGCTTCGAACTGCTCCTCGAGGATTCCGGAGAGCGCCATCGCGCCGCCTGCACAGGTCCGCGACGCGAGGAGGGGTGCCAGCACCCGCAGCGGATTGGCGAGGATGTTGGCGACGGTGATGCGAGCGATCTCGGCCATGTCCTGTTGCGCGTTGCGCACGTCGAGCGCGACGGCGTTTCGCGAGGCATTGTAGCGTGCGGCCTCGAGCGCCAACGGGTCCACGTCGACCGCGATGGCGCGCGCCGCGCCGAGCTTCATCGCCGCGATCGCGAGGATCCCCGAGCCGCACCCATAATCGAGGACCGTGTCTGCCGCGCGCACATTCTCCTCCAGCCAAGCAAGGCACAGGCGCGTGGTCGGATGGCTGCCGGTGCCGAAGGCCGCGCCCGGATCGAGCACCACGTTGATGGCGTTGGCGTCGGGCGCCTGGTGCCACGTCGGCACGATCCACAGCCGCGCGCCGACGCGCATCGGCTCGAATTGGCGCTGCGTGAGCGCCACCCAATCGGCATCCTCGAGCCGGTCGGTGGAGGCCGCCTCGATCGGCGGCGCGCCGGCTTCGGCGAGCGCGGCATCGAGCGCGACCGCAATCTGGGCATGCGCCTCGAAGAGCGCGGCCACGCGGCATCGCGGCCAGAGGTCGTTGTCGGCTCCGGGTTCGGCGAACACCGCTTGCTCGCGTTCGGTGCCGGCGTCGGCGTCGCAGAGGTCCACCGAGATCGCGCCGTGCGCCTCAAGCGCCCCCGCCAGGGCCTCGGCGTGCTCCCCGGCAACAATAAGGCCCAACCGTTGCCAGGCCATGTCGCCGGTCTAGGTATCGGCCTGGATCGACTTCAGCGCCGCCATCTTCTCCTCGAGATAGTGGATGTTCACGCCGCCGCGCACGAAGGCCGCGTCGTTCATGAGTTCCTGGTGCAGCGCGATGTTGGTCTGGATCCCCTCGATCACCATCTCGGAAAGCGCGACGCGCATGCGCGCGATTGCCTGCTCGCGGGTATCCCCGTAGGCGATCAGCTTGCCGATGAGCGAGTCGTAGTACGGCGGAACGTAATAGTTCGCGTAGACATGCGAGTCATAGCGGATGCCGGGGCCGCCCGCGACATGGTACTGGGTGATGCGCCCGGGAGAAGGCACGAAGGTATACGGGTTCTCGGCGTTGATGCGGCACTCGATCGCGTGCCCTTTCTTCACGATGTCCTTCTGCCGGTAGCGCAGCTTCATGCCCGCTGCCACGCGAATCTGCTCCTGGACGATGTCCACGCCGGTGATGAGCTCGGTCACCGGGTGCTCGACCTGGACGCGGGTGTTCATCTCGATGAAGTAGAACTCGTCGTTCTCGTAGAGGAACTCGAACGTCCCCGCGCCCCGGTAGCCGAGCTTGCGGCAGGCGTCGGCGCACTTTTCCCCGATGCGCTCGATCAGGCGGGGCTTCACCAGCGGCGCCGGACCCTCCTCGATGATCTTCTGGTGGCGCCGCTGCATCGAGCAGTCGCGCTCGCCCAGGTAGATCGCCTGCTTGTGCTCGTCGGCGAGCACCTGAATCTCGATATGGCGCGGATTCTCGAGGAATTTCTCGAGGTACACGGTGGGATTGTTGAAGGCGTTCTGCGCTTCCGACCGGGTCATCCCCACCGCGTTCACCAGCGCCGCTTCGGTGTGCACCGTGCGCATGCCGCGCCCGCCGCCGCCGCCCGCCGCCTTGATGATCACCGGGTAGCCGATCGCCGCGGCGAGGCGCCGGATCTCCTTCGGGTCGTCGGGCAGCGGCCCCTCGGAGCCGGGCACGCACGGCACCCCCACCTTCTTCATCGCCGCCTTGGCGGAGATCTTGTCGCCCATCATGCGGATCGACTCCGCGCGCGGGCCGATGAAGACGAAGCCCGAGTTCTCGACCCGCTCGGCGAAGTCGGCGTTCTCCGAGAGAAAGCCGTAGCCGGGGTGGATCGCCTGGGCGTCGGTCACCTCGGCGGCGCTGATGATGGCGGGAATGTTGAGGTAACTGTCGCGCGACGGTGGCGGGCCGATGCACACCGACTCGTCGGCGAGCATCACGTACTTCGCGTCGGCGTCGGCTTCCGAGTGGATCGCGACCGTCTTGATGCCCATCTCGCGGCAGGCACGCTGTATACGGAGCGCAATTTCCCCCCGGTTCGCGATGAGAATCTTTTCAAACACCGCGAAACCGCTTCCAACGTTCGCTCCCTCTCCCCCGGGCGCCAGCAAGCATGACGGTGTGAAAGCGCGGGGCTGGGGACAGGGTCATCACTCGATCAGGAAAAGCGGCTGGCCGTATTCGACCGGCTGCCCGTTCTCCACCAGGATCGCCTTGACCGTGCCCGTGGCGTCGCTTTCGATCTCGTTCAGCAGCTTCATCGCCTCGATGATGCAGAGCGTCTGGCCCTTGGTGACCGACTGGCCGACCTCGACGAAGGAAGGCGCCCCCGGCGAGGGCGCGCGATAGAAGGTGCCCACCATCGGTGATTTGAGGGCATGGCCCCGCGGCTCCGGGGGTGCGGCGGGAGCGGCTCCGGCGGGCGGGGCGGTGCCGCCCGAGGGTCCGCCGCTCGCCTGCGGCATGGCCATCATCGGCAGCATTTGGGGAGACATCATGACCGCCGGGGCGGCGAGCTGGCGGCTGATGCGCACTTTTTCCTCGCCCTCGGTGATCTCGATCTCGCCGATGCCCGACTCCTGCACCAGGTCGATCAGTTTCTTCAACTTGCGCAGGTCCATGGCCGCTAGCCCCCCTTCATGGCACGCAAAGCCGCGGTCACGGCGAGCTCATAGCCGAAAGGCCCCAGGCCGCTGATCACACCGGCCGCCAGGTCGGAGAAATACGAGTGCTGGCGGAACGGCTCGCGCGCATGGACATTGGAGATATGGACCTCGATGAAGGGGATGCCTACCGCGGCGAGGGCATCGCGCAACGCAACGCTGGTGTGCGTGAACGCTGCAGGATTGATGACGATGTATGCAGTTTCATCGCTTTTCGCCCCATGAACGCGCTCGATAAGGGGAGCCTCGGCATTGCTCTGGAAGGTCTCGACGGCCACCCCGCCCTCGCGCCCCAGGGCCACCAGCCGCTCGTCAATGGCCTTCAGCGTGTCCCGTCCGTAATGCTGGGTCTCGCGCTGGCCAAGGAGGTTCAAGTTCGGGCCGTGGATGACCAGGATCTTTGGCATGGGCGGCGAGTTTGCCGCAAGTCGCGGCACGATGTCCAGTTTTTGGCGGGAGATCGACCGCGTCTTCGCGCTGAGGTCCCAAATCGGGCACGAAATGAGCTTGTCGCGCCAAAGCGACATCGTTAACTAGCCGATCGGCTCTTTTAACCGAAATTAGCTGCGTTTCGCCGCAAAAGCGGCAAGTCGCCCCTCGAGCTCCATCTCGGTGTAAGTGCCCGCTCTCACTTCCAGAACCTGGCCTTGAGGCCCGATGATCGCCGTATGGGGAAGCACGCCGAGGCGGTTACCCAGGCGTCGAGCGAGCTCGCCTACCTCGCCCCCGCCGGTCCACAGGGGATAGGGGATGGAAAGATCGCGCCCGAAGCGGGCGACCCGGTCCCGTTCCTCGGTAGACAGGCCGACGAACTGCACCCCCTTGTCTTTCCAACGCGCGTGCAGGCGGGCAAAGCCGGGCATCTCGTCACGGCACGGCCCGCACCACGTCGCCCAGAAGTTGAGCACCAGGACGCGGCCCTGGTATTGGCCGAGCGGCTGCCGCTGGCCGGATTCATCGTCGAAGGTCGCGGCGTACAACGCGGCCGGTGCGATGCTCACGGGCCCCGTTTCCGCCGATCCAGTCCTACCCGCAAGCCACAGGACGGTTCCGGCCGCCATTGCCAGCAATCCCACGACGGCGAAAAAGGCGCGCGTGCTCAAGCGCGGGTTTCCTGTTCGATCCAGGCAAGGTACTCGGGCAGCCCACGCTCGATCGTCCACGCCACGATTTCGGGCACGGAATACGGGTGCAGGCGCTTGATGGCGACCTCGAGTTCGGGGTAGCGTGCTGCGGTGGACTTCATCAGCACCGGGACCTCTGCGGCTTTCTCTTCGCGTCCTTCCCAGCGGTAGAAGGACGTCGCGGGCGCCAGAACGTTGGCGCAAGCGGCCAGTCTGAGATGGACCACCTCCCGGGCCAGATTGAAAGCGGACTCGGAGTCGGGTAGGTTTGTGAGGACGGCGATGACGGCCACGGCGGGAATTCCTCGCCGGGTCGGAACCCCAGGCGAACAGGGACGGTGAGACAGATGCGGCTGGTTCTGGTGGCGATTTTACTGGGTTTCCCTCTACTGGAAGCCGTGGTTCTGGTGCGCCTCACCGAGACCCTTGGGTGGTGGATGCTTGCATGGGTGGTGCTCGCAGCCTGCGCCGGCATCGCGCTCATCAAGGAGGCGCGCTTCGCGATGGTCGCACGACTCGCCGCTGGCCTGGCCCATGGGCGCTTCCCGATAGCCGCCTTCACCGACAGCGCCCGCACCGTGGTTGCCGGATTCCTGCTCGTCTTCCCCGGCGTCATTTCGGACCTGATCGCGCTTACCCTGCTCCTGTGGCCCAGCCCGCGCATGGTCGCGCAGTCTTCCTCGCACCGCCGCTCCGGCGGCACGCTGATCGAGGGCGAATTCCGCCGCACCCGCTAGGACCGCGTTTCGCATGCGGTAAAATTCGCATGAAACGCGTGCGCGCCGCGGCATCCGACCCGCGCGCGGCCAACCCGAGAGTCCGAATTTGTCTGATCCCCAAACGCCGGCGCGCACGGTGAAGCTGGAGCCGAGCGGCCACACGTTCGAGGTCGCTGTCGGCGAGACCCTGCTCGAGGCGGCGCTGCGACAGGGCATCGGCCTGCCTTATGGCTGCCGCAACGGCGCCTGCGGCGCATGCAAAGGGGTCCTGCGCTCGGGCAGCCTCGAGTACGGCGACTACCAGGAGCGCGCGCTGCACGACTCCGAGAAGCTCGCGGGGAAGGCGCTCACCTGCTGCACCCGCCCGCTTACCGACATCGTCTTCGAGGTGCGCGAGCTCTCCGGCGCCAAGGACCTTGCGATCCGCACCCTTCCGTGTCGCGTCGAGAAGGTGGACAAGCCCGCGGAAGACGTCGCGGTCATCTCGCTCAGGCTTCCCGCGGGCGAGCGGTTGCAGTTCCTTGCGGGGCAGTACATCGACATCCTGATGAAGGACGGCAAGCGGCGCAGCTTCTCGATGGCGAACGCGCCGCACGACGACCAGTTCCTGCAGCTGCACGTGAGGAAGACCCCGGGCGGGGCTTTTTCGAAATATGTCTTCGAGGAAATGAAGGAGCGCGCCATCCTGCGCTTCGAGGGCCCGCTCGGGACCTTCTACCTGCGCGAGGACGGCGACAGGCCGTACATCTTCGTGGCTGGCGGCACCGGCTTCGCGCCGATCAAGGCGCAGATCGAGCACCTCCTGCATCACGGCGCGGATCGCCCGATCGTCCTTTATTGGGGGGCGCGCTCGCGCAAAGACCTCTACCTGCACGACCTGCCCACCGAATGGCAGCGGCGGCACGCCAATTTCACCTATATACCGGTGCTCTCGGACGTGGTTGGCGAGGACGCATGGCAAGGCCGTGTCGGGCTTGTCCACCAAGCGGTGCTCGACGACTTCGCAAGCCTCTCGGGCTATCAGGTCTACGCGTGCGGGACGCCCGGCATGACGGACGTCGCACGCAAGAGCTTCGTCGAGGAGCGCGGCCTGAACGAGGGCGAGTTCTACTGCGACGCGTTCACGCCTTCGGTAGACCCGAAGAAATAGCTTCACGGTCCCGCAGAACCTTGCGCTGCACCTTCCCTGTCGTGGTCATCGGCAGCTCGCTCACGAACTCGATCGAGCGCGGCTGCTGGTACGCCGCGAGCCGCCCCTTCACGTGCTCGCGGATCGAATCCTCCAGCGCCTCGCCCGGCGCATGGCCGGGAGCGAGCAGGATGAACGCCTTGATCAGCGCGCCGCGCGTGGGATCGGGTGACGGCACCACCGCGCAGTTGGCGACGGCGGCATGTCGCATAAGGCAGTTCTCGATCTCGGCCGGGCCGATGCGATAGCCGGCGCTCTTGAACATGTCGTCGGCGCGGCCCTGGTACCAGAGGTAGCCGTCCGCATCCATCGAGGCCTGGTCTCCGGTACGGCACCAGTCTCCGGAGAACTTCTTCGCGGTCGCCTCCGCGTTGCGCCAGTAGCCGAGGAAGAAGACCGGGTCCGGAGTGCCGTCGAGCCAGACGCGGTTCACGGCGACATCGCCTACCTCACCAGGGGAAAGCGCATTTCCCGCATCGTCCATGATCGCGATGCGATGGCCAGGGTAGGGCCTGCCCATGGATCCGGGCTTCACCGGCCAGACTTCGTGGGAATTGCCGACGATGTAGTTCATCTCGGTCTGCCCGAAGATCTCGTTCACGGTGACTCCGAGCTCCTCGCGGCACCAGTGGAACACCGCCGGGCCCACCGGCTCCCCGCCGCTCATCAGCGAGCGCAGCGCCAGTGCATGCGCGGCGCGCGGATGCGGCACCGCCTTCATCATCATCTTGAGTGCCGTGGGAAACAGGAACGCGTTGCGAATCGCGTACTTTTCCATCAAATGGAAAGCATGCTCGGGGTCGAAACGTCCGCGGAAGCCGAGGATCGCGCGGCCGTGATAAAGCGTCGGCATCAGCGCGTCCCATAGACCGCCGGTCCAGGCCCAGTCGGCCGGCGACCAGAAGAGGTCGCCTTCGCGCGGGAACCCGTCGTGGGAATGCTCGAAACCCGGCAGGTTGCCGATGAGCGCGCAATGCGGCATCAACGCGCCCTTGGGCGGTCCGGTGGTGCCGCTCGTATAGATGATGGCGGCGGGGTCGCGCGCGAGGGTGGGTGCGGACTGGTAGCGGTCGGATGCGCTTGCCAGGGTCTCATCCCAATCGAGCAATCCCGCGCCCGTCGCCCCCGCGGCGCCGATCACATGCTCGAGGCGGCTGAGCGAGGCGCGCACCGGCTCGAGGCTGGCGGCCGTCTGCGGGTCGACCACCGCGACCCTGGCGCCGCTATCGCCCAGGCGGTACTGCAGCGCTTCCGGCCCGAAAAGAAACGAGAGGGGCACCGCGACCGCCCCCATCTGGAAGCACGCGAGGTACGTGATGACGGTCTCCGGCCGCTGGGGCAGCATCAGCGCGATGCGGTCGCCGGGCCGGACACCCAGATGCGCGAGCGCGTTGGACAGGCGGTTGGCGGCGGCGAGCAATTGCGCGTACGTGTACCTGCGCGTCTCCCCCGATTCGTCCTCCCACAGGAGCGCGAGGCGTCCCTCGTCGCCCGCCCAGCGATGGCACGTCCAGCGCGCGATGTTGAAGTCGGCGGGGACGTTCCAGCGATAGCCTTCCCAGGCTTCGCGCCAGCGATCGGCCATCTAGCGGACCAACGCGGCCTCGATGTCGGCGAAGGTGCGGGCGACCTCGAAGGTCGTGAGCTCCATGCCCAGCTGGCGCGCCACCTGGGAGGCGGAGAAAAGCCCGCGCACGCGCTTGCCGCCATCTTCGGCCACCATCAGGTGCTGGCGCCGCACCGCTTTCAGGGTCGCGACGATGTGGCCCACGCGCATCTGCGCCACGTCCTGCAGCGGCAGCGCCTCGAGCATCGAGGCGGGTGTCATCAGGTCGGCTACGGTGATCTCGCCGTGAGCCACGCCGCGGCTCTGCATGAAGCGCATCGGCTTTTCGCCGAGGAGGTCGGTGGCGGTCATCACGCCTACGAGGCTGCCGCCGGCATCGAGTACGAAGAGCAGGCGCACGCCACGCTGGATCATCAGCGCATGTGCCTTGTCCATCGCCTCTTCCGGGCGCGTGCAGACCGCGGCGACCTCGCGCAGGTCGGTCATCACCGCGAAGGCAGGGTCGTCCAGCAAGACGTGGCCGGGCGAAAGGGGCTCGGCGATGCGGGCGCCCGCGGGCATCAGCGACAGTTTCAGGGCGGAGTACTCGCGCATGGGGCCTCCTTCTGTGAGAGGGGCTCGCCCTTAGCCGGCGAGCTGGGCGCTGCGGCGGAAATGCTTCTCGGCCTCCTGGGGCTTGCCGATCTTCTCCATCAGCGAAGCGAGCGTCATGTGGCCGTCGTGCGTGGGCTCGAGCGCGAGGCTCGCCTCGATGTAGCTCTGCGCCTTGCCCCAAAGGCTCTGGCGCATGCACAGCTTGCCGAGCGCGAGCAGCAACGCCGGATCGCGCGCGTGGCCGCGCAGCCACTTCTCGGCACGCTCGATCTGCGGCAGCGCATCGTCGCCTGCCGCGTCACCATAAAGGGCCACGAGGCTCGGGTTCCATTCGCGCTCGAGCGCCTGCTCGACGATCGCCTGCGCTTCGGCATTGCCGCCGAGCGCGAGGTGGTAGCGCGCAGCGGTTGCGGCGACCGCCGCATCCATGCGGGTTTCCGGCGGCAGCTGTTTCCAGTAGGCGCCGAGCGCTGTCGCGTCCTGCGCCTTGCGGTTGAGGTTGCCGAGGTGCGCTGCGCGGCGCGCCGCGGCCGCCTCCACCGGGCCGATGCCCCCCAGCTTGAGGAGCGAGGCCGCGGTGGCGAGCACCTCGTCCCAGTTACGCAGCGCCTGCTCGGCCTGGAGCTTCAGGCGCAGCAGGCGCAGATTGCGCGAATCGCGCGCCGAGAGGTCCTTCAGCACCGCGAGCGCCTCGTCGTGACGACCCTGCGATACCAGCAGGTCGGCGAGCGTGGTGAGGCGCGCCTGGTCCACCTCGGGCTCGGCGCCCTTCGCCTGGTCGAGGAACTGCTCGCGCTCGTTGAAGCGGCCGAGCTCGTGGGCGCTCCTCGCGGCGATGATCGCGGCCACGCCCTTGGTCTCGTCGCCGAGGATGGCCGCCGCGGCGCTCTTCTCCGCGGATGCGTAGCGGCCCTGGAAGAAGGCGAGCAGCGCATCGTTCAGCGCCTGCCTGAGGCGCGTGCGCGTGCGCTCCTCGCGATACGCGCGCACTCGCCGCGGAATCCCGATGAGAGTCGTCGCGAGGCGCACCAGCATGTAGAACGCGAAGTAGCCCGCCACCACCAGGAACACCAGCAAGTTGAGCGAAAGCTCGATGCGGTAGGGCGCCTGGACGATCACCACGTAACCGGTGGAGTTGCGCGCGAAGAGCGCGATGCCTACCGCCACGGCGGCGAGCACGATCGACCAGATGGCAAAGCGCATGGCTTAGCGCTTCTCGCGCGCGGTGCGCGCGGTGCGCACTGCCGCGAGGCTCGCGTTGATGTCGGGCACGGCGATCGTGACCGGCGACTCGCCCACCTGCTTCAACGTTGCCAGCACCGCCTGCGTGGGACGTGCCTTGGCGTCGAACCAGCGCGTGATCCATGCCTGGCTCGCGCGCATATCCTCGCGGAACGCCGCCTCGTCGTGCGCGAGGAGCGACATGCGCGCGGCCAGCAGGCGCAGCTTCACGTTCTCGCGCAGGAAATACCCCTGGGCCGGGGCGAGCAGGGCCGTGTCCTGGGTCTCCAGGTCGCGGATGCGCACCAGGCCCTTCATCTCCTCCCACAGGTCGCGCGCGGCGCGCGTGAAACCCTGCTCGTCGGCTGCCTTGATGCGCGACACCCGTGCGGCGGGAAGCGTCTCCGAGATGAGGAGCGGCAGGGTGTCGGCCTGTCCGATCACCTGGTCTATCTTCACCGCGAGGCCCGCGGTGTCCGCGAGCGGTACCGCCTTCAATCGATCCATGTCCTGGGTGATCGCGCGCCGCAGGGGCGTGGCGGCGAGCTTCTCGGCGCGCGCGAGCCGCTGGTCGGCGGCCTGCAGGGCCGCGAGCGCACCGCGCACGTTGCCCGCGAGCTGCAGCTGCTGGCTCGCGAGCACCAGCATCTGCTCGACTTCGGAGAGCACCCGATCGTCGGCGCTGCGCGAGAGCTCGCGGTACATCTCCTCGAGGGCGACGCGCTGCTCCTGGGTGTCGGCAACCCGCGACTCGATCTCCGCCACGCGAGCCTGCACGTCCTTCATGGCGGCCTGTCCCTGGGCGATGGCGGCGCGCGACTGCTGCGATTCGGTGCCGAGCTCGCCCAGCCGCGCTCCCGCCGAAGCCTCCATCGCACCTACCGCTCGGCGCGCGTCGATCGCGATCCATGCGACGCCCGCCGTGGCCAGCAGCGCCACGATGGTGAGCGTGCGCGCGGTGCGGTCCTCCGAGCGCCTCGAGCCCGAGCGTGGCACGAGCGGCGGCGGGACCGGGGGCGGCAATGCGGGGATCGGGGTCTCTTCGCTCATGGGCTCACCCGAAGACGGGAAAGCGCAACTGCGATGCCTTCGGCGCCGGCGGGCGCTACCACCACTTTCGCGAAGCGGCGCGCTTCGCGATTCGCGGCCACCGCCTCGTGCGGCACCACCAGCACGGCGCTGTCCAGCCGGCCCGCGCCTTCCGCACCCACCATGGCGACGAAGTTCTCGAGCGTCTCGCCGGAGAGCGCGCTCACCGCCTGCACCTCGCCCCGATCCCAGGCCTGCAGCAGCGGGCCCGGATCGGCATGGGGGCGAATCCGGCGGTAGCACTCGGCATAGGAAACCCGCGCTCCGCGCTCCGCGAGAACCTCCTTCAGGCGTTCGCGGCCTCCCTCCCCGCGGAAGACGACGACATTCCGGCCGCACAAGCGGTCGGCCTGCAATTCGGGCAATGCCGCCAGGGCATCGCTATCGTGCCGCTCGCGGGGTGAGATCACCCGTTCGAACCCGGAGTTCCTCAAGGCGGCCGCGGTGGCCTCGCCGACGGCCGCCACTTGCGTGCGTGCGGGCCACGCTCCATGCAACGCGGCTGCGGCGAGCCCCTTCTCGACCGCGTGGGCGCTCACGAAGATCGCGAGCGCCGCATCGGGGAGGGCTGCCAGCGCCGCTTCCAGCGCGTCCGAGGGCGGCAGGTCCTCGATGGCAAGGGCCGGAAAGACAAAGGGCTTCGCGCCCTGCCCTGCCAGCGCCGTCGCCAGCGCCTCCGCCGCCGGCCGTGGACGCGTGATCACGATGCCCATGCCCTTCACGCTCATGCCGCGCGCGTGGCGAGCTCGCGAAGGATTTCCGCCCCCCCCGCATCGAGGAGCTTCGCGCCCAGCCTGGCGCCCACGGCTGCGGCCTCGGCGGCGGGTCCGGCGAGCCGGTCGCGCACCACGCGCCGACCGTCGGGCATTCCGATGAAGCCTTCGAGCGAGACCGCGCCTTCGGAGACGCGGGCGAGGCCGCCCACCGGCACCTCGCAGCTGCCTTCGACGATCAGGCCCAGGGCGCGCTCGGCCTCGGCCGCGAAGGCGGTCGGGGCGTCCTCGAACGCGCGCAGCATCGCCGCCAGGTCGTCGCGGCTGCGCCGGTATTCGACTGCTAGGATGCCCTGGCAGATTGCCGGGATCGCGAAGGACTCGGCCAGCAACATGCGGATCCGTTCTGCGAGGCCCAGGCGCGAGAGGCCCGCGGCCGCGAGGATGATCGCGTGGTAGTCGCCCGCATCGAGTTTCGCGAGGCGTGTTTGCACGTTGCCGCGGAGCGCGCGCAGCTGCAGCTTCGGAAAGGCGTGGCGGAGCTGGCATTCGCGGCGCAGGCTGGAAGTGCCGACGATCGCGCCGTCGGGCAGCTCGGCGAGGCTGGCGTAGCGTGTGGACACGAAGGCATCGAGCGGCGTCTCGCGCTCGCCGAAGGTGGTGAGCGCGAACTGCGGCGGCACCACCATCGGCACGTCCTTCATCGAGTGCACCGCGATGTCGGCGCGGCCGTCGTCCATGGCGACCTCGAGCTCCTTCACGAAGAGGCCCTTGCCGCCTACCTGGGAGAGGGGCCGGTCGAGGATGCGGTCCCCCTTGGTCGTCATGCCGACGATCTCGACCGCGATGCCCGGATGGCGCGTGCGCAGCGCCGCCGCGACCATCTCGGTCTGGACCATCGCCAGGCGGCTCTCGCGCGTGGCGATGCGGACGGTTTCGGTGGTGCGCGTCATGGAAGTGAAAGCCTACACCAGTCGATTGCTACACTCCCTCGATGTTCCGTGGCCTGGTTGTGAGCCGCCGTCGCGTAAGATCAAACGCTGCGCCGCAACTTCCTGAACCGCGGCGGCTCGAACTGTCATGACCCGCGTCCGCGAGATCCCCTACAACTACACCTCGTACTCCGATCGCGAGATCGTGATCCGCCTGCTGGGCGAGCCCGCCTGGGAGGCGCTGGACGAGCTGCGCGCGCAGCGCGTGACCGGCCGCTCGGCGCGCATGCTCTACGAGGTGCTGGGCGACATCTGGGTGGTAAACCGCAACCCGTACCTGCAGGACGACCTCCTCGACAGCCCGCGGCGCATGAACATGCTGGTGGAGGCGATGCGCCACCGCCTCGCCGAGATCGAGAAGCGCCGCGGCGACAAGATCGCCAGCGACGACGACCGCGTGGCCGAATTGCTCGCCGCTGCCAGGAGCGCCGTGCAGGCGTTCGAGAACCAGTTCGCCGAGACCCGCAGCCTGCGCCGCAAGGTGGTTCGCCGCCTCACCGCGATCACGCGCAAGGACAACATCCAGTTCGACGGCATGGCGCGCGTCTCGCACGTGACCGACGCCACCGACTGGCGGGTCGAGTACCCCTTCGTCGTGGTGAACCCCGACACCGAGGAGGAATGCGCGCCGCTCGTGAAGGCGCTGATCGAGCTCGGCCTCACCATCATCCCGCGCGGCGGCGGCACCGGCTATACGGGTGGGGCCATTCCGCTCGACCGCCTCTCGGCGGTGATCAACATGGAGAAGCTCGACCGCTTCGAGTCGATCGAGGAGCGCGTGCTTCCGGGCTTGGGCGAGCCGTGTCCGGTGATCCGCTGCGGCGCGGGTGTCGTCACCAAGCGGGTGATGGAGGCGGCGGAGGAACGCGGCCTCGTGTTCGCGGTGGATCCGACTTCCGCCGACGCTTCGTGCATCGGCGGCAACGTCGCCATGAACGCCGGCGGCAAGAAGGCGGTGCTCTGGGGAACGGCGCTCGACAACCTCGCCTCGTGGCGGATGGTCACCCCCGAGGCCGAGTGGCTCGAGGTGGAGCGCCTCGACCACAACCGCGGCCGCATCCACGACGCGAAGCTCGCGCGCTTCCGCCTGCGGCGTTTCGAAGCCGACGGCAGGACGCTCAAGAGCGAGGAGCTGCTGGAAGTCGAGGGCAAGCGCCTGAGGAAGGAGGGCCTGGGCAAGGACGTGACCGACAAGTTCCTCGCCGGCCTGCCGGGGGTGCAGAAGGAGGGTTGCGACGGCCTCATCACCTCGGCCACCTTCATTCTCCATCGCATGCCCAAGCACGTGCGCACGGTGTGCCTGGAATTCTTCGGTGACGTGAAGCGCGCGGTGCCGGCGATCGTCGAGATCAAGGACTACATCGACGCCCACCCCAAGGCGATCCTCGCCGGCCTCGAGCACCTCGACGAGCGCTACGTGAAGGCCGTCGGCTACGCCACCAAGGCGAAGAGCCGCGGGCGCCCGCGCATGATCCTGCTGGGTGACATCGTGAGCGACGACGAGGACGCGGCGGCTGAAGCCGCCTCGCACGTAGTGCGCATCGCCAACGCGCGCGATGGCGAGGGCTTCATCGCCGTGACCGGCGAGCAGCGGAAGCGCTTCTGGCTCGACCGCGCGCGCACCGCGGCCATCTCCAGGCACACCAACGCCTTCAAGATCAACGAAGACGTGGTGATCCCGCTGGGTCGCCTCGGCGACTACACCGAGGGCATCGAGCGCATCAACATCGAGTTCTCGATCGCCAACAAGCTGAAGCTCATCGACGCGCTGAAGGCTTTCTTCGCGGGCGAGCTGCCGATCCACGCCGACGTCAAGGTGGAGGCGAAGGAGCTCTTCGCCGATCGCCCGCAGCGCGCGCTCGAGCTCCTCAAGCGCACCTTCGACCGCTGGAAGTTCGTGCTCGCCAACCTGGACCGCGTGGCCAACGAGGTGCGCACGGACCTTGAGGGCCTGGGCATGGCCTCGGACAAGATCGGTGCCGATCCGGAGTCCACGGTGTTCGAGCGGGTGCAGCTTCACCACATGCGCATTTCCTGGAAAGTGGAGTTGCGCGAGCCCCTGCGCGAGATCTTCGGCGGGCGCGACTTCGAGCCGGTGATGAAGGCGGTCGAGGCGATCCACGCTGAGGTCCTGCGCGGGCGGGTCTTCGTGGCTTTGCACATGCACGCGGGCGACGGCAACGTGCACACCAACATCCCGGTGAACTCCGACAACTACGAGATGCTGCGCGAGGCCAACGCGGCGGTGGCGCGCATCATGCAGTTCGCGCGCGACCTGGGCGGGGTGATCTCCGGCGAGCACGGCATCGGCCTTACCAAGATCGAGTACCTCACGCCCGAGGAGCTCGCGCCCTTCGCCGACTACAAGCAGCGGGTCGACCCCGAGGGCCGCTTCAACCGCGGCAAGCTCCTCGCCGGGGCGGACCTGCGCGGCGCCTACACGCCGTCTTTCGCGCTCATCGGCCACGAATCGCTGATCCTCGAGCAGAACGACATCGGTGCGATCGCCGACATGTTCAAGGACTGCCTGCGCTGCGGCAAGTGCAAGCCGGTGTGCTCGACCCACGTGCCGCGCGCGAACCTCCTCTACAGCCCGCGCAACAAGATCCTCGCGACATCCCTCCTCACCGAGGCCTTCCTCTACGAGGAGCAGACGCGCCGCGGCGTCTCCATCCGACACTTCGACGAGTACGGCGACGTGGCCGACCACTGCACCGTCTGTCACAAGTGCGAGTCACCCTGCCCGGTGGACATCGACTTCGGCGACGTGTCGATCGCGATGAGGAACCTGCTCTCGAAGCTGAGGAAGCGCCGCCCGAACCTCGGCACCTGGGCGGCGATGCAGTTCCTCACCGCGCAGGACCCGGCCAGGATCAAGGTGATCAAGGCGGGCATGATCGATTTCGGCTTCCGCGCGCAGCGCCTCGCCAACAAGCTCTGGGGCCGCACGCCCTTCGTGCAGAACCAGGTGCGTCATCCGCCGGCCACCGTCGGCAAGGCGCCGGTGAAGGCGCAGGTGATCCACTTCATCAACAAGCCCATGCCGGGGGGCCTGCCCAAGCGGACCGCGCGCGCGTTGCTGGACATCGAGGATGCGGCCGTCATACCGATCATCCGCGACCCGGCCAAGGCGGGCGAGGAATCCGACGCGGTGTTCTATTTCCCCGGCTGCGGCAGCGAGCGCCTCTTCGGCCAGGTGGGCCTCGCGACCCAGGCCCTGCTCTATCACGTGGGCAGCCAGTGCGTGCTGCCGCCGGGCTA
>JBDSRZ010000045.1:0-9569 GCA_039929025.1 Usitatibacter sp. | reverse complement strand
CTGGGATGAAAGGAAGCGCCGGCTAAACCTGAAGGATCATGGTTTGGACTTCGTCGATGCGCCCAGAGTATTCGAAGGGCCTACTTTTACTTTCGAGGATGATCGCTTCGCGTACGACGAGCAGCGCTTCGTGACGCTCGGCTTTCTTGGTGGGTTGGTCGTATCCATCGTTCACACCGAGACAACGTCGCGGATTCATGTGATTTCATTTCGAAAGGCGACGAAGAATGAAGAAAACATCCTCTTCAAGAACCTCCAAGACTGACTGGCCCAGAGTCCGTGGCATGAAAGATCGCCAGATCAAGGCATCTGGCGACCATCCCGAGGCTGCGTTGAAGCATATCGTCCGCGGAATTGTTCGACAGGGACTTAAGCCCGTCAGCTCGAAGACATCTATCTCTCTTCGAGTGGACGATGACGTCCTTGACTGGTTCAAATCACAGGGTCGGGGGTACCAAACACGTATCAATGCAGTTCTTCGCGCATTCAAAGATGCCTCGCCCTAACTACGCGCTGCAGCGGAACGTGATCTATCGTGGCCGGCGGTCAGTCGTCGCTTGCGGGGCAAGCGGTGGGCGCACCCAGGTCGTTGCCCCACTTCAATAGCCAAAACTTCGCGGATCATTACCCGAACCGCCCCGTGATGTAATCCTCCGTCGCCTGCATCTGCGGCTTGAGGAACAACTGGTCGGTCTCGCCGAACTCCACCATCTCGCCCAGGTACATGTACGCGGTGAAGTCGGAGACGCGCGCTGCCTGCTGCATGTTGTGCGTCACGATCACCACCGTGTAGTCGGCCTTCAACTCGGTGATCAGCTCCTCGATCTTTGCGGTGGAGATCGGGTCGAGCGCCGAGCAGGGCTCGTCGAGCAGCAGGATCTCGGGCTTCACCGCGATGCCGCGCGCGATGCACAGGCGCTGCTGCTGGCCGCCGGAGAGGCTGTTGCCGCTCTGGTTCAACTTGTCCTTCACTTCCTTCCACAGCGCCGCCTTGGTGAGCGCCCATTCGACCCGCTCGTCCATACGCCCGCGCGGCAGGTCCTCGAAAAGGCGCACGCCGAATGCGATGTTGTCGTAGATCGACATCGGGAAGGGCGTGGGCTTCTGGAACACCATGCCGATGCGCGCGCGGATGAGGGACACGTCCTGCTTCGAGGTGAGCAGGTTCTCCCCGCCCAGCAAGATCTCGCCCGCGGCGCGCTGCTCGGGGTAGAGCTCGAACATGCGGTTGAAGCACCTGAGCAGCGTCGACTTGCCGCAGCCCGAGGGCCCGATGAAGGCGGTCACGTGCTTCTCCGGGATCTCGAGGTTCACGTGTTTCAGGGCGTGAAAGGCGCCATAGAAGAAGTTGAGGTCGCGCACGGTGAGCTTGGAGGCGGGCGCCACTGCGGCCGGCATCGTGTGTTCGAGGACGGTATTCATCTTTCTCGACCTACTTCTTGAAGAGGGTGCGTGCGGCGATATTGATGCCGAGCACGAGGAGGGTGATGAGGGCGGCGCCGCCCCAGGCGAGGCGGTGCCAGTCCTCGTAGGGGCTCATCGCGAACTGGAAGATCACCACCGGCAGGTTGGCGAGCGGCTTGTTCATGTCCGACTACCAGAACTGGTTGTTCAGCGCCGTGAAGAGGAGGGGGGCGGTCTCCCCGGAGATGCGCGCGACCGCGAGCAGCACGCCGGTGAGGATGCCGGCGCGTGCCGCGCGATAGGAAACCAGCGTGATCATCTTCCACGAGGGGCAGCCGAGCGCCGCGGCCGCCTCGCGCAGGCTGTTGGGCACCAGCTTCAGCATGTCGTCGGTGGTGCGCACCACCACCGGGATCACGATGACCGCCAATGCGAACGCCCCGGCCCAGCCGGAGAAGTGTTTCACCCGCGACACGTACACGGCGTAGACGAAGAGCCCGATCACGATCGACGGCGCCGACAGCAGCACATCGTTGATGAAGCGCGTTGCGGGCGCGAGCCAGCCGCGCCGGCCGTACTCGGCGAGGTAGGTGCCGGCGAGGATCCCGATGGGCGTGCCCATGAGAGTGCCCGCGCCCGCCATCAGCACGCTGCCGTAGATCGCGTTGGCCAGCCCGCCGTTGCCGCCTGGAGGTGGGGTCATCTGGGTGAAGAGCGACGGTCCGAGCGCACCCGCCCCTTTCCACAGCAGCACGCCCACGATCCAGAAGAGCCAGAAGAGCCCGAAGGCGAGCGCGATGGTGGAGATGGCCATCATCGCCGTGTTCATGCGCCGGCGGCGCCGGTAGGCGGGGTTGGCGGCGTGGATCGGGGAGGGATCGACGACCGAGTTCATGTGCGCACGCCCTCGCGTTTGGCGAGCTGCATCAGCAGCAGCTTCGACAACGCCAGCACGATGGTGGTGATGAGGAAGAGGATCAGGCCCAGCTCGATCAGCGCCGCGGTGTAGAGGTCGCCCACGGCCTCGGTGAACTCGTTGGCCAGCGCCGACGCAATCGAGTTGCCGGGGGCCATGAGCGACGGGCTCAGGCGGTGCGCGTTGCCGATGACGAACGTGACCGCCATCGTCTCGCCGAGCGCGCGGCCCAGGCCGAGCATCACGCCGCCGATCACGCCCACCCTGGTGAACGGCATCACCACGCGCCAGACGACTTCCCAGGTGGTCGAGCCCAGGGCATACGAGGATTCCTTGAGCATCGCCGGCACCAGCTCGAAGACGTCGCGCATCACCGCGGTGATGAACGGGATCACCATCACCGCGAGGATGATGCCCGCCGTGAGCACGCCGATGCCCATCGGCGGACCCGTGAACAATGGCGCCAGCCCCGGCACCTTGCCGAGGGTGCCCATCAGGAACGGCTGCACGTGGGCCTGGAAGAGCGGCGCGAAGATGAAGAGCCCCCACATGCCGTAGATGATGCTGGGGATCGCCGCCAGCATCTCGATCGCGGTGCCGAGCGGGCGGCGCAGCCACGGCGGCGACAGCTCGGTGAGGAAGAGGGCGATGCCGAAGCTCACCGGGATCGCGATCGCGAGCGCGATGGCGGAGGTGACGAGGGTACCGACGATCGGCACCAGCGCGCCGAACTGCTCCTGCACCGGGTCCCAGTTGTCGTCCCAGAGGAACGGCAGGCCGAACTTGTGGAGCGCGGGTGCGGCGCCTATCGCGAGCGACACCACGATTGCCGCGAGCAGGCTGAAGACCGCGAACGCGAAGAACCGGGTGAGGTTGCGGAAGATCGCGTCCATCAACGCGTTGTTTCGCAGCACGGGAGGCCTGGGGGAAAAGTCGGCGGCCGTGGAGGGATCCACGGCCGCAGCCATGCCATTATCCAACACCGCGCTCATGCGCAGGCTCTGGTCAGTAAAGGGCCTTGCCGGACGAATCGGTCACGCCCTTCCAGGCGCTCTGGATCTGCTTCACCACCGCTTCGGGCATCGGCACGTAGTCGAGCTCTGCGGCCGAGGCCGCCCCGTTCTTGAACGACCAGTCGAAGAACCTGAGGACCTCGCGGCCGCTATCGGGCTTTCCCTGCTTCATGTGCACCAGGATGAAGGAGGCGCCGGTGATCGGCCAACTCGCATCGCCCGCCTGGTCGGTGAGCACTACGCCCATCCCCGGAACCGATTTCCAGTCGGCTCCGGCAGCGGCGGCCTTGAAGGTCTCATCGTCGGGCTGCACGAACTTGCCGGACTTGTTCTGCACCTGCCCGTGCGCGAGCTTGTTCTGCTTGGCATACGCGTACTCGACGTAGCCGATGGCGCCGTTGATCCTCTGCACATAGGAGGCCACGCCCTCGTTGCCCTTGCCGCCGACGCCCGCGGGCCACTTGACCGCGGTGCCTTCGCCGACGGTGCTCTTGAAGTCCGGGCTCACCTTGGAGAGGTAATTGGTCCAGAGGAAGGTCGTGCCCGAGCCGTCGGAGCGATGCACCACGGTGATCGCATCACCCGGCAGCTTCACGCCGGGATTCAGTTGCTGGATCGCCGGGTCGTTCCACTTGGTGACCTTGCCGAGGTAGATGTCGCCCAGCAGCTTGCCGGTGAACTTGAGCTCGCCCGGCTTGATCCCCTGCAGCTTCACCACGGGCACGACGCCGCCCATGATCGCCGGGAACTGGATGAGGCCGTTCTTCTGCAGGTCCTCGCCCTTCATCGGCATGTCGGAGGCGCCAAAGTCGACGGTCCTGGCGGTGATCTGCTTGATGCCGCCGCCGGAGCCGATCGACTGGTAGTTCATGCTGCTGCCGGTGGCCTTCTTGTAGAGGTCGGCCCACTTGGCGTAGATGGGGTAGGGGAAGGTGGCGCCGGCGCCGGTGATGTCGGCGGCGGACGCGGCACCGGCGAAGGCCAGCGCTGCGAGGACGATGCTGCGGGCGAGTCTCATGGTGCTCCGTTCCATGGGGGATAGCGGAGACTCTATTTTCCCGGCGTGACAGTTTCATGACGGTAGGCGTGTCGCAGCAACTCCGACGCCTCGGGATAGAGGCGCATCAGCACCTCGCTCGCGGCGCCCGAGAGCTCATGTTCCAGTTGGACTGGTACCTCCCCCTCGCTCCAGGCTTCGTCATTGGAGCGCCAGGCCGCCTCCAGCGCGGCTCGCCGGCTCTCGACCACCTCGACCACCAGCGGCAGCCAATGGGGCGGCGCTTCGCCCTCGACCCACTCGCCGCGCCCACGGCCGAAATGCGCCACGGCGAGGTAGCGAATCAGCGCCGAGCGCACATGCTGCAGGAAGAACTCCGCGCTCCAGCGCACCCTCCCGTCCTCCTGCCCCTGCATGAGGTTGTAGGCGCGCGCGGCGCCGCCGCCGCCGAGGGCACCGAGGATCGCACCGATCACCATTCCCGCGCCCAACGTGAGGCCGCCGGTGGAAAGATCCGCGGCGAGCCCGCCGGCGGCGCCGGACAGCAGCCCTCCGACCAGGCCGGTCTGCGCGACGTCCGCGGGCATCGCAACCTCGAACTGGCCCGCGGTGCGCGCGAGGATCTGCTGCTTCGCGCGTCCCGCGAGGCCGTGGAGCGTGATCAGGCGGTCGGTCTCGTCGCGCACGCGCTCGTCGAGGCGGCGGGTGAGCGTTCCCATGGCGGCCTCGAGCGCCGGGTCAGGCGCGGCGGCGCCATCGCGCGCACGGGCGAGCCAGCCCTTGAATCGCTGTGCGAGCGCGGCGGCGTCGAGCTTCTCGGGCACCGCCTCGCGATCGACGGCGGTCTGCGCGAGATGCTCGGCCATCGTCCGCATCGAGGCGCGGAACACTTCCAGGTTGCGCTCGCGCCAGGCATCGCGCAGGCTCTGCATCTCCGCGCGACGCGCCTCCGGGAGCAGCGCGGACGCGGCGCGCAGCAGCCGATCTTCCTGCACCCAGCAGCGCGCGAAAGCGTCGAGCGTGATGATGCCGCGATCGTTCACGTGCCGTGCGAGTGCTTTCTCCCAGCGCGCCTCGTCGGCGGCCTCGGCCTCGCGCGATCGCGGCGGGCCCGCCTGGTTGAGGAGCAGCAGCACCGGCTTTCCCATCCACTGCAGGATCTGCAGTTCCGCATCGACGTAAGCTGCCGACGCCGGATCCTCGGAGGCGTTCACCAGGTAGAGCACCACGTCGCTCTCGTCGCGCACGTTGCGGATCGCCTGCTGGCTGCAGAAGAACGGCCGGTCGACGAGGCGATCCCACACCTGCGTCTGCAGCCAGCCGATCGGGTTGCCGCTCATGCGCAGGCGCTTCAGGAGCCGCGCGCTGTCGCCGAATCCGGGCGTGTCCCAGAGGTAGAGCGCTTCGCCTTGTGGCGTGTCGAGCAGCGTGTGGCGCTCGGCCGCCTCGGTCACGTGGGGGCGGTCTGCGACTTCGCCGATGTCGCGCTTCAGCAACGTGCGCACCAGCGTCGTCTTGCCGACGTTGGTGTGCGCGGCGACGGTGAGGTTGACGCTCATGGGCCGAGCGAGACGAAGACCGGTTCGAGCCCGTGCGCCACGACGAACTGCCGCCACAGCTCGCGCCGCTCGGCGATGCGTTCGGGCGCGGCGGACATGCGCGCTGCGAAGGGCGCCTCGTCGATCACTACCATCAGCCTTCGTGCCGGTCGCGCTGCCGCAAGTCGGTCCCGCGCACCGGTGAGGACCATGCCGTGGTTCTCGGCCTCGGGCGTCGCCGCGAGGCTGAAGGGAAGGACCACGATGTCGGCGGTCTCGGTGCACAGCGCTTCCAGGTAGCGCTCTTCCTCGCCATAGGGGTGGCTCTCGCGTGCATCGACATCCACGGAACCGCCGGCGGCGGCGGGAATCCACGCGATCAGGCGCGCGAGGGACTGCGGCGGCAGCTCGTTGGCGTATGACATTACGATCGCGCGCGCGCGCGGCACCGCGCCCTCGACCGCGGCAAACGCGGTGCGGAAGTACGCCGGCAGGCTCGCCGGGAGCGGCGCGTGGCGCCCGAGTTGCAGCGCCCGTGCGGCCGCCGCGAGGGCGAGCAGCAGGCGCGGGAGCACGACGTAGAGCACCGCGGTCGCGGCGATGAGATGGATCCAGCGCGCCGCCGGCTCGCCGCCGCCGGAGCCGCGCCAACGCACCGCATCGAGCTCGGCCGCGCCCGGGACCGTGATGCCGGTGAGCCAAGCAGCGGGGCCGTAGAGCGCCGCGAGGAGCGTGTGCGCCTGGGAGGCGTCGAGGAAGGTGCTCTCCCAGCCGGCACGATAGTCGAAGGCGATGCCGCGCAGGTAGAGGCCGACGATGAGGCCCACACCCACGGCCGCCGCCGCCAGGTGGAAGCCGCGCGCGGCGCGCGCCAGCAGCAGCGGCTTTGCCGCCTGGAACCACTCGCGCGCGAACGCCTGCAGCGCATCGGCGAGCGGCGCATTGAAATGGCGCGAGCGGGCGATGGTGCGGGACGCGAAGCTCGAGGCCACCGAGGCAAGCCCGCTGCGCATCGGCGTCGAGCCCGTGCCCCTGCCTCGCAGCGCCGAAACGAGCAGCACCGCGTAGACGACGAGGTTCCAGCCGACGATCCCCAGCAGCGGGAATGCGAGCACGTTGATGCGGCGCGAGCCATCCAGCGCCGAAAGTCCCGCACCGACCACGAGTCCCGCGAGGACCAGCACGAGCGTGAGAGCCCAGGACGGCCCCAGCATCGCCATCACCTGCGTGACGAACGGGTGGCGTGCGGTGATGCGCGCCGAGAGCGCCTGGGCGCGCGCGCCCAACAGGCGCTCAGCACGCGGCGATAGCGGCCCGGCCGCAATCTCCGCGGCCTCATCCTTCCCAGTCTCGCGCACCGCCTCGCGACCAGCGGCCGCGCGATCCGCAGGGGGCAGCAGCGTGCCGTCGCGATCGGTTTCCTCGACGGTCTTTACCAGCAAGATGTTCCTCAGCTCGTGCTCGCGCATTGTGTGATTCTGCCTCCAAACCGGGGACAAACTCCTTTTCCGTTGGTGCGTATCGGATCCTTCCCCGGAAAAAGAGTCTCTCCCCGGTTTGGGGATGTAAGCTTTCGCCATGGATCCGTCCATCCCGAAGGCCGTCGGCGACCCGCACGATCCCGACATCGATCCGCTGGAGACGCGCGAGTGGATCGAGGCGCTCGACGCGATCATCGGCGCCGAGGGCCCCGAGCGCGCCACGTTCCTGCTGCGCCGCCTGCTGCAGCATGCGCGCGCGCGCCGCGTGCCGCTGCCGCACGTCCTCGCGACGCCCTATCTCAACACCATTGGCCTCGCCGAGCAGCCGCCCTACCAGGGCAACCTCGAGATCGAGTCGCGCATCTCGTCCCTGGTGCGCTGGAATGCGCTCGCGATGGTGGTGCGTGCCAACCGCGAGTCTGCGGAGCTGGGCGGACATATCGCGAGCTACGCCTCGGCCGCTGATCTGTTCGAAGTGGGCTTCAACCACTTCTTCCGCGCCGGGCAGGACGGCGACCTGGTCTTCTTCCAGCCCCACTCGGCGCCGGGCGTCTATGCGCGGGCGTTCCTCGAAGGGCGCCTCAGCGAGGAGAACCTCGACAACTATCGCCGCGAGACCGGCGGCAAGGGACTCTCGTCCTATTGCCACCCCTGGCTGATGCGCAACTTCTGGCAGTTCCCGACGGGTTCGATGGGGCTGGGGCCGCTCTTCGCCATCTATCAGGCGCGCTTCATGCGCTACCTAGAGCACCGCGGCGTAGCTGAAACCGCGGGGCGCAAGGTGTGGGCCTTCGTGGGCGACGGCGAGATGGACGAGCCGGAATCGCTCGCGGGGCTGTCGGTCGCGGCGCGCGAGAAGCTGGACAACCTGGTGCTGGTGGTGAACTGCAACCTGCAGCGCCTCGACGGCCCGGTGCGCGGCAACGGCTCGATCGTGCAGGAGCTGGAGGGCCTCTTCGCGGGCGCCGGCTGGAACGTGGTGAAGCTCCTCTGGAGCGGCGACTGGGACCCTCTGTTCGCGCGCGATACCCACCAGTGGCTGGAAAAGCGCTTCCTCGAGACCGTCGACGGCGAGTTCCAGACCTATGCCGCCACCGGCGGCGCCTTCAACCGCGAGCACTTCTTCAACAAGTACCCGGAGCTCCAGCAGCTGGTGGCGCATCTGTCCGACGACGACATCGATCGCCTGCGCCGCGGCGGCCACGACCCGGTGAAGATCTTCTCGGCGTACTGGCACGCGGTGCATCACTCGGGTCAGCCGACTGTAATCCTCGCCAAGACCAAGAAGGGCTACGGCATGGGCACCGCTGCCCAGGGGCGCATGACCGGACACCAGCAGAAGAAGCTCGACACCGACCAGTTGCTCGCCTTCCGCGACCGCTTCGCGCTGCCGCTCACTGACGAGCAGTGCGAGAACTGCGCCTTCGCGAGGCCGCCGCGCGAATCCCCGGAGATGGCTTACCTGCACGCGCGCCGCGAGAAGCTGGGCGGTTACATGCCGGCGCGCGTCGCGACCTGCGAGCCCGTGGCCACCCCCGAGGCGCGTGCGTTCGCGAAATTCGCGCTGGATGCCGCGGACAAGGAGATGTCCACCACCGTCGCCTTCATTCGCATGGCCGGGGCATTGATCAAGGACGCGGTGCTCGGCAAGCGCATCGTGCCGATCATCGCCGACGAGGCGCGCACTTTCGGCATGGCCGACCTCTTCCGTCAGATCGGCATCTACTCGCCCATCGGGCAGCTCTACGAGCCCGAGGACTCGGCCCAGCTTTCCTATTACAAGGAGGCGGTCGAGGGGCAGATTCTCGAGGAGGGCATCAACGAGGCGGGCGCGCTCGCCTCCTGGGTCGCGGCGGCCACCAGCTACTCCACTCATGGCGTGGCGATGCTGCCGATGTACATCTACTACTCGATGTTCGGCTTCCAGCGGGTGGGCGACGAGATCTGGGCCGCGGCGGATTCGCGCTCGCGCGGTTTCCTCTTCGGCGCGACCGCCGGGCGCACGACGCTTTCGGGCGAGGGCCTGCAGCACCAGGACGGCACGAGCCACCTCGTTGCCTCCACCGTCCCCAACTGCCGCGCCTACGATCCCTGCTTCGCCTACGAGCTCGCGGTGATCATCGAGGACGGCATGCGGCGGATGCTCGCCGCGCAGGAGGACGTCTTCTATTACGTCACGCTGATGAACGAGAGCTACGCGCAGCCCTCGATGCCCGAAGG
>JBDSRZ010000044.1:0-4477 GCA_039929025.1 Usitatibacter sp. | reverse complement strand
TCGAACGGTAACCAGTCCCCACTTCATTCCCAATACGGCGTCTCCCCGAACGTCTTGCGCAGGAACTCGATGAAGAACTTCACCTTCGCCGGCAGCAAGCGCCGCTCGGGATACACCGCATAGATGTTGTTGCCGGGGAAGGCGAGCTCGTCGAGCACCGTGACCAGCCGTCCGCGCTTCACCTCTTCGCTCACTTCCCAGGCGCTGCGCCACGCGAGGCCTTCACCCGCGATCGCCCAGCGCGTGAGCACCTCGCCGTCGTTGCACTGGAGGTTGCCGCCCACCTTCACCGGCACGGGCTTGCCCTTCTCCTGGAAGATCCACTGGTCGGTGACCCCGTCCTCGGTGCTCGTGACCAGGCAGTTGTGTCGCGCGAGGTCGGCGAGCGCCTGGGGCTTGCCGGCGCGCTTGAAATAGGCGGGGGAGCCGCAAACCACCCGGTGGTTGCGGGCGAGCTTGGCCGCGATAAGGTCTGCGCTCTTCAGGTCGGCGATGCGGATCGCGAGGTCGAAACGCTCGTTCTTGAGGTCCACCATCCGCTCCGACAGGTGCAACGTGATGTGCAGGTTGGGATGCTCGGCGATGAACGCCGACAGGTGCGGCGCGATGTGCTTGCGGCCGAACGAGGTGGGCGCGGTCACGATCAATCGCCCGGAAGCGCTCTTGGCCCCCGCGCTCAGCGCGTCCTCCGCGCCGCGCAGCTCCGCCAGGATGCGGTGACAATCCTCGTAGAACGTCGTGCCTTCGGGAGTGAGCGTCACCTTGCGGGTGGAGCGCTTGAAGAGCTTCACCGCGAGACGCTCCTCGAGCTGGTCGATGCGCCTGCCCACCATCGCGGGGGTGATGCCCTCCTCGCGCGCGGCAGCAGAGAGACTGCCGCGTTGCGCCACCTCCACGAAGGTCGTCAGTTCCTTGAACCGGTCCATATGCGCAGGTATAAAGCGACGGTTAATTTCAACATATTAATCGTACCGTAGTAAGGTAATAGACTGCAAGCTGTCCCGAAAGAACCGCCATGGATACCAGGATCGTGCTTCCCGCCGGGATGGAGATCACGGCACCGCTCCTCCCGGAATATGGCCGCGTGCTCACTTGCGAGGCGCTGCAATTCGTCGTCGCGCTATCGCGCGCCTTCTCGTCGCGTCGCCGCGTAGTCCTCGACGCCCGGATCGCTCGCCAGGTCGAGTTCGATGCGGGGCGCATGCCGGACTTCCTGCCGGAAACCCGCGCGATCCGCGAATCGGAATGGAGCGTCGCGGAGCAGCCCGCGGACCTCCTCGACCGCCGCATCGAGATCACCGGCCCCACCGACCGCAAGATGGTGATCAACGCGCTCAACTGCGGCGCGCAGACTTTCATGGCGGACCTCGAGGACGCCAACTGTCCGACGTGGGACAACATGGTCTCGGGACAGGCGAACCTGATGGACGCCGCGCGCCGCAGCATCGATTTCGAGCAGTCGGGGAAGCTCTACCGGCTGAACGAGAAGACCGCGGTGCTAATTCCGCGCCCGCGCGGGTGGCACCTGGACGAGAAGCACGTGCTGGTCGACGGCCAGCCGGTCGCCGGTGCCTTCTTCGACTTCGGGCTCAACTTCTTCCACAACGCGAACGAGCTCCTCGCGCGCGCAAGCGGCCCGTACTACTACCTGCCGAAAATGGAGTCGCACCTCGAGGCGCGGCTCTGGAACGACATCTTTACCTTCGCGCAGAAGGCGCTCGGCGTCCCCCACGGCTCGGTGCGGGCGACCGCCCTTATTGAAACGCTGCCCGCGGCCTTCGAGATGGACGAGATCCTGTGGGAGCTGCGCCACCATTCCTCGGGCCTGAACATCGGCCGCTGGGACTACATCTTCAGCTGCATCAAGAAACTCCGCTCGCACCGCGATTTCTGCCTCGCCGACCGCTCGCAGGTCACCATGGCCGCGCCCTTCATGCGCGCCTATGCCCTGCTGCTGGTGAAGACCTGCCATCGCAGGAACGCCCCGGCGATGGGCGGGATGGCCGCGCAGATCCCGATCAAGAACGACCCGGCCGCCAACGAGGCCGCCATGGCCAAGGTGCGCGCCGACAAGGAGCGCGAGGCCGCCGACGGCTGCGATGGCACCTGGGTCGCGCACCCGGGCCTGGTGTCGATCGCGAAGGCGGTCTTCGACAAGCACATGCCGGGGCCGAACCAGTATTCGAAGCAGCGGCCCGACGTGGAGGTGACCGCCGCAGACCTGCTGCGTTTCGAGCCGGAGCGCCCGATCACCGAAGCGGGCCTGCGCAACAACGTCCAGGTCGGCATCCAGTACATCGGCTCGTGGCTCGCGGGCAACGGCTGCGTGCCGATCTTCAACCTGATGGAGGACGCCGCGACCGCCGAGATCTCGCGCTCCCAGGTGTGGCAGTGGATGCGCTCGCCCAAGGGCGTGCTCGACGACGGGCGCAAGGTGACCCGTGAGCTCTTCCACGACATCCTTCGCGACGAGCTCGCGAAGACACCGCACATCGTGGGCGCCGAGGCCTACGCGGCCGGGAAGTACGCCGAGGGCGCGCGGCTCTTCGAGGAGATCACCGCCTCCGACGACTACGTGGAATTCCTGACGCTACCCGCCTACCGGGGTCTCGACTGATCCCCTACTCCGGCATCCGCCACGCCGTGCCGCACATGCGGCATTGGACGCGCATCCAGGCGGCCTCGAGCGGCGCCACCGCCTCGGCGGCACGCCCCGGAGTGGAATCGAGGCCGGTGTCCACGACGTTGAACCGGCCGTAGGCGGCGCACTTTGGGCATGACGAGCGTTCGCCGTAGAACTCGGCGCGCCCGAGGATGGTGATGTAGCTGCGCCACGAAGCCCAGCCCAGCAACCCGGCGACGAAGATGATCGCGGCGAAGGAGAGCGGGCGCCAGCCGAATTCGCGAACGTTCACCTGCTCCATCAGCACCGCGATCAGCAGTCCGCATAGGAAGCAGGTGACGAGCGCGGCGTGGCTCTTGATGAGCTCGCGCTCGTACCACCTGCGGAATCCCAGCTTGCGGATGCTCGACGTCGGATCCATGGGTCCTCGCTAAGGAAACGCGCCCCGGAGGGGCTTATGGGGTGCCGACGCCCTTCGCCTGCAGGTCGGCGTGGTAAGACGATCGCACCATCGGCCCGCAGGCGGCGTTCACGAAGCCCATCTTGCCGGCCTCCGCCCCGAACATGCGGAACTCGTCCGGGTGCACGAAGCGCGCCACCGGCAGGTGGTGCCTCGAGGGCTGCAGGTACTGGCCCACGGTGAGCATGTCCACGCCGTGGGCGCGGAGATCGCGCATCACCTCGAGGATCTCGCCGTTGGTCTCTCCCAGGCCGACCATCAGGCCCGACTTCGTGGGCACGTGCGGATGGCGCGCCTTGAACTCCTTCAGCAGCAGGAGCGAGTGCGCGTAGTCGGAACCCGGGCGCGCCTGCCGGTAGAGGCGCGGAACGGTCTCGATGTTATGGTTCATCACGTCCGGCGGCCCGCCGTCGAGCACTGCGAGCGCCCGGTCGAGGCGACCCCGAAAGTCCGGGGTGAGAATCTCGATCCGCGTCGCGGGCGAGAGGCTGCGCACGTTCCGGATGCAGTCGACGAAGTGCCCCGCGCCGCCATCGCGCAGGTCGTCGCGGTCCACGCTGGTGATCACCACGTACCTGAGCGCCAGGCGCGCGATGGTCTCCCCGAGGTGCCGCGGCTCGTCGGGGTCGAGCGGATTCGGGCGCCCGTGGGCCACGTCGCAGAACGGGCAGCGGCGCGTGCAGAGGTCCCCCATGATCATGAAGGTCGCGGTGCCGTGGCCGAAGCACTCGCCGATGTTCGGGCAGGATGCTTCCTCGCAGACGGTGTGCAGCTTCATCTCGCGCAGGATCTGCTTGATTTCGGTGAAGCGGCCGCTGCCGCCGGCGCGCACGCGAATCCATTCGGGCTTGCGCAACGGCTCCGACGCGACCACCTTGATGGGGATGCGGGCGGTCTTGAGGCTGCGTTTCTGCTGGAGCTTGAGGTCGGAGTCGGTCATCGCGAAATTGGGCCCCCGTCTACACGGGGGTGACGGGTGCGCCGGGGGTGACGGGTGCGCCGGGGGAAACGGGTGCGCCGGGGGAAACGGCTGCGATCAGCGCATTCGCCAGCTCTTGTTGCACTGCATCGATGCTATCACTTACCCCCAGGTCGGCGAGGCGCGTGGAGGCGAGCCCCGGATAGCCGCAGGGGTCGATGCGCGCGAAGGGCTCGAGATCGACGTGGGCGTTCAACGCGACCCCGTGATAAGTGCACCCGCGCGAGACGCGCAGCCCGATGGCTGCGATCTTGGCGCCTGCCACGTACACGCCGGGCATGCCGTCTCGGCGCTCGCCGCGGATGCCGTAGCCGTCCAGCACCGCGATCACCGCAGACTCGATGCGGCGCACCATCTCGCGCACGCCGTATCCGGCGCGGCGCAGGTCCAGCAGCAGGTACGCGACCGCCTGGCC
>JBDSRZ010000043.1:0-5588 GCA_039929025.1 Usitatibacter sp. | reverse complement strand
CACCGGCAGCGTCGACCGCGTGGCGGAGCTGATGGCGCGCATGCCGAAGGACTTCAGGGTCTTCAGCGGCAACGACGACGCGGCGCTCGCCTACGTGCAGCTTGGCGCCCACGGCGTGATCTCGGTCACCGCCAATGTGGCGCCGCGCCTCATGCACGAAATGATCGCCGCGGCGCTCGCGGGAGACGCGAAGAAGGCAATCGCGCTCAACAACCGATTGATCCCGCTGCACCGGGGCCTGTTCGTCGAGGCCAACCCCATCCCGGTCAAGTGGGCGCTCCACCGCATGGGGCGCATGGCCGAAGGCATCCGCTTGCCGCTCACGCCGCTCGCCCCGCAATACCACGAGACTGTGTCCGGAGCGCTTCGCGCCGCCGGCTGCCTCAACTGACGAAGGATCGATTCTCGATGACGTACCTCATTCGCTTCACACTCGGCGCGGCTGTCGTGGCGCTTGCCGGCTGCACCACCATCAGCAACATCTGGTCGGGCAAGGGCACCGACTACAAGGGCGCCCAGGCGCGTGCCACCCAGCCCCTCGAGGTGCCGCCGGAGCTCACGGCGCCCACGATGGACGACCGCTACTCGATTCCCGATCCGCGCGCGCAGACGACCTATTCGGCCTATAGCCAGCGCACGCCGGGGTCTGCGGCCGCGTCCGGCGCGCCGTCGGTGCTGCCGAAGTTCGACACCGTGCGCATCGAGCGTGCGGGCGACCAGCGTTGGCTGGTGGTGAAGGGCGAGCCCGACAAGGTCTGGCCGGTGGTGCGTGAGTTCTGGGTGGAGGCGGGCTATCCGCTAGTCCGCGAGCAGCCGGAGGTCGGCATCCTCGAGACCGAATGGTACGAGGACCGCGCCAAGATTCCCCAGGACATCATCCGCCGCACGATCGGTCGCGTGCTCGATCAGATGTGGTCGACCGCGCGCCGCGACAAGTTCCGCACGCGCCTGGAGAAGGGCGCCGAGCCGGGCACCACCGAGATCTTCGTGAGCAACCACGCGGTGGAGGAGGTGTTTACCAGCTCGCAGCAGGACAGCACCAAGTGGGTGCCGGTCGCAGCCGACCGCGAGCTTGAGGCGGAGATGCTCGCCCGCATCCAGGTAAAGCTCGGCACCGGCGACACGCGTGTCGCAGCCGCGGCGCAGCCGGGCAAGGCGCCGGTACGCGCCAACGCGCCGGTGGTGGCCGAGTCGCGCAACGCCGTGCTCGAGAATTCGGGCGCGGGCCCGCTGGTGGTGAACGACAGCTTCGACCGTGCCTGGCGTCGCGTGGGCCTCGCCCTCGACCGCGTCGGCTTCACCGTCGAGGACCGCGATCGCTCCAAGGGCCTCTTCTTCGTGCGCTATATCGATCCCGAGGTCGATGCCAAGGTGACCAACAAGGAAGGCTTCCTCGACAAGCTTGCCTTCTGGAGGAGCGCTCCGAAGGCTGCGCAGCCGCAATACCGTATCCACGTCGCCGATTCCGGTGCCAGCATGTCGCAGGTGCAGGTGCAGAGCTCCAGCGGCGCGGTCGAAAGCTCCTCCACCGGCAAGAAGATCCTCACGCTACTATTCGACCAGCTCAAGTAACGCTGGTCGAACGGATGCTGAGATTCACCTCGCTGGGCAGCGGCAGCTCCGGCAACGCGATGGTCGTCGAATGCGACGGCACGCGTGTGATGATGGACTGCGGCTTCGCCATCGCGGAGACCAAGCTTCGCCTGGAGCGCGTGGGGTTGGCCCCCGGCGACCTCGCGGGCATCCTCGTCACCCACGAGCACGATGACCACATGGGTGGCGTGGCGCGTTTCGCCAAGCGCTACGCGATCCCGGTTTACCTCACGCGCGGCACCGCGCAGTGGCTGCCGCCGGATTTTCCCGCGGTGCTGGTGCGCATCATCGAATCCCACGGCTCGGTCGCGATCGACGCGATGTCGGTCGAGCCGTTCCCGGTGCCCCACGACGCGCGCGAGCCGGTGCAGTACGCCTTTTCGGACGGCGACGCGCGCCTCGGCGTGGTGACCGACCTCGGCTGCATCACCCAGCACGTGGTGGAGAAGCTTTCCGGCTGCACGGCGCTGGTGATCGAGTGCAACCACGACCTCGACATGCTGATGGGCGGCCCGTACCCGGTGAGCCTCAAGCAGCGGGTCTCCGGCCGCTTCGGCCATCTCGACAACCTGGGCGCGCGCCGCCTGGTCGAGGCGCTCGACCGCGGCCGCCTGCGCCACCTCATCGCCGCGCACCTCTCGAAACAGAACAACCGGCCGCAGCTCGCGGTGGGCGCCCTCGCGCGCGGCGCCAACTGCGAGCCGGACTGGATCGGGCTGGCCACGCAGGAGGACGGTTTCGCCTGGCGCGACGCGTAGCCGGAGATCGCCACCGGCAAAGTCGGGTTCCTCTCGACCCGGCAAAAAAAGGGTCTGCACCGATTTCCGGGGAAGGCCGCCCGAATCTTGAGGAAGAAGAGTGGTCGTGTGCGAGGGGCTGGTCGTCGCGGTGGCCACGCCGCGGGTGGGGGCCGCGGTCGGCGCTTCGGCAAGCTTTGGCGCTTAGACCTTTGGAGCGTCGCCCTTCAAAGACCCAGCTTGGTCGCGGAGATCGCGGGCTCCGACAAGTCCCAGATCTCTTCGAATCGCTGTGCGATCGGTATCGCGTCCGCGGGTGAATGCAGTGCAACAATCGAGCGCGGCTGCTCGAAGTGCATCTGGTGCCAGACGCTGTGGTCGTCGGCCACGACGAAGGGGTCGGTCGCGTCGCGCGCCTGGGCCAGGGTGCGGTGAATCTCGATCGACATCGGAAACTGGCGCAGCAGCGTGATGAGGCGTGGGCAATCGCGCTCCAGCGGATCGGTCTCATGCAGCGCGATCAACAGGCGATGGGCGCGCCCCGCGACCAGGAACTGGCGCAATTGCTCGGTGCGCGCCGGGGAATTGAAGCCGCGGTTGGCGAGCGTGAAGTCGAAGATGCGCAGCACGCGGTGCGCGCTCCCTACGACTTCGGCGATCGCCGCCTGCGCTTCGGCTATGCCGGTAAGCGGCCGGTAGTCGCGCTTCCCGGGCTCGTCGGCTTTCGGTGCCGGTTGCTGCTCGCTCATGCTTCCTCCCCTGCCTGTAACGCGATGAAGCCCTGCTGGTACCACGGGTGGGCCACGTCGAAGAATTCATCCGGGGCGTGAATCGGCCCACCCAGCCGCCGGCGGTCGGCGAGCTGGCGCACCGCCTTTCGCGCGCGCGCTGGGACCGCGACGCGCTCGCCGTTGATGAAGAACATCGTGCCAGAAAACACGAGGCGCGAGCGGCGGTCGAGGACGAGGCCTTGTCGCCTGGCGCGCGTCGCAAAGGCCTTGCGCGCAAGCGCGACGGGCGGCGGCGTGAAGAAGACGTGGGCTTTCACTTCGGACAGGTGCCGCCCCGCGTACTCGCGGATTTCGGCCTCGCTCCAGCGTATCGCACCGATGGCGCGCGCCGCGTGCTCGATCATCGGCGTGGGAATCTCGCCCGGATGCCGGATGGGCGGCGCGCCGGGATCGGCGTATTGGCCCGCCGCAACCGGGCGGTCGCGGAGGTGGTCGAGGAACCCCTCGACGATCTCGGCGTCCGTCGGGGCGCGAAATCCGATCGACCAAGTAAGGCATTCCGACTCCGCGACGCCGTGGTGCGCGATCCCGGGCGGCAGGTAGAGCATGTCGCCCGCTTCCAGCGTCCACTCCTCGCCGGGCTCGAAGCGCTGCAGCACCTTGAGCGGTAGCCCCGGAACGAACCGGTGATCCTCTTGCCGGGAGATCTGCCAGCGCCGCCGGCCGCGTCCCTGCAGCAGGAACACGTCGTACGAATCCACGTGCGGGCCCACGCTGCCGCCCGGCACCGCGTAGCTCACCATCACGTCGTCGATCCTCGCGTGCGGGATGAAATCGAACCGTTGCAGCAGCGCGGCCGCGCGCGCGGAGAAATGGTTCGTGTCCTGCACCAGCACCGTCCAGTCGCGGCGTGGAAGTTGCTTGAAGCGCGAGGTGGGAATCGGACCGTCCTCCACGGTCCACTTCTTTCCGATGTGCCGGACCAGGCGCGACTGCGCCGCGTCGCTCGCGGCTAGCGCCAGCACCTGGGCGGGCGAGAGGGGATCGCGGAAGGCGGGGAAAGCGCCGCGCACCAACAGCGGGCGCCGCTGCCAATATCGCGACATGAAGCGAGCGATTTCGAGCGTGCCGAGGCGATTGCGTGTCATTAAAATGGGCTAGAATCGATTCGACCATCGAGCGAGTGCGGAGCCATGCTACACGTAGGTCAACCAGCGCCGTCCTTCACGCTTCCCGATGCGAGCATGGAGATGATGGATCTCTCCACGTATCGCGGGAAGAAGAACGTCGTCCTCTATTTCTATCCACGCGACGGCACGCCCGCATGCACCATCCAGGCGATCGGCTTCAGCGACCGCGAGGATGAGTTCAAGCGCCTCGAAACCGTGGTCTTCGGCGTATCGAGCGACGACGTGCTTTCGCACCAGGCGTTCCGCGACGAGCACGGCCTCACCGTGCAACTCCTCGCCGATACCGAGAAGGAAGTCTGCCGCCTCTACGACGTGATCCAGGAAAAGATCGTCGACGGCCATCCGAAGTCCTGCCTGCAGCGCTCCACGTTCGTGATCGACAAGAAGGGTGTGGTGCGCCATATCCTCCAGGACGTGAACCCGCGCGCCCACGTGAACGAAGTACTCAAGATCTGCAAGGCCCTCGCCACGCCCCAGCATGCGAATTGAGCGCGGCAAGGTCGTCACGCTCGCTTTCGAGTTGCGCAATGGGAGGGGCGAGCTGCTGGAGGAAGCGGACGCGCAGCTCACCTACCTGCACGGCGGCTTCGGCGGCGTCTTCCCCAAGGTGGAGGAAGCGCTCGGGGGCGAGGAGTCCGGGGCCCAGGTGAGCCTCACCCTCGAACCGGAGGATGCCTTCGGCGAGTACGACGCGGAGCTGCTGCGCGTCGAGCCCCGCCACCGCTTCCCCGAGACCCTCGAGGTCGGCATGCAGTTCGAGGGCGTGCCTGGCGAAGCCGAGGAAGAAGCGCTCATCTACACCGTGACCGACATCACCGAGGACACCGTCGTGGTCGATGGCAACCATCCCCTCGCCGGCGAGCGGCTGTGGTTCAAGTGCTCGGTGCAGGACGTGCGCGCGGCTACCCAGGACGAGATGCAGCACGGCCACGCCCACGGCGACCACGGGATCTCGACCCATTGAACCGGGGACAGGCTCTTTTTAATGGGTCTTCAGGAAGTCGTGTGGGTAAGTTGATGCGGTAATTGGCTTGTTTTCCCTCTGGGGGCGGGTGTTTTCGGGACTGCCGGAAACTGCGAACATGTTTGCATGGCTACCTCATCGAAGCGAAAGCGCCGGCTCTGGGATGCGTATGCCTTTCCCGGGTTCCGGCCGAATCCCACGGTGCGCGGTGTGTTCGGTGATCCGAGGGCACGCGTCATCACTCTTGTTCGGCGCTCAAAAAAACGATTTGCGGATGCTGCGGGCGAGCGCAGATGGGGTGGTACGACCGGCGAACGCGGCAAGTGCGCGATCTTTCCTGCGGAGATACGCGCGTCTACCTGGAGATCGACGT
>JBDSRZ010000042.1:0-29620 GCA_039929025.1 Usitatibacter sp. | reverse complement strand
GCGCTCGCGCGCTGCCCGATGGTGATCACCTACCGCCTCTCGCCGCTCACCTACCGGATGGTGATGAGGAAGGCGCTGCTGCCGTACTTCGGCCTGCCGAACATCCTGGCGGGCGAGTTCATCGTGCCCGAGCTCTTGCAGGAGGACGCGACGCCTGCCAATCTGGCGCAGGCGCTGGGCAATTGGCTGGACAACAATGCGGCGCGAGACCGCCTGCGGGAGCGCTTCGCCCGCCTGCACGCGAGCCTCGCCTGCGGGCACGAAGAACGCCTGCGGCAGGCGCTGGCGCCATTCCTCACGAGGGCCACGGAACATGCCGCGGTTGCGGGCGACGCAGACCACCACGCTGCTGCTGTGCGGGGTTGACGAGGCCGGGCGCGGCCCGCTCGCCGGCGCCGTGTTCGCGGCCGCCGTGGTGCTCTATCCCGGGCGCGGCATCGAGGGGCTGGCGGACTCCAAGCTGCTGTCGCCCAAGGTGCGCGAGGAGCTCTCGGCGCGCATCCGCGCCGAGGCGCTCGCCTGGTCGATCGCCTCGGCGAGCGTGGAGGAGATCGACCGCATCAACATCCTCCGCGCAAGCCTGCTCGCGATGAAGCGCGCGGTCGAGACGCTGGGCATGGACCCGGAGGAAGTCTGCGTGGACGGCAACCAGGTGCCGCGAATCGCATACAAATGCCGGGCGATCGTGAAGGGCGACCGGCTGGTGGCGGCGATCTCGGCGGCGTCGATCCTCGCCAAGGTGGCGCGCGACGCGGAAATGGCGGTGATGGACGCGCGCTATCCCGGCTACGGCTTCGCCGAACACAAGGGTTATGCGAGCCCCGAGCACCTCGCTGCGCTGAGGGAGCGCGGGCCCTGCGAGATCCACCGCAGGAGCTTCGAGCCGGTGCACGCGCTGCTGCAGGCGGATCTGCCCTGGTGAAGACAGTCGCATCGCGGGACAACGCCGCCTTCAAGTCGATGGCACGCCTGGTTGCGAACGCGTCCGAGCGCAAGAAGCGCGGGCTTGCGATCCTCGACGGCACCCACCTGCTCGCGGCCTTCCTCGACGCCGGCGGCAAACCCGTGGAGGTGATGCTGAGCAAGGCGGGTCTCGCGAATCCAGAATGCGCAGCGCTGGTCGAGCGCAGCCGGCCCACACCGGCCACGCTGCTCGCCGATGCGCTGTTCGACTCGCTCTCGAGCGTCGAGTCGCCCACCGGGATCATCGCCTGCGTCGAGGTGCCTGCCTCGCGTGCCGTGCCTCCCGATGCGCGGATGGTGTTGCTCCTCGAGGACATCCAGGACCCGGGCAACGTCGGCACGCTGATGCGCAGCGCGGCGGCGGCGGGTGCGGACCATGTCCTGCTGTCGCCGTCCTGTGCGTTCGCGTGGTCGCCGAAGGTGCTGCGCGCCGCGATGGGCGCGCACTTCGCGACCAACGTGGTCGAGCGCGCCGATCTCGCCGCCTGGCTCGGAACCTTCCGCGGCACCAGCATCGCGCTGGCGGGCAAGGCGCGGCAATCGCTGTACGATCTCGATCTCGGCGGGCCGGTGGCGGTGGTGGTGGGCAACGAGGGAGCGGGGATCTCGCCCGCGCTGCAGCGCGCAACCACGGCGCGTGCGCGCATCCCGATGGCCGGCAGGATGGAATCGCTGAACGCGGCGGCCGCCGGCACCGTGGCGTTGTTCGAGGCCTCGCGCCAGAAGGATCGTCGATGAGCACCCGCTGGCTGTCTCGCCTTGGCGAAATCCTGTTGCTGGCTCTCGCCGCCTCCTGCGGCGGCGGCGGTCCCGGACCCGAGGCCGGCACCGGGCCGCCCGAGGGCACGCGTACGACGTCCGTCATCACCTCGCGCCATACCGGCATCAGCTACACCTACCAGGTGTTCCTTCCCGCCGGTTACGCGCAGGGCACCGCGCGCTACCCGGTGGTCTACGCCGCCGATGGCGAGTATCGCTTCCCGGTATTGAGCAGCGCCATCGAGGCGTCGCGGCGCAACCTGATCCTGGTCAATGTCTGGCACATGGGCACCAGCCGCCGCTTCGTCGATTTCACCCTGCCCGGCGCAGAGGCGTACCACCGCTTCCTCACCCAGGAGCTGGTGCCCGAGATCGATGCGCTCTATCGCACCGATGTCGCGAGCCGCGCGTATTCCGGCCATTCGTTGAGCGGCGAGTTCGCGCTCTTTGCGCTCTTCCTGGAACGCCCCGGCCAGCGCACCTTCAACACCATCATCTCCGGCGAGGGCTCCTTCTGGGCGCGCCCCGACGGATCCTTCGACAGCGCGCTCGGCGACACCGGGCTCGCGCTGGAGCGCGAGATGTTCACGCGCGATCGGAGCCTGCCCGTGACCCTGGTGCTGGCGGGCGATATCCTCGCCAACGGCCCGCGGGTGGCGCAGGTGCACGACTATCTCGCGGCGCGGGGCTACACGGGCCTGCGCCTCGATCACCGCAGCTACGGCCTCGGCCACCTGCCGATGGACGGCCCGTCGTTCATCGACGCGCTTGCTTTCGCCTACGGTCCCTGAAGCACCCACCGCGTGAGGCGCGCCGGGCGCCCGCGGACCCCGCAACCCCCCGGCTGAGTCGGAGAACACCTCAATGAAAACTCCAGTGCGCGAATACCGCTACTTTGAATTCGTCATGGCGGCGTTCGTGGTGATCCTCGTCTGCTCCAACCTCATCGGCCCGGCGAAAATCGCGCAGGTCGATTTCCCGATCGTTGGCGTCCTCACATTCGGCGCCGGCGTGCTCTTCTTCCCGATCTCGTATGTCTTCGGCGACGTGCTCACCGAGGTCTACGGCTACGCGCGCAGCCGGCGCGTGATCTGGGCCGGATTCGCGGGCCTCTTGTTCGCGTCCTTCATGGCGTGGGTGGTGGTGAGCCTGCCGCCGGCGCCGTTCTGGAAGCACCAGGCCGCCTACGAGGTGGCTTTCGGCGCGGCGTGGCGCATCTCGCTCGCCTCGATGGTCGCGTACTTCTGCGGCGAGTTCGTGAACTCCTTCGTGCTGGCGAAGATGAAGATCGCGACCCAGGGGCGATGGCTCTGGTCGCGGACCATCGGCTCGACCCTCTTCGGCGAAGCAGTGGACTCGGCGCTTTTCTACCCGCTCGCCTTCTACGGCACCGGCATCATCCCGAACGACAAGCTGCCCATGGTGATGCTGGCGCAATTCGTGGCCAAGGTCGCGGTCGAAGTCCTGTTCACGCCGCTCACCTACCTCATCGTGGGGTGGCTCAAGCGCGCCGAGAACGAGGACTACTACGATCGTGACACGCGATTCACGCCTTTCAGCCTGAAGGTATGACCGGAAAGCGCCTCGCCGCGGCCGCGCTCCTTGCGTTTGCCGCCCTGGACCTCGCCGCGCAGCCCGTCCATCCGAAGGTAGGCCTGGTGCTGGGGGGTGGGGGCGCGCGGGGGGGTGCGCACTTGGGCGTCCTTGCCGTCCTGGAAGAGATGCGCATCCCCATCGCCTGCGTCGCGGGCACCAGCATGGGCGCACTCGTCGGCGGGGCCTATGCAGCGGGCGTGGCGCCCGCCGACATCATCGACCTGGTCGGCAAGACCGACTGGATCACGATGTTCGACGACTCCGCCGGACGCGAGGCGGTGAACATCCGCAGGAAGGAGCTGGACGACCGCTTCTACTCGGGAATCGAGTTCGGCGTCTCGCGCGAGGGCCTCAGGTTCCGCGAGGGCGCGGTCGCGGGCGAGAAGCTGAAGCTCTTCTTCAACCAGTTGGTGCGTGCCGACCTCGGCGACCGCCCCATCGAGCAGCTCGCGATGCCGCTCGCGATCATCGCCACCGACATCGGCACCGGCGAGCGCGTCGCGATCCGCGAAGGCAACCTCACCTCGGCGATGCGCGCCAGCATGTCGGTGCCCGGCCTGATGGCGCCGGTGCTGCGCGACCACCGCAAGCTCGTGGACGGCGGGCTCACCGACAACCTGCCGGTGGCCGAGGCGCGCGAGTTGTGCAGGCCCGACGTGCTGATCGTCGTCAACGTGGGTTCGCCGCTCTTCAAGCCCGACCAGGTGACCGGCCTGGCGAGCGTGCTGGGACAAGTGGTCAACCTGCTCACCGAGCAGAACGTGGCTCGCTCGATGGCGCTGTTGCAGCAAGGGGACATCTACATTCGTCCGGAGCTGGGCGAGATCACCTCGACCGCGTTCACGCGCCAGCTCGACGCGGCGGCGGAGGGGCGCAAGGCCACGCTGGCGGCGGCGCGGGAGCTCGAGCGCCTGGCGCTTGCGCCGCGCGAGTACGCGGCGTTCCAGGAGCGCGTGCGCCTGTCCACCGCGCAGCCGCCGCCGATCGTCGACCAGGTCGCCATCGAGGGCACGCGGTTCGTGAATCCCGGAACCATTCGCCGCGGCATCTCGCAGCAGGAGGGCCAGCGCCTGGACGCGCACCAGCTCGCCACCGACCTGGTGCGCGAGTTCTACCAGGGCGACCTGCACTCGCTCGACTACAACGTGATGATCGAGCGCGACCGCACCATCCTTCGGATCACACCCGTGGAGAAGCCGTGGGGCCCGAACTATCTGCGCTTCGGGCTGAACCTCGCCTCCGACTTTCGAAGCGAGTCGGCATACAACTTCCGCTCGCTTTTTCGCAGCACCTGGATGAACCGCCTCGGCGGCGAGTGGCTGTTGGGAGCGCAGATCGGCAGCGAGCAGAGCATCTCGACCGAGTTCTACCAGCCGCTGGACCTGAGGCACGCGAGCTTCGTGCGGCCCTTCGGCTCCGCCTCTCTCCAGAAGGCGCCGCTCTACTTCGGCGGCGACCGGGTGGCGGTGTATCGCGTGCAGCAGAACCGCGCGGGGCTGGAGGCCGGTGTGAACCTGGGCGTGCACGGCCAGTTCAACGTGGGCTGGATCGAGCGGCGCATCGGCGCGGTGCTGGATACCGGGCCCGACTCGTTCTTCAATGTCACCGAGCGCCTCGGCGGCCCGATCGCGACGCTCGCCATCGATACCTACGACCAGCCGTTCTTCCCGAAGCGCGGCCTCAAGCTCCACGTGACCCACTTCGACGCGGTCCGCGTGAGCGGCGGCAACGCGTATTCGCGCAGCGAGGCGCGCTTCGGCGCGGCGTATTCGCTCGGACCCTGGGTGGTGCTGGGCGGGCTCGAGGGCGGCACCTCGTTGAAGGGCGTTCTGCCGCTGGGGGACGCTTTCACGCTGGGAGGCCCGCGGCGGCTTTCGGGCTTCGCCAACGACCAGATGCGCGGCAGCGACTACACCTTCGGACGCCTCGAGGGCCAGTACCGCCTCAACTTCGCTTCCCCCCTCTACGGCCTCACGCTCATCGCCGGTGTCGTGGCCGAGGCGGGGCGCATGAACAAGCTGATCACCGAGACGTCGTTGACCGGCTGGCAGACCTCCGTGGGGGCCTACCTCGCGGCGAATACTTTTCTCGGCCCCCTCTACCTCGGAGTCGCCGACGCCAAGAACGGCAAGGGGCGCTTCTACCTTTTCATAGGCACGCCCTGACGACGGGGAGGCGTGGCGGGAATACGATCGCCGCCCGCGCGCTCAATCCCCGCCAGTGCGACGACCAGGGAGCGGGAAGGCGATGCCCGCGGCGGCCCGGACCGGAGTCGAACGAGTACCAGCCGGGGTACAGGCAGCTAATAGTTCGGCAGCGGAGTTCCGCAGGCCCAGCAAAGCTCGAAGGAGGAGGGATTGTCCTCGCTGCACCGCGGGCAGCGCACCGGTGGGCCCAGGTGTGGCCTCCTCTGGTAGTCCTCGATCAGGGCGCGCGCGCGTTCCTCCGCCCGCGAGTCGTCTACCCACACCTGCGGCAGCGAGGCTTCGATCGGAAGCTCGCCCATGATGCTCGAGGCATTGGCGTTGAAGACGCGCGCGCGGATGCCGTGCTGCAAGAGGAGATCCACCAGCAGGATCGCCTCCGGCAGGTTGGATGCGCTGAGGATGCGCTTCAGCTTAGAAGCGCACCGACACCATCGCGTTGACGCCGCCCTCCTCGATGCCGGAGCGTCCCTGCACCTTGAAGGCCGCAACGCTGAGACCCACGCGCGGCGTGATGCGGCCGGTGATGCCGATGGCGGCCGTGATGAAGTCGGTGTCCGAGGCATAGGCAGGCACGTCGTAGCTGCTGCCGCTCGCGACCAGCGTGAGCGGTGTGGCGGTGACGAGGCGCACGTCGTCGCGGCGCTCCTTGTCGGCGGTGACACGCAGCCACGGCCTCCAGCCGCCGAGGTCGTACGAGGCACGCAGGCCCGCGCTCCACACTTCCGAGCGGCGCTTCTGCTGGTGGATACGCAGGTTGGCGGCGCCGGCCCCGGACTCGTCGAAGCCGTTCACGTCCACGTTCTGCGAAAGCACCGCCACTGTCGGGCCGATGGTGAGGCGGCCGACCGCAATGTCGTAGCCGACGGTGAAATAGGCGGATCCGTTGGCGCCCTCCGCATTGGCGACGGCAGTGCGCAAACCCGTGCCGAGCTGGATGTTGCGCTGCATGTTGTCGAACTCGAGGTCGGCATAGGAAAGAATGCCGGTGCCGTAGAAGCCGCCCCATTTCGCCGAGGCGAACAGCGACCAGACGTTCTCGGTCGCGTGGTAGCCGCCGGCGTTGCCGCCGAGGCTTCCGCGGTTGCGGCTCTGCCCGTACGCTCCGCCGATCGTCACCGCTTCGGAAACGCGTGCGGTCACGCCGAAGGTGCCGGAGCGCGTGCGGCTCGTGACGCCCGAGTTGCCGGTGCCTGCGTCGATGTTGAAGTCGCCGCCGTCGGCGCCAGCGAAGACGCTCCACTGGCCGATGTCGGACTGGCGCGCAGTGGCGAGGCCGTCGCCAATGGTGCGGACCTGGCTCGCGCGGGTGCGCAGCGCCGCTTCCGCGAGGAGGCCGTACTGAGTCGGTCCCTCGATCAGCGACTCGGCGAACTGCGCGATGATCGCGTGCGCGGCGCTGGTCGGGTGCACGCTGTCGGCGAAGAGGTAGGTACGGTCCGCGCCGGCGGCGGTGAGCGTGGTCGGGTTGCAGAACAGCGAGGTCACGCTGGTAGCCGTGGTGATCGGCGGGAAGGGACCGCAGGCGATGCCGGTCACGTTCGAGATGCCGAACGACCCCGGGTTCGCGCGGATCTCCGCGTTGAGCGAGAACGAGTCCACCGGGATCACGCGGATGCCGGCGCTCGCGAGCCCGGTGAGGAGCGTGGTGTTGTATCCGCCGGAGAGCGCGGTAACCGCGCCGGCCGTAACCGCCGATCCCGCGAATGCGGGCGCGGCGCCGATGTCGGGCAGGGTGACGACCATAATGTAACGGGCGCCCGCGGCGCGCAGCCGCGCGATCTGCTGGATCTCGGCGGTGGCCGCGGCGAGCACGTTGGTCTGCAGCTGTGCCTGGCTGATGGCGCCGGCCTGGAACGCTCCCAGGTTGAAGAAGAGGTCGTTGGCGCCGGCCCACATGGTGTAGAGCGCGTTCGGGTCCGCGACGGGGTTGGCGGCAAGGAACTCGTTCACCTGGGTGGAGATCGGGCGCTCGGCCTGGCCGGGCGGCGTGCTCACGCCCGGCGTGCCGGTGACCCGCGCGCCGCCCTGTGCGTAGATGGTGCCGCCAGCGTTGCTGGGGCGCGGGTTCACGCCGTAGTAGGACGCCACCAGCTCGGACCACACCGGCCCGGGGTTGGTCGTGAAGCGCCCCATTGCGTCGGCGACGGTGACTGGCAGGAGGGTGCGCAGGAAGGGGCGGAAGTAGCCCGCGTCGGAGAGGCTGTCGCCGAACACGTAGACGTTGCTGAACTGCGCGGACTGCGCCTCGGCGGCGCCGAATGCCGCGAAGACCGAAAACACGAGGGCAGGCAGGATGCGTTCCTTGGCTTTCATCGGATCTCCCGGGAGTCGTCATTGGCGGGGCGCGGACGGCCCCTTTATTCGACGGCTATCTTAGACGAATCTCGCCTGCGCTTCCCGCTCTAGTAGACCCTGCGGACGAGATGAGCCTCGTGCAGCATGTGAGTCGCGATCTCCTCGATCGATTTGGTGGTGGAGTCGATGAACGGGATGGCCGCCTGCTTCATCAGCTTCTCCGCGGCGCTGACCTCGAAGCGGCAGTTCTCGATCGCGGCGTAGTTCGAATCGGGCCGCCGCTCGCCCCTGATCTGCGACAGGCGCTCCGGCGTGATCGACAGGCCCCACACCTTGCCCTTCAGCGGCAGCAGCGACGGCGGGATGCGCTTGGCCTCCAGGTCCTCCGGGATCAGCGGGTAGTTCGCCGCCTTGATGCCGAACTGCATCGCCATGTAGAGGCAGGTGGGGGTCTTGCCGCTCCGCGAGACGCCGACCAGCACGATGTCGGCCTCCTCGAGGCCGCGGTGGGTCACGCCGTCGTCGTGGGCGAGGGTGTAGTTGATCGCCTCGATGCGATGGTTGTAGTCCTTCACGTTGCCGGCGCTGTGGGCCCTGCCCACCGCGTGCAGCGACTTGGTGCCCATCTCGTTCTCGAGCGGTACGATGAAGCGCTCGAAGACGTCGAGCACCAGCGCATCGCACTTGTTGATCTCCTCGCGCACCAGGTCGTCCACGATGGAGCTGAAGACGAGCGGGCGCTGCCCCGATTCGCGGTGCGACTCGTTCACCTGCGCGACTACTTGGATCGCCTTCGGGATCGAGTCGATGAAGGGCAGGGTCACCCTGAGGAAGTCGATGTCGCCGAACTGGGTGAGGAGGGAGGAGCCGAGCGCTTCCACGGTGATGCCGGTGCGGTCGGAGACGAAGAAAACGCGCCTGCGCTGGGACATGGTCTTTCCGGAGTGACTTCGGCCTATGATGCGCCGCAACATTGTCATGTCCCCTTCGATATAATTGCAAGCTCCCGAGGGTCCCAAACACCAAAGAAATTCCATGGCGACGCGCTACGTCCTCCCGCTCGAATCCCTGCGCATGACCGACGTGGCCACCGTCGGCGGCAAGAATGCGTCGCTCGGGGAGCTCATCAGCCAGCTCGCCGCGAGCCAGGTGCGCGTGCCGGGCGGGTTCGCGACGACCGCGCAGGGGTTCGACGACTTCCTCGCCCACAACAAGCTGGCGGAGCGCATTGACGCGGCGCTGAAGAAGATCGACGTTGACGACGTGCGGGCGCTGGCCGCCGCGGGCGCCGAGATCCGCGGCTGGGTGGAGAAGGCGGCGCTGCCCCCGGAGCTGGAGCGCCAGGTGCACGATGCATACACCCGCGTTTCCGCCGGTGCCGGGCCGGACACGAGCTTCGCCGTTCGCTCGTCCGCCACCGCCGAGGACCTGCCCGATGCCTCCTTCGCCGGCCAGCAGGAGACCTACCTCAACATCAGTGGCGTGGAGCATGTGCTGGAGGCGATCCGCCGCGTGTATGCCTCGCTCTACAACGACCGCGCCATCGCCTATCGCGTGCACAAGGGCTTCACCCATGCCGAGGTCTCGATCTCCGCGGGCGTGCAGCGCATGGTGAGGAGCGACAAGGGCGCCGCGGGGGTGATGTTCACGATGGACACCGAGTCGGGCTTCCGCGAGGTGGTGTTCATCACCTCGAGCTACGGCCTGGGCGAGATGGTGGTCCAGGGGGCGGTCAATCCCGACGAGTTCTACGTTTCCAAGGTGTGCCTCGCCAATGGCAAGCCCGCGATCCTGCGCCGCGGCATCGGCGGCAAGGCGATAAAGATGGTGTTCGACGCGGCGCGGCAGGCGGGAAAATCGGTGAAGGAAGTGGACGTCGAGCCTGCCGATCGCGACCGCTTCTCGCTCACCGACGTCGAGGTGGAGGAGCTCGCCCGCTACGCGGTCTCCATCGAGAAGCACTACGGCTGCCCGATGGACATCGAGTGGGGCCGCGACGGCGTGGACGGCAAGCTCTACATCCTGCAGGCCCGTCCCGAGACGGTGAAGAGCCAGGAGAAGCGCCGCGACACGCTCACCCGCTACCGCATCGGCAAGCGCGGCTCGGTGCTCGCCGAGGGGCGCGCCATCGGCTCCAGGATCGGCGCCGGCAAGGTGCGCGTGATCGTGGACGTCTCCGAGATGTCGCGCGTCGAGGATGGCGATGTGCTCGTGACCGACATGACCGACCCCAACTGGGAGCCGGTGATGAAGCGCGCCTCGGCGATCGTCACCAACCGCGGGGGGAGGACCTGTTTTTCCGGCGGCACTCGCCTGCTCACGAATGCTGGCGTCCTGACGTTCCAGGAACTGCACGAGCGCGGTCACGAAGGCGTGAGCGTGCCCTCCCTGAACCGCGAGACCCTGCAGATCGAATGGAAGCCGGTTCTTGCGGTCATGAAAAAGAGGGCCCGCTTGATCCGCATCAGCGTCTCCCTGGGCGGCCGGATGCAAGGCAACACGCTCGACGTGACGCCTGACCACAAGATGCTCAACCTGGCGGGCTCCAAGCTGGTCGACAGCGAAATCGGGGACATGCTTTCGCGGCAGGACTGCGTGCTGCTCGCCGGGCGTGTGCCGCAACTTTCGGCCTCAACGCAGAAGGAGCACTCGCTCGCCTACCTGCTCGGTGGTCTCATGACCGACGGGCACGTGTACCTCTCCCGAACGCACGGGGAAGTCACGTTCATCCAGAAACCGGACGCCCTCAAGGGGGACTTCATCGCCCGAATGAACCAGGCCTTGCTGGAAAATTACGGCAAGGCTTTCAAGGAATCGGCGAAGCAGGTCTCGAGCGGATTCATTCGAGGAAAGCAGGTGGTCGGTTCGGCCAATGCATACCGCTGCTACTCGAAGTCGATAGCGACGGCGGTGCGGGCCGAGCAGGACACGATCGTGGCGACCCTGCTCAAGGCGGATTTCGAAGTTGCATGCCACTTCCTGGCCGGGGTCATCGACGGAGACGGCAGTTTCGGCACGGGGCGCGCTAACGTGTACGTCTCCGACGGCGAGCTGCTCCAGGCCGTCATCGTTGCCTGCCTGCGTATCGGCACTGTCCCCCAGGTCACGGCCAATCGCTCCATCTACAACGTGCAGATCGTCGAGAAGCTGGACTTGTTGGGCCGTTACACCCGCCGGGTCCGGTGCCGCGATGAGCGCGCTGTGGGCAGCCGATTCTTCAACACACGGCAGCTCCTGCCCGCCGCGATCAATTCCGACATCGATAACCGCGTTCGGAAGAACCTGCTGATCGACGAGGCTGGCCTGAAACGCCATCTACCCGACATCGCGGACGCCGCAGTGAAGGCTCGACTGGAAAGCGTGCTGGCCTCCGACCTCCGACAGGCCCGAGCGACGCTCGACCAGGAACTGCCCGAGGACGAGGTTTTCAACATCACTGTCGCCGACAACCACAACTACATCGTGTTCACGGAACGGTACACGCCGGTGTTGGTGAACAATTGCCATGCCGCCATCATCGCGCGCGAGCTCGGCGTGCCCGCGGTGGTGGGCTGCGAGAACGCCACCGAGACGCTGAAGGAAGGCGCCGACGTCACCGTCTCCTGCGCCGAGGGCGACACCGGCTACATCTACGACGGCAAGATGGAGTTCGAGGCGATCGAGGTGAAGCTCGACAGGATGCCCGAGATCCCGGTGAAGATCGCGATGAACGTCGGCAACCCGCAGCTCGCTTTCGACTTCTGCCAGCTGCCCAACGATGGCGTGGGCCTGGCGCGGCTGGAATTCATCATCTCCAACACCATCGGCGTGCATCCGAAGGCGTGCCTCGAGTTCGCCAAGCTGTCGCCGGAGCTGAAGGCCCAGGTGGCGCGGCAGGCGCGCGGCTACCAGGACCCGGTGCGCTTCTACGTGGAGAAGATCGTCGAGGGGGTGGCGACGATCGCCGCCGCGTTCTGGCCGAAGAAGGTGGTCGTGCGGCTCTCCGATTTCAAGTCGAACGAGTACCGTAACCTCATCGGCGGCGCGCAGTACGAGCCCCAGGAGGAGAACCCGATGCTGGGCTTCCGCGGCGCCTCGCGCTACATCGCGCAGTCGTTCCGCGATTGCTTCCGCCTGGAGTGCGAAGCGATGCGCAAGGTGCGCGACGCCATGGGCCTTACCAACGTGGAGCTGATGGTGCCGTTCGTGCGCACCGTGAAGGAGGCCGAGCAGGTCCTCGCGATCATGAAAGAGTACGGGCTCGAGCGCGGCAAGAACGGCCTGCGCGTCGTGATGATGTGCGAGATCCCGTCGAACGCGATCCTCGCCGACGAGTTCCTCGAGCACTTCGACGGATTCTCCATCGGCTCGAACGACATGACCCAGCTCACCCTCGCGCTCGACCGCGACTCGGGGCTGGTGATGGAGGCTTTCGACGAGCGCGACGCGGCGGTGAAACGCATGCTGCACCTGGCAATCCAGGCCTGCCGCAAGGCCAACAAGTACGTGGGCATCTGCGGCCAGGGCCCGAGTGACTACCCCGATCTCGCCGAGTGGTTGATGGAAGAGGGGATCGAGTCGATGTCGCTCAATCCGGATACGGTGGTCGAGACGTGGCTGCACCTGGCGAAGGCGGCCTCCGCCAAGGTGTCGTGATCGTCTGGCGGCTGGCGCATTTCGACGAGCTCTCGGCGCGGGAGCTCCACGACATCTACCAGGCGCGGCTCGAGGTCTTTGTATTCGAGCAGAAGTGCCCTTTCCAGGATGTGGACGGCGCCGATCCCGCGTGCTGGCACTTGAGCGGGCGTTCGGTGGAGGGTCGGCTCCTGGCTTACTGTCGCCTCGTCCCTCCCGGCACGAAATTCGCTGAGGCTTCCATCGGCCGGGTGTTGACGGTGGGTACCATGCGAGGCAGGGGGTGCGGGCAGGAGCTGATGCGCCAGGCGCTTGCGCACATGGAGAGGTTGTGGCCTGGCGGGGCGCTGCGCATCGGCGCGCAGCGCTACCTGGAGCGCTTCTACGCAGCTTTCGGATTCGTCACCGTGGGGCAGCCCTATGACGAAGACGGGATCCTCCACGTCGAGATGCTGCGTCCGGCGTCCGGGATTGCGGACAGGAGTGGCGAGCCGGTCGGACAATAACCGCAAAGATTCGCTTCGGAAGGCAGGAACAACTAGATGGAAAAGCAGTTGGCGGGGAGAGCGGCGCTGGTCACGGGATCGACCAGCGGCATCGGCAGGGCGATCGCGGAAGCCTACGCGCGCGCAGGTGCGCACGTGATGCTGAACGGCTTGGGCGATGCGAAGGAGATCGAGGCGCTGCGCGCGGGCCTCGAGCGCGAGCACGGCGTGAAGGCGCGCTACCACGGCGCCGACATGACGCGCCCGGCCGAGATCGCCGAGCTCGTGGCCACGGCCGAGCGCGAGCTGGGCGCGGTGGACATCCTCGTGAACAACGCCGGTGTGCAACACGTCGCGCCCATCGAGGACTTCCCAGCGGAGAAGTGGGACTGGATCATTGCGATCAACCTCACCTCCGTCTTCCACGCCACGCGCGCGGCGCTGCCGGGGATGAGGAGGCGGCAATGGGGGCGCGTCGTCAACATCGCTTCGGCCCACGGCCTGGTGGCTTCCCCCAACAAGAGCGCCTACGTCGCCGCCAAGCATGGCGTGGTGGGCTTCACCAAGACCGCGGCGCTCGAGGTCGCCGAAAGCGCCATCCGCGTGAACGCCATCTGCCCGGGGTTCGTGCGCACGCCCCTGGTCGAGAAGCAGATCGACGACCAGGCGCTCGCCCACGGCATCTCCAGGGAACAGGCGATGCGCGACATCATCCTCGCGCCGCAGCCCACCAAGCAATTCGTGAAGGTGGAGGAGATTGCCGCGGTCGCGCTTTTCCTCGCGGGCGAGGGCGCGGCGCAGATCAACGGCGCCTCGATTTCCGTCGACGGCGGCTGGACCGCCCGATGAAGTTGGTGAAATTGGTGTCTGACACCATTTCTTGGGCGGTCCAGCCATGATGAGGCGGCGCAAGAAGGACCAGCGGGACGCACGCCGCGCGCCGCGTGCGCAGGCCGCATCCGTACGCGAGCCCCCCGCATCCCCCGCGCGCCGGCGCTCCCGTGCCAATGCGGCAGTCCCAGCGGAGCTCCTGCTCCCCCCCGAAAAATCGACTCCGACACCATTTTTCCCGGCAGGCGAAGTGGTGCTCGTCACCGGGTTCGAGCCGTTCGGTGGCGAAAAGCTCAATCCCTCTTGGGAGATCTGCCGGCAGCTGTCGCAGACTCTGATTGACGGGATGGTGGTCGAGGCGTGCATGGTGCCGTGCGAATTTCACCGCTCGATCGAGGTTGTGGCCGCCGCCATCGGACGCCACCACCCCAAGCTCGTGATCTGCCTGGGCCAGGCCGGCGGGCGCTCGCGCCTCGGCGTGGAGCGCGTCGCGATCAATGTGGACGACGCGCGAGCGGCCGACAACGGCGGCGCGCAGCCGGTCGACGAGCCGATCGTCGCCGACGGCCCCCCCGCGTATTTCGCCTCGGTGCCGATCAAGGCGATGGCGGTCGCCATGCGAGCTGCGGGCGCGCCCGCGGAAGTCTCCAACTCGGCGGGCACTTACGTCTGCAACCACCTGATGTACGGGGTGCTGCACTACCTCGCCGCGGGCGGAAATCGCACCCGCGCCGGATTCATCCACGTGCCCTATTGCGAAGCCCAGGTGCTCGACAAGCGTGAGGCGCCGTTCATGGCGATGGCGACCATGGTGAACGGCGTGCGCGCCGCCATCGCCGCAGCGCGTGAGCACCAACACGATTTGAAGATCGAAGAAGGAGCAGAGAAATGAGCAAAGTCTATGCGGACGCGGGATCGGCCCTGGCCGGGTTGCTGAAGGACGACATGACCATCGCCGCCGGCGGCTTTGGTTTGTGCGGCATCCCCGAGAACCTCATCGCCGCGCTCGTTGAAAGCGGGGTGAAGGGGCTCACCATCGCCGGCAACAACGCGGGTGTGGACGACTTCGGCATGGGACTCTTGCTGAAATCGCGCCAGGTGAAAAAGGTGATCGCTTCCTATGTCGGCGAGAACAAGGAATTCGAGCGCCAAGTGCTGGCCGGAGAGCTCGAATTGCAGCTCACGCCGCAGGGCACGCTGGCCGAGAAATTCCGCGCCGGCGGCGCCGGGATTCCGGGTTTCTACACCCGCACCGCCTACGGCACGAAGCTCGCCGAACGCCACGCTACGCATGTGTTCGACGGCCGCGAATACGTGCTCGAGGAAGCGATCCGCACCGACCTTTCCATCGTCAAGGCGTGGAAGGGCGACAAGGCCGGCAACCTCATCTATCGCAAGACCTCGCGCAACTTCAATCCGATGATCGCGACCTGCGGCAAGGTGACGGTGGCCGAAGTCGAGCAATTGGTGGAAGTGGGCGAACTCGATCCGGACCAGGTTCATACGCCTGGCATTTATGTCGACCGGATCTTCCAGGGCGCCAGGTACGAAAAGCGCATCGAATTCCGCACCGTGTCGGGCGGGGCGGCATCTAAAAAGGACTCCCCGATCCGTGACCTGATGGCGAGGCTCGCGGCCAGGGAATTGCGCGATGGTTTCTATGTGAACCTGGGCATCGGCATTCCCACTCTGGTGGCCAACCACATTCCAGCAGCCATGACCGTTCACCTGCAGTCGGAAAACGGGCTGCTCGGCATCGGACCCTTTCCCGCCGACCATGAGGTGGATGCGGATCTCATCAACGCCGGGAAGCAGACGATCACCACGCTGCCCGGATCGAGCTTTTTCTCCAGCGCCGATTCCTTCGGCATGATCCGGGGTGGCCACGTCGACCTGTCGATCCTGGGCGGTCTTGAAGTGGCCGAGAACGGCGACCTTGCCAACTGGATGGTGCCCGGCAAGATGGTGAAGGGCCCCGGCGGCGCGATGGACCTGGTGTCCGGCGTGAAGCGCGTGGTGATTCTGATGGAGCACTGCTCCAAGGACGGAGCTTCCAAGATCCTGAAGCGGTGCACGCTTCCGTTGACCGGCAAGGGCGTCGTCAACAAGATCATTACGGATCTGTGCGTGTTCGAGGTGGAGAAGGGCAAGGCCCTGGTGCTGACCGAGCTGCACCCCGGCGTCACGCTCGAAGCGGTGAAAGCCAAGACCGCCGCCGATTTCCGCGCGGCTCTGTAGCATCGCCCCGTAGTCGTCGGAGCTCTCGGCCCAGCAGCTTGTCGCCCCCGCCCCCGAAAAAGGCGCTCGAGGCGACAGCCGAGTCGTCGATTGCAGCGCCCCGGGGCGACGCAAGTCTCAGAAGGAGCGGTGCGCCTCCATGCCCATGCGCGCCTCGATCGGGGAGGCGAGGCGCTCTTCGATGATCTTCTGCAGGAAGTCCACGTCATAGACCCCGAGCAGGTGCGGTTGGCTCGCCGCGAGGTAGCTCGCGAGGCGTGAGCGCAGGTCGGGCAAGGTGCCGAGCGCGGCCCAGGTGGCCTCGTCCCATTGGAAACGCAGGCCCAGGTCCCAGAACGCCCGATTGAGGGCGGCGAGGTCGGGATTCATCCGACCTAGGCTATTCCCTTCCGGACTTAAGTCAAATTAAAATAGAATTACACCATCGTTAAGTGATTACTTAATGAAGAACGCCACCATGCGCCAGCTGCGGGTGTTCGAGAGCGTCGCCCGCCACCTTTCAGTAACCCGCGCCGCGGCGGAGCTGCACCTCACGCCGCCGGCGGTGTCGATCCAGCTCAGGCTTCTCGAGGGGCATGCGGGGGCGGAGCTCTTCGAGCGCGCGGCCCGCCGGCTGGCGCTCACCCAGGCGGGCGAGGCGGCGCTGGCGCGCACGCGCGGCATCCTCGGCCTGGTGCGCGACGCCGAGGAAGCCATCGCCGGCCTCGGGACATTGGAGGAGGGGCTCCTGGACGTCGGCATCATCAATGCGGGCGACTATTTCTTCCCGTGGCTCGTGGCCGCATTCCGGCGAAAGCACCCCCGCATCCGCGTGCGCCTGGGTGTCGGCAACCGCGATGAGCTGCTCGCGCGCCTCGCAGCGCACGACGTGGACCTCGCGGTGATGAGCCATCCGCCGACGCGCGCCGAGTTTTCCGCGGAAGCCTTCGCGCCCCACCCGCACGTGATCGTGGCGCCGCCCGGGCATCCGCTCGCGCGGCGGCGCTCGGTGACGCTGGAGACGATCGCGCGCGAGCCGATCATCACGCGCGAGGCGGGCTCCGCCACGCGCCTCGCGATGGAGCAGGCGTTCGCGGAGGCGGGCATCGCGCCGCAAATCGAAATGGAAATCGCCAGCAACGAGACCATCAAGCAAGCGGTGGCGGCGGGATTCGGATTAGGATTCCTCTCCGCGCACGCCGTGCAGCAGGAGCTCCAGCTGGATCGCCTCGTCGTTGTCCCCGTGAAGGGTTTCCCCGTGATGAGACAGTGGTACGTCGTGCACCTGCGCGAGCGCCGCCTGCCGCGAATCACCGAGGCCTTCCAGCGTTTCCTCGTCGCGGAAGGCGCGCGCCTCATCCACCGCCAGGCGGGGGCGCGATGAGCGCGCGCTCGCCCACCTTCTACGCGGGGCTCTCGGTCGCGACCTCGATCGTCGTGATCGGGCTCAAGTTCTGGGCCTACCTGCTCACCGGGTCAGTGGGGCTCCTGTCCGACGCCGTCGAATCGGTCGTCAATATCGCCGCCGCGCTGGTCGCCCTCTGGGTGCTCGCCTATTCGGCCGCCAAGCCCGATGCGGAGCACAACTTCGGCCACGAGAAGGCCGAGTACTTTTCCAGCGGTATCGAGGGAACCCTCATCTTCGTGGCCGCCGGCGCGATCATGTGGACCGCGGTCCCGCGCCTCATCTCTCCCCCTCCGCTCGAGCAGCTGGGGCTGGGCATCGCGTTGTCGGTCCTGGCTTCCCTCGCCAATGCGGGCTGCGCCTGGATCCTGCTGCGCGCCGCCCGCGAGCACCGCTCGATCACGCTCGAAGCCGACGCGCGCCACCTGCTGACCGACGTCTGGACCACGGTCGGCGTGGTGGTCGGCGTACTGCTGGTCAAGGCCACGGGCTGGCTGGTGCTCGACCCGATCATCGCGATCCTGGTCGCGCTGCAGATCCTGTGGACCGGCTGGGCGTTGATCGCGCGCTCCTTCCAGGGCCTGATGGATCGCGCCATTCCTGACGAGGACCGTGCCGCGATCGTGGAGGTGCTCGATACCCTGCGCCACCAGGGCGGCGATTATCACGCGCTGCGCACCCGCGTCGCCGGCGCCAAGAGCTTCGTGGACGTGCATGTCCTGGTGCCGGGGAAGATGAGCGTGCAGGCCGGGCACGACTTGGTGGAGAAGCTCGAGGCCGACATCCGCCAGAAACTGCCGCACGTCGAAATCCTCGCCCACCTCGAGCCCCTCGAGGACCCGAAGAGCTGGGACGACCCGGACAAGCCGCTCGCCGGGAGTTGAGCTTCGTCGAGCGCGCGATCGGATTCGCCATGGCAGACCAGCCGCTCATCCGGTTTTGTATCCGATCATGGACTTCGCGGCGAAGAAAGGCCTCCTCGTCACTCCGCGCGCCCAGCGCCGCTTCGACGCGCTGATGGTGCGCCCCCAATAATTGGTGTCGGAGACAGTTTCTTTCCGGTGGCGGGTGAACGCTTCCTTTAGCTGATCTTATTGCCTGATTCGGAAAGCATTTTTCACCGAAAAATGGTGTCAGACACCAATATGTTGGTTACTCCGACGGCTCGCGGGCTTTATTGCGCCGCGGGCGACTTCTATGTGGATCCGTGGCGGCCGGTGGAGCGGGCGGTGATCACGCACGCCCACGGGGACCATGCGCGGCCCGGAAGCGGGGCGTATCTGTGCGCGGCGAGGGGAAAGCCAGTGCTGCAAACGCGCCTGGGAGAGGAAGCCGTGATCGAGGGCCTCCCCTACGGCGAGCCGCGCGACATCAACGGAGTCAGAGTTTCGCTGCATCCGGCCGGCCATGTCCTCGGCAGCAGCCAAGTGCGGATCGAGCGGGGCGGCGAGGTTTGGGTGGTCTCGGGCGACTACAAGCTCGATCCGGATCCGACTTGCGAACCGTTCGAGCCGGTCCGCTGCGACACCTTCATCACCGAGTCCACGTTCGGCCTGCCGATCTATCGCTGGTGCACGCCCGACGAGATCTTCGCGCGCGTGAACGCCTGGTGGCGAACGAATGCGGAAGCCGGCAGGGCGAGCGTCCTGTTCGCCTACGCCTTCGGCAAGGCGCAGCGCATTCTCGCGAGTGTCGACGCGTCCATCGGGCCGATCGTGGTGCACGGAGCCGTCGAGGCGCTGAACCGCGGGTACCGGGAGTGCGGCGTGGCCCTTCCCGAAACGCGCATGGTCACCGACTTCGAGGCGAAGCAGGATTTCGCCGGTGCGCTGGTGGTGGCCGCGCCCTCGTCGCAGTCCTCGCCGTGGATGAAGCGCTTCGGCGACTACTCCGACGCCTTCGCTTCAGGCTGGATGGCCATTCGGGGCGCGCGCAGGCGCCGCGCCGTCGACCAGGGCTTCGTCCTCTCGGACCACGCCGACTGGCCGAGCCTCCTGCGCGCCATCGAAGCCACGGGCGCCGGCCGCATCCTGGTGACCCACGGGCACACGACACCGCTGGTGCAGTGGCTGAACGAGCACGGGCTCGAGGCGCAAAGCATGAAGACCGAGTTCGAGGGCGAGGCCGGCGCCGAAGAAGCGGGGGCGTGAGGGTATGAAACAGTTCGCCGCGCTCTTCGACGCCGTCGATTCGAGCACCAGCACGCGCGCGAAGACCGCGGCACTCGTCGCGCACTTCACCATCGCCGACGCGCGCGACGCCTCATGGGCCGCCTGGTTCCTCACCGGCCACCGTCCCCGCCAAGCGGTCCCCACCAAGCGCATGCACACGTGGGCCGCGGAAGCAGCGGGCATCCCACTCTGGCTGTTCGAAGAGTCGTACGACGCCGTGGGCGACCTCGCCGAGACCATCGCGCTGGTGCTGCCCGACGCCGTGCGCGAGGACGATACCCCGTTGCACGTCTGGATCGAGGAGCGCCTGCTGCCGCTCCGCGAGCTGGGAGAAGCCGAGCAGAAGGCGCGCCTGCTGCAGTACTGGTCGTCGCTCCGGGGTAGCGAGCGCTTCGTCTTCAACAAGCTCATCACCGGCGCCTTTCGCGTTGGTGTCTCGGCGCTTCTGGTGACGCGGGCGATCGCGCAGCGCTTCGATCTCGATCCGAAGCTGGTGGCGCATCGCCTCGCGGGAGAGTGGTCGCCTAGCGTCGAGACCTGGCAGCGCATCGTTTCGGGCGAAGCGCTCGAGATCCACGCCGCGCATCCATATCCGTTCTTCCTCGCCCATCCGCTCGAGGGCGATCCCGTCAAGCTCGGCGAGCGCGCCGACTGGCTCTCCGAATGGAAGTGGGATGGCATCCGCGCGCAGCTGATCCGCCGCGGCGACACCACGGCGCTCTGGTCGCGCGGCGACGAGCCGATCGCGGGCCAGTTCCCGGAGATCATGGCGGACGCGCACAAGCTGCCTGAGTGCGTGATCGATGGCGAGATCCTCGCGTGGAAGGACCGCCGCGTGATGCCGTTCGCGGCGCTGCAGAAGCGGCTCGGCCGCAAGAACCCCGGCAAGAAGGTGATGGCTGACTCGCCGGTGATCTTTCTCGCGTTCGACCTGCTTGAAGTCGCGGGCGAGGACTGGCGGCCGCGGCCCCTCGACGAGCGGCGCGCGAAGTTGGCCGACATCATCCACGCGATCCCCGGCGCAAGCGCCTTCGACACGTCCCCGCAAGTGCGCGCGCCCAACTGGGAGACGCTCGCCATCGCGCGCGCGCAGAGTCGGCAACTCGGCACCGAGGGCCTGATGCTCAAGCGCCGCGATTCGCCCTACGGCGTCGGCCGCACGCGCGGCGACTGGTGGAAGTGGAAGGTCGAGCCCTACACGCTGGACGCGGTCCTGGTCTACGCGCAGAAAGGCAGCGGCAAGCGCGCGAGCCTGTACACCGACTACACCTTCGCTCTGTGGAAGGGCGATGAGCTGGTGCCCTTCGCCAAGGCGTATTCCGGGCTCACCGATGAGGAGATCCGCGAAGTCGACGCCTTCATCCGCAAGAACACGCTGGAGCGCTTCGGCCCGGTGCGCACCGTGAAGCCGGAGCTGGTGTTCGAGCTGGGGTTCGAGGGGATGCAGCGCTCCAAGCGGCACAAGTCCGGCATCGCGGTGCGCTTCCCTCGCATGCTTCGCATCCGCACCGACAAGGCGATCCGCGAGGCGAACACCCTCGAGGATGCCCTTCGCCTCGCCGGCCTCTGAAACGGGGACGTACCCGGATCTCATCTGGTGAAATCAGGGTACGTCCCCGGTTTCGGTTTCGGGGATAATTCGGCATGGCCTCCGTCTCCGCCCGTGTCGACCGCAAGCTCCTGCTAAAGGAGGTGCTCGACTGGCTGGTCCAGGATGGCTTGGTCGAGCCTGACGCGGTCGCCAAGCTTATGCAGGAAGCGCGGATCGGCGGGCAGGCGACAAGCCGGCACCCGCTCGCCGTGGTCGCCGACGCGCGCCTGCGCAGCAACGCGGCACCCAACCCGGTGCTCACCGCCGACAGCCTCACCGAGTGGCTGGCGGGGCGGCTCAAGATGCCGTCGTACCACATCGATCCGCTCAAGATCGACCTGCGCGCGGTGACTCAGCTTATGTCGTCCGATTACGCCCAGCGCCGCGGCATCCTGCCGGTGGAGGTGAACGGCAAGGACGTGACCATCGCCACCAGCGAACCGTTGATGACGGCGTGGGAAGGCGAACTCGCGCAGATGCTGCGCCTGAACATCAAGCGCGTGCTCGCCAACCCGGTGGACATCGAGCGCTACCAGGGCGAGTTCTTCAACCTCGCCAAGAGCATGAAGCGCGCGGAGGCTTCCGGCGTCCCCACCCAGGGCCTCGCCAACTTCGAGCAGCTGGTGGAGCTCGGCAAGGCGGGCCGCACCCTCGACGCCAACGACCACCACATCGTGCATCTCGTCGACTGGCTGTGGCAGTACGCCTTCGACCAGCGCGCGAGCGACATCCATCTCGAGCCGCGCCGCGACGTGGGGGTGCTGCGCTTCCGCATCGACGGCGTGCTGCACCAGGTCTACCAGGTGCCCTTCTCGGTGCTGGTGGCGATGGTGGCGCGCATCAAGATCCTCGGTCGCATGGACGTGGTCGAGAAGCGCCGCCCGCAGGATGGCCGCATCAAGACGCGCATGCCCGACGGCTCGGAAATCGAGCTGCGCCTGTCGACGCTGCCCACCGCCCACGGCGAGAAGGTCGTGATGCGGATCTTCGACCCCGAAGTGCTGATGCGCGACTTCAAGGATTTGGGTTTCAACCAGGACGAGCACGAGATCTGGCAGAACCTGATCAAGCAGCCGGGCGGCATCCTGCTGGTCACCGGCCCGACGGGCTCGGGCAAGACCACCACGCTCTACACGACGCTGAAGCAGCTCGCGACCACGGAAGTGAATGTCTGCACCATCGAGGACCCGATCGAGATGATCGACTCGCGCCTGAACCAGATGCAGGTGCAGAACGACGTCGACCTCACCTTCGCCGCCGGCGTGAAGGCGCTGATGCGCCAGGATCCCGACATCATCATGGTGGGCGAGATCCGCGACTTCGACACCGCCGACATGGCGATCCAGTCGGCGCTCACCGGCCACCTGGTGCTCTCCACGCTGCACACCAACGACGCGCCGTCCTCGATCACGCGGCTGCTGGATCTCGGCGTCCCGGCTTACCTCCTCAACTCGAGCCTGTTGGGGGTGATGGCGCAGCGCCTGGTGCGCACCCTCTGCCCGCACTGCAAGGAAAAGGTGGCGTTCAAGCGCGAGGAGGAGCTGGCACTCTGGGCCTCGGTCTGCGCGCCCTTCAAGGGCCCGCCGCCGGAGATGGTCTACCGCCCCGTCGGCTGCCTCGAGTGCCGCAACACCGGCTATCTGGGGCGGATCGGCATCTACGAGATCATGCAGGTGACGCGCGAGGTGAAGCACCTCATCAACGAGAAATGCGACATCGTGACCCTCACCCAGGCTGCCTACAAGCTCGGCATGCGGCCGCTGCGTGTCTCGGGCGCGATGAAGGTCGCCCAGGGCATGACCACGTTCGAGGAAGTGCTCAAGTCCGCGCCGCTCGCGTGAATCCCGTCTAGCCGCTTCCAGGAGCGACCATGCCGATCGAGGGAATGAACCATTTCAATGTGCTCTCCGACGACGTGGACGCCACGCGCCGTTTCTACGTTGGCGTCCTCGGGCTCGTGGAGGGCGAGCGGCCGCCGTTCGGCTTTCCCGGCCTGTGGCTCTACGCCGGCGGCAAGCCGATCCTGCACATTTCCGGCGCGCGGCTGCCGGAGCAGAGGAGCGGCGTGATCGAGCACATCGCGTTCACCGGCACCGGGCTCGCCGGCACCGTGCGGCAACTGAAGCACCATGGCATCGAATACACGCTCAACCGCCAGGTCGGTACCGGCATCTGGCAGGTCTTCTGCCACGACCCCATGGGGGCGCGGGTGGAGCTCGACTTCGATCCCTCCGAGGCGGCGCCGCCGGCATCTTGAAGGCGCTCGGACGCCTCGTTGTCGGGCTGGTCCTGCTGCTCGCGCTGGCAGCCACGGGCGCCTGGCTCTATATGCAGCGCTCGCTGCCGCAGCTGGAAGGCGAGGCGCGCGCCGTGGGACTGAAGGCCGCGGTCGAGGTGATCCGCGACAAGGAAGGCGTGCCGCACATCTTCGCGGCGAGCGAGCGTGACGCCTGGTTCGCGGTGGGCTACGTCCACGCGCAGGATCGCCTGTGGCAGATGGAATTCCAGCGCCGCGTGGCCCAGGGCCGGCTTTCCGAATTCATCGGTGAGAAGGCCTTCGATACGGACCGCCTGATGCGCACCCTCGGGATCGCGCGGATGGCGGAGAAGATCGTGGCGCGACTCGATGCCGACACGCGATCCCACCTCGAAGCCTACGCGGCGGGCGTCAACGCATACCTCGCGGCCAACCCGGTGCTGCCGGTCGAGTTCCAGGCGTTCCGCATCGAGCCGCAGGCGTGGAAACCCGCCGACAGCGTGGGCTGGCTGCTGGTGATGGCCTGGGATCTCTCGGGAAACTGGCGCGCGGAGCTCGGCCGCCTGCGCTACGCCGCCAAGCTCGGACGCGAGCGCGCCGGCGAGCTGATCCCGCCGTACCCGGGCGACACCGCGGCGCCGTTGCCCGACTTCAAGGCGCTCTATGCGGAGCTGGCGCCGGTCGCCACCGCGCTCCTCGCGGTGTCGCCGCCGACGGAAGAAGCGATCGGCTCCAACAACTGGGTGGTGTCGGGCGCACGCAGCGAGACCGGCAAGCCGCTGCTCGCGAACGATCCGCACCTCGGGCTGCAGGCGCCGGCCCTCTGGTATCTCGCGCATGTCTCCTGGCCCGGGGGCAACGTCGTCGGCGGCATGCTGCCCGGGTTGCCGTTCGTGGTGCTTGGCCGCAACGACCACCTCGCGTGGACGATGACGACCACCAACAGCGACACGCAGGACCTCTTCGTCGAAAGGATCGCGCCGGAAGATGCGAGCTCCTATCTCACGCCCAAGGGCAAGGAGCCCTTCGAAGTGAGCGAGGAGGTGATCGTGGTGCGCGGCGAAGAGCGCCACATCAAGGTGCGTTCCACGCGCCACGGCCCGGTGCTTTCAGATGCGGTAAAGGGTCTCGCCGATGCGAGCCCGAAGGGTCACGTGATGGCGCTCGCCTGGTCTGCGCTCGCCGAAGACAACACCGCGGCACGCGCCGGTTTCGCCTTGAACCGCGCACGCAACCGCGCGCAGTTCATCGAAGCGCTGCGCGACTTCTACGCGCCGCACCAGAACGTCGTGTTCGCCGACCGCGAGGGACACATCGGCTTCGTGGCGCCGGCGAAGGTGCCGGTGCGCCGCGCGGACAACGAGGCGGCGGGGCGGGTCCCCGTTCCGGGGTGGCTCGCGAAGTACGACTGGGACGGCTTCCTCCCCTTCGATCGCATGCCCGCGATCCACGATCCTGCCTCGGGACGCATCGTCACGGCCAACCACAAGATCACGCCGCCCGGATACAAGCCTTTCCTCTCGGTCGACTGGTTCCTGCCATACCGTGCCGACCGCATCGAGGAGCTGCTCGCCGCCAGGCCGAAGCACACGCTCGAGTCCTTCGGCCGCATCCAGGGCGACATCGTCTCGCGCCTGGCGCGCGAGCTGCTGCCGGTGGCCCTTGCCGCGAAACCGGAGAAGGACGAGGGACGCGCGGCGCAGAAGATGCTGGCCGGCTGGAAAGGCGACATGGCGCTCGATTCGCCCGCGCCGCTCGTCTTCACCGCGTGGTATCGGGAGCTCACGCGCCTCGTCTACGCCGACGAGCTGGATGAGCTGTTCAAGGACTCGTGGGACCAGCGCGCCGGTTTCATGATCCCGGTGATGAAGGCCGAGCGCGGCTACGAGCGCTGGTGCGACGACGTGCGCACGCCGGCGAAGGAGACCTGCGCGCAGCAGGCGGCGCGCGCCTTCGACTTCGCCGCCGCGGATCTCGCCAGGCGCTACGGGGAGCCCGCGCGCTGGCGCTGGGGCCATGCGCACCCCGCGGCCGGGGACCACCGCCCGTTCGGGTTCTTCCCGGTGGTGTCGCAGTGGTTCAACGTGTCGCCCGAAACGCCCGGGGACAGCTTCACCGTGAACGTCGGCCACATGACGATCCGGGACGAGGCGCGTCCTTTCGCCAACCGCCACGCCGCGAGCATGCGCGCCATCTACGACCTGGCGGACCTTGACCGCTCGCTCTTCATGCAGTCGACCGGGCAGTCGGGCAACGTGCTCTCGCCCTGGTACGCGAGCTTCGCCGAGCGCTGGGCGAAGGTGGAATACATCACCATTCCCACAAAGCGCGCGTCGATCGGCGCGGCGCACACCCTGAAGCTCACACCCTAGCCGTTGAAGCGCGATCCCGCCCCTGCGCTGACCCCGGCCACCGCGCGCCTCGAGCAATGGTTCGTGGCGAACGGCTGGCGAGCGTTCGACTTCCAGCGCGAGGTATGGCGCGCCTACCTCGACGGCGAGTCGGGTCTGGTGCATTCGGCAACGGGAAGCGGCAAGACGCTGGCGGCGTGCCTGGGGCCGATGGCCGAGTGGATGGCGGAACGGGAATTGGGCCCCAGCCTACGCCGGGGCGACAGCATGGCTGCGAGAAAAGCAGGCACACCCGGCTTACGCCCGGGCGACAGCATGGCTGCAAGCGAAGCAGTCACACCCGCGGAGGCGGGTGCCCAATCTGCACCGCACCTTCGCGTCCTCTGGATCACCCCGATGCGGGCGCTGGCTGGCGACACGCGCCTTTCCATCGAACGCGCCGTCGAAGGGCTCGGCCTTCCGTGGACCGTGGGCCTGCGCACCGGCGACACCACCAGCGCGGAGCGCGCCAAGCAGGCGCGGCGGCTGCCCACGGTGCTGGTGACCACGCCCGAGAGCCTTTCCCTGATGCTCTCGAACGCCGACGGTCGCGACAGGCTCTCGCAGCTGCGCATGGTCGTGGTGGACGAGTGGCACGAGTTGCTCGGCAACAAGCGCGGCGTGATGACCGAGCTCGCGCTCGCACGGCTGCGCAAGTGGAATCCGGCGATGCGCACGTGGGGGCTGTCGGCGACGCTCGGCAACCTCGAGGAGGCGATGGAGCGGTTGTTACCCTCTCCCCGGCCCTCTCCCAAGGGTGAGGGTCGCGTCGTGAAGGGCGTGTCCGAAAAGAAGGTGGTGATGGACACCCTCATCCCGCCCGACGTGGACCGGTTCCCATGGGCGGGTCATGTGGGCCTCGCGATGCTCGATCACGTCGTGGAGGCGATCGAATCCTGCCGCTCGACGCTCATCTTCACCAACGTGCGCTCGCAAGCCGAGATCTGGTACCAGGGCCTGCTCGAGGCGCGACCGGAGTGGGCCGGGTTGATCGGCCTGCACCACGGCTCGCTCGACACCGATGTGAGGAAGTGGGTGGAGTCGGGCTTGAAGGAGGGCCGCCTCAAGGCCGTGGTCGCGACCTCGAGCCTCGACCTCGGCGTGGACTTCTCGCCCGTGGAGCGGGTGCTGCAGATCGGCAGCCCCAAGGGAGTCGCGCGCCTGCTGCAGCGCGCGGGACGATCGGGGCACGCGCCGGGCCAGGTGAGCCGCGTGACCTGCGTGCCTTCGCACGCGCTGGAGTTCGTCGAGTCCGCGGCAGCACGGCGGGCGGCGATCGCCGGGCGCATCGAGGCGCGGACCCCGGTGGACCTGCCGCTCGACCTCCTCACCCAGCACCTGGTCACGATCGCCGTCGGAGAGGGCTTCGAGGAGGAGGCAATGAAGGCCGAGGTACGCTCGGCGCGCGCCTTTCGCGAACTGACCGATGCCGAATGGACCTGGGCGCTCGATTTCGTGACGCGCGGCGGCGATGCGCTCAAGGCATATCCCGAATACCACAAGGTCGTGCGCGGCGAGGACGGCTTCTTCCGCGTGCCGGACGCGGCGATCGCGCGCCGCCACCGCATGTCGATCGGCACCATCGTTTCCGACGCCGCGGTCAACATCCAGTTCATGCGCGGCAAGCGCCTTGGCAACGTCGAGGAGTCCTTCATCGCGCGCCTCGCCCTCGGCGACAACTTCATCTTCGCCGGGCGCCAGCTCGAATTCGTTCGCGTGGAGAACATGACCGCGTACGTGCGGCCCGGCAAGCCCGGCTCCGCGCTGATCCCGCGCTGGGACGGCGGCCGGTGCCCGCTTTCGAGCGAGGTCTCCGACGGCATCCGCGAGCTCCTCGAGCTCTGGACCGACGAAAACCGGGGTCTGACCCCGATTTCCCAAAACCGGGGTCTGACCCCGGTTTCCGAGGTTCCAGAGATGCGCGCGGTGGGGCGCCTGCTCAAGCTGCAGCATTCGTGGTCGCGCGTGCCGAAGAGGAACGAGATGCTGGTCGAGCAGACCCAGACGCGCGAGGGCCACCACATCTTCTTCTACCCGTTCGAGGGCCGCCAGGTGCACATGGGGCTGTCGGCGCTGCTGTCGTACCGCTTCGCACGCACGCGCCCCGCGACCTTCAGCCTGTCGTTCACCGACTACGGCTTCGAGCTGGTGTCGCGCGAGCGCTTCGAGCTGCTGGCGCTGCTGAAGGGCGGCATCTTCTCGACCGACAACCTGCTGGAGGACATGCTCGCGAGCCTCAATGCCGCCGAGCTCTCCAAGCGTCAGTTCCGCGAGATCGCGCGTGTAGCGGGCCTCGTGTTCCAGGGTTACCCGGGCCAGCCCAAGACCAATCGCCAGGTGCAGGCGACCAGCGGTCTCATCTGGGAGGTGTTCGCGCGCTGGGATCCGGGGAACCCGCTGCTGGGCCAGGCCGAGCGCGAGGTGCTCGAGCGCCAGCTGGAGTTCTCCCGCCTCGCCGAGGCGCTGCGCCGCATCGCAGTCACCCCGATCCTGCTGCGCCGGACCCACAAGCCCTCGCCATTCGCCTTTCCCATCATGGTCGGACGGTTCCGCGAGAAGCTCAGCAGCGAGAAGCTCGCCGACCGCGTGAAGCGCATGCAGCTCGAGTTCGACCGCGCATCGCTGCCGATCGACAAGGCCGATCCGACCGGAGCCCAACTGGGGTTGCTGTGATGCTCGAGTGCGAGATCGCGGGCCAGAAGCTCTTCCTCCTGCCGGAGCGGGCGGCCTACTGGCCCGAGGCAGGCGCGCTCTTCGTGGCCGACTTCCATCTTGGCAAGGCGGCGTCCTTTCGCCATGCGGGCATTCCGATGCCCACGGGTACCACGAGCGAGAACGTCGATCGCCTCGACCGCGCTATCGAGAAGACGGGCGCCCGGCGCGTGGTGTTCCTGGGCGACTTTTTGCATAGCGCCCAAGGGCGCGCGCAGCAGACCTTCGATCGCTTCTCCGCGTGGCGGGAAACGCGCAACGCGGTGGGTCTCACCATCGTCCGCGGCAACCATGACAGGAAGGCCGGCGATCCACCCGCAGCGTGGCGTGTCGACTGCGTCGAGCCCGGCGGCGCGCTGGGACCCTTCGTCCTCAATCACCATCCGGGGGCCAGCCACGGGGGTTACGCGTTGGCGGGCCACATACATCCCGCGGTGCGCCTTTCGGCCAGCGGGGAGAAATCGCTCCGGCTGCCGTGCTTCTGGTTCGGCGCGCGCTATGGAGTGCTGCCCGCGTTCGGCGCCTTCACCGGCAATGCGGAAGTGCTGCCGCGGCATGGTGACCAGGTGTTCGTGATCGCGGAGCAGGAAGTGCTCAAGGTCGCGTAGATGCCCAACGGCCTCATCCTGTTGCTGCGAATCGCCATATGCGCCGCGATCTCCGCGGCGATGACCTGGGTAGGCTGGAAGCTGGGACAGAAGCCGTGGGCCCTGCTCGGTTTCCTTTTCTCCACGCCCATCATGGGCATGGCCCTGAGGAAGCCGCTCGTCGAAGCCGTGCACGAGGGGTTCACCTGGCTTTCGCAGCGGCCGATGGTGAAGTGGCAGGGCGTCTATTACGCCTTCAACGACGTGCAGATCCGGATCTACGAAGACGATGACCGGCTCTGGTTCGTGGCATCCGACGTGTTGAAGTCCGTTGGCATGCGCGCCATCCCGGATTCCTTCCTGGCGATCTATCCCGATGGCTGCAAGGTGGTCCCGGGCACACGGCTTTCGGCGCTGGACGTCACCGCGCTCGAGGCGATGCTCGGTGGCCGCGACGACCGCGATGCCGTGCGCTTCCTGCAGTGGATGCGCCGCGAGGTGGTGAAGCCGTGGGCGAAAAAGCGCGAGCGATCCCGCTAG
>JBDSRZ010000041.1:0-14203 GCA_039929025.1 Usitatibacter sp. | reverse complement strand
GACTTCCGCGTCGGATCGACAATCCCTCGACGCGTTCCAGCGAGGAGCCCATGGGTGCAGACACTTCGGCCGCAGCGGATGCTGCGCGCGGCCGCGCTGGCGACGATCCGCTCTGGTACAAGGATGCGATCGTCTACCAGCTTCACGTGAAGGCGTTCCACGATTCCAACGATGATGGCATGGGAGACTTCGCCGGCCTGACCGCGAAGCTCGACTACGTCCGCGAGCTGGGAGTCAACACCATCTGGCTGCTGCCGTTCTACCCCTCTCCCCTGAGGGACGATGGCTACGACGTGGCCGACTACACCAACGTGCATCCTTCATACGGCACGCGTGGCGACTTCAAGCATTTCGTGCACGAGGCCCATCGCCGCGGCCTGCGGGTCATCACCGAGCTGGTCGTGAACCACACTTCCGACCAGCACCCGTGGTTCCAGGCCGCCCGCCGGGCTCGGCCGGGCTCGAGCAAGCGCGACTTCTATGTCTGGAGCGACGACCCGAACCGCTACGCCGGCACCCGGATCATCTTCACCGATACCGAGAAGTCCAACTGGGCGCACGACGAGCTGGCCCAATCGTATTACTGGCATCGGTTCTTCAGCCACCAGCCCGACCTGAACTTCGACAACCCCCAGGTGCTCAAGGCGATCTTCCGGGTGATGCGCTACTGGCTCGATGCCGGCGTGGACGGATTCCGCCTCGACGCGATCCCCTACCTGGTCGAGCGCGAGGGGACCAGCAACGAGAACCTGCCCGAGACGCACGCGGTGCTGCGCCAGTTGCGCGCGAAGCTCGACGAGCGTTATCCCGGACGGCTGCTGCTGGCCGAGGCGAACCAGTGGCCGGAGGACGTGCAGGAATACTTCGGCCGCGGCGACGAATGCCACATGGCTTACCACTTCCCCTTGATGCCGCGGATGTACATGGCCATCGCCCAGGAAGACCGCCACCCGATCACCGAGATCATGGGTCAGACGCCCGACATTCCCCCGAGCTGCCAGTGGGCGATCTTCCTTCGCAACCACGACGAGCTCACGCTCGAGATGGTCACCAGCCGCGAGCGCGACTACATGTACAAGCTCTACGCCGCCGATCCCCGGGCGCGAATCAACCTGGGAATCCGCCGCCGGCTTGCGCCGCTCCTGGAAAACGACCTGGGCCGCATCAAGCTCATGAACAGCCTGCTCTTCTCGATGCCGGGCTCGCCGATCCTCTATTACGGCGACGAGATCGGCATGGGCGACAATATCTACCTGGGCGACCGAAACGGGGTGCGAACGCCGATGCAGTGGAGCGCGGAGCGCAACTGCGGATTCTCGCGCGCCGATCCCCAGCGCCTCTACCTGCAGCCGATCATGGATCCGGTGTACGGATACGAGGCCGTCAACGTCGAGTCCCAGGCTCGCGACCCCTCGTCCCTGCTCAACTGGACGCGCCGGATGCTCGCCGTGCGCAAGTCGAGCGGCGCCTTCGGCCGCGGGACGCTCGCCTTCCTGCGTCCTTCCAACCGCAAGATCCTCGCCTACCTGCGCGAGTACGCAGAGGAGATCATCCTCTGCGTGGCGAACGTGTCGCGCAGCGCGCAGCCGGTGGAGCTCGATCTCGCGCGCTTTCAGGGCCGCGTGCCGGTCGAGATGCTGGGCCGCACGACCTTCCCGGCCATCGGCGAGTTGCCCTACATGCTCACCCTGGCGGGCCACGGTTTCCTCTGGTTCCGGCTGGCCACCGCCCCCGAGGCGCAGGACGGCCGTGTCGACACGGCCGCGCCGCTCGACCTTCCCGTACTGGTGCTCTTCGACAGCTGGGCGAGTCTCTTCAGGGAGCGCGTGGTTCCCTGGCGCATCGCGATGTCGGAGCGGGTACGCCGGCAGCTCGAGACGGAGGTGCTTCCCGGCTACCTTGGCGGGCGCCGCTGGTACGCCACCAAGGGCGAGCCCCTTACCCGGGTCGCGATCGTGGACAGTGCGGAGTGGCAGCGTGCGGGCTGCAGCTGGATGTTCGCCCTCGTCCATGCCGAGCGCGCCGCCGGAGAGCCCCACACCTACTTCATGCCGCTGGCGCTCGCCTGGGAGGATCGGGAGGAAGCCCGCATGCGCGCGCTCGGCCCGGTCACCCTGGCGAAGGTGAGGCAGCAGGCGGAGGTGGGCGTGCTCGCCGACGCGCTCGGCGACGAACCCTTCGCCCGCGAGGTGGTGGCGGCGATCGCGGCGGGGGAAACGCTGAGGACGTCGAAGGGCACCCTGTGCTTCCGCCGCACGGCAAGCTTCGGTCGCCTCGCCGGGCCCGAACCCGGTAGCCTCAAGGTGACGGCAACGTCGGTCCAGAGCAGCAATTCCCTCGTGACGCTGGGCGGGCGCCTCTTCATGAAAGCCTATCGGCGGGTGAGCGCCGGCGTGAACCCCGAGGCGGAGATCGGCCGGTATCTCACCGACGTCGCGGGATTCGAGCACGCCGTACCGGTGGCGGGGACTGTGGAGTATTCCACCGACGAGGGGCGCGAGACCACCCTCATGCTGCTTCAGGGCTACGTCGAAAACCAGGGCGACGGCTGGCAATACACCGTGGACTACCTGGACCGATTCTTCGAGATGTCGCAGGCGGCCGGCCTGCCAATGGCCGCATCCGCCGCCGCCGACCACGGCGCCTACCTCGCGCTCATCCGGACGCTCGGGCAACGCACCGGCGAGCTCCATGCCGCGCTCGCAGCATCGAAGGGCGACGCGGCCTTCGATCCCGAGCCCCTGACCGCGGCCGACACGGCTCGCTGGGCGGCCGCGGTACGCAAGAACGCCGGCGAAGTCATGGACCAACTGGTCCGCGCCCGTCCGCAGCTTCCCGAGTCTGCCTGCGCGGATGCCGATCGCGTGATCGCCCTGCGGCGGGATCTCGCCGCGCGCATCGAGGCCCATGCGGCCGACAAGCCCGCGGGTCCGCGAATTCGGGTCCACGGGGATTACCACCTTGCGCAGGTGATGCTGGTGGAGAACGACTTCGTGATCGTCGATTTCGAGGGCGAGCCGTCGCGCTCCATCGAGGAGCGCCGGGCGAAGCACTCGCCTCTCAAGGACGTCGCGGGAATGCTGCGATCCTTCGACTACGCACTCCACTCGGCGCTCGACCGGGCCGGGGTCGACTCGCCCCAGGCGCGTGCAACGATGGAATCGGCGGGTGTCCATTGGCGAGATGCCGCATCGAAGGCGTTCCTCGACGGATACGAGGGCCCGGCCGCGGCTGCGGGGCTCGCCGCGCCCACGGGCGCGGCCGGCGGACTGCTCGAACTGCTCATACTTGAAAAGGCGCTGTACGAGCTCGCCTACGAGATCGACAATCGTCCCGATTGGGCATGCATCCCGCTTCGCGGCCTCGAGCGGATCATGCAGCCCCGCACCCGATAGGAGGAAACATGCAAGAGATGAACGTGCTCCTCGAGCCACTCAGGGAATCGCTCCACCAGGTGGGACAGTTCCTGCCCCGCGTGCTGCTGGCGATCGTGATCCTGGTCGCGGGATGGCTGCTGGCGAAGGCGGCGCGCTTCGCCGTGGTGAAGACGCTTCGCGGGATCAATTTCAACGTGGTCACCGAGAAGGCGGGCATCGACGCCTTCCTGCGGCAGGGCGGCGGCGAGACGGACACGACGAGCCTGCTAGGCGCGCTCTTCTACTGGCTGGTGATCCTCGCCGCCCTGATGGTGGCCTTCAACAGCATGGGGCTTTCCTACGTGACCGAGCTGATCGGCAGGATCGTGCTCTTCGTGCCCCGGGTGATGGTCGCCGTGCTGATCCTCGCGTTCGGGTCCTACTTCGCACGCGTGATCGGCGTCGCGGTGGCGACGTACTTCCGCAACGCGGGTACGGGAGAGGCGGAGGTGCTCGGGCGGTTCGCCTTCTATGCGATCTTCGCCTTCGTGGTCCTCACGGCGCTCGACCAGCTCGGCCTGGGCGACATCATCCGGCAGACCTTCCTCATCGTCGTGGCCGGGGCCGCGCTCGCCCTCGCGCTGGCCTTCGGGCTGGGGGGGCAGAAGCGCGCCGCCCAGGTGCTGGAGGACATGTCGCGGCGCCGCGAGGAGCGCGAGCGCGGCCTGCAGGACGAGTCGCGTCCCGTCATCTGACGGATTCAGATCGGGAGCTGGTCCGAGGGCCCCCACGCCTCGCTGCCCTCCGGGGCGGGAAACGCTCGCAGGTCGCGTGCGATGGCGGAGTGCAGGTACGCATCGACCCACCAGAAGACGTCCTGGCGCCGGATCGCGCGGCGCATCGCGCGCATTCGCGCCAGGCGCTCGGCTTCCGACATGTCGTGCGCGGCGCGGATCGCATCGGCGACACCCTGGATGTCATAGGGGTTCACCAGCAGGGCGCCCGAGCCCAGTTGCGAGGCGGCTCCGGCGAACTCCGAAAGGATGAGGACGCCGTCGTCTTCCGTGCGGCAGGCGCAGTACTCCTTCGCGACCAGGTTCATCCCGTCCTTGAGCGGGGTCACCAGCGCGATGTCCGCGGCCCGGTAGTAGGCGAGCAGTTCCAGGCGCGAGAGGCAGCGGTACTCGTACCAGATCGGGACCCATTCGCCGGGCCTCGCGAAGGCGCCGTTGATCCGCCCCACGAGCTGTTCGATCTCGGTCTTCATCCGGCCGTACTGGGCGATGCTCTCCCGGCTCGGCACCACGACCTGGATCAGGGACACGCGCCCGCGCATCCGGGGATGGCGCTCGAGCAACTCCTGGAAGGCCCGCAGCCGCAGGGCGATCCCCTTGGTGTAATCGAGACGGTCGATGCCGAGCACCACCTTGCGCCTGGGAAGCAGCGCGTGGAGCTTGCGCGCCTTCGCCGCCACCTCGGGCGAGGCGGCGGCGCGCATGAAGGCGTTGAAGTCGATGCTGATGGGAAAGCTTCCGACGCGCGTCTTGCCGCCGGGATGCGTCACGGTGAGCACATTGCCGCGCCCTTCGGCCTTTGCGTGTTCGACTAGCGTTTCGACGCAGGCGAGGAAGTTGCAACGGTCGCGCGCCGTCTGGAAGCCCACCATGTCGTACTGCAGCAGGGCCTCCAGGAGGGGGCGCCGCCACGGCAGCTTGAGGAACAGGTCGGGGGACGGAAACGGGATATGCAGGAAGAAGCCGAGCCGGGCCTCTGTACCGAGCGCGCGCAGCTCGGCGCCGGCCGTCATCAGGTGGTAGTCATGGACCCAAACGAAATCGCCGCGCTGGGCACGCATCGCCGCCGCTTTCGCGAACTTCCGGTTTACCGCCAGATAGGACTTCCAATACTCGGGGGCGAAGTCGCACAGCGAGGGCAGGTCGTGGAAGAGCGGCCAGACGACTTCGTTCGAGAAGCCGTGATAGAAATCCCTTACCTCGTGCTCCTCGAGTGGAACCGAGACGAGCTTGTAGCCGGCAGTCGTTCCGGCGGCGGCGAGTGCCGGGGCGAATTCACGCGCCGGCCCCACGGCACCGGGCCAGCCGATCCACGTCCCGCCCCGGTCACGAAGCACCGGCAGGAGCGCGGTCACCAGTCCCCCGCTGCCGGGCTGGGCGTTCCAGCGTCCGTCGGCACCCTTCTGGAACGCGAAGGGCAGGCGGTTCGAAACGACGATGAGGTGAGACCGCGAGCTCGCCCCGGGCCCGCTCATCTAGTGGCGCTGGCGCACCAACGTTCCAGGAACATGGCCAGCCCTGCCGGCGGCGCGAGCCACCGCTGGGCGCGGGTTCGCCGCACCCCAGCCCGGTGGAAGAAGCCGTGGACGTCGATTTGCGGGTTGAGCAGCGGCATGCTTCAGAAGAGCAGGCCCGGGAGCCACATCGAGAGCTGGGGCACGTAAGTCACGAGGGCGAGGAATGCGAGCAGTACCGATAGCCAGGGGAATGCGGCACGCACGACCTCGACCATGCTCATGCCGGTGATGCCCGATGTCACGAACAGGTTGAGGCCTACCGGTGGCGTCACCATCCCGATCTCCATGTTGACGGTCATGATGATGCCCAGGTGCACGGGATCGATGCCCATCCGCGTCGCGATCGGGAAGAGGATGGGTGCCATGATGAGGATGATACCGGTGGGCTCCATGAAATTGCCCGCGACGAGGAGCAACACGTTGACCACGGCGAGGAACTGCCATGGCTCCATGCCCCATGAAACGATGCGCTCCGCGATGTCCTGGGGGATTCGCTCGGTGGTCAGCACGTAGGCGAAAAGCAGGGCGTTGGCGATGATGAACATCAGCATCACCGTCACCCGCCCGGCATCGACCAGGGTGCGCGGGACGTCTTTCATGCCGATGTCGCGATAGACGAATACCGCGACGAAGAACGCATAGACCGCCGCGACGGCAGCCGCCTCCGTCGGGGTGAAGATCCCGCCGTATATGCCGCCGAGGATGATGAACAGCAGCAGGAGACCCCACATCGAATCGCGCCCCGCGACAAGCACCTCCTTGAAGGTCGCGCGGGGCAGTCGCGGCAGGTCGAGGCTGCGCGAGCGCACGTAGATCGCACCCATCAGCATCATGCCGAGGACCACCCCGGGGATGACTCCGGCCATGAAGAGCTTTCCCACCGAAGTCTCGGTCGCCGCCCCGTACACCACCATCACGATGGACGGCGGGATCAGGATTCCCAGCGTTCCGGCATTGCAGATCACGCCTGCGGCCATCGCCTTGGGGTACCCGGCGCGCACCATCCCGCCGATCACGATCGTGCCCACCGCGACGACGGTGGCGGGCGACGAGCCCGAGACCGCCGCGAACAGCATGCACGCCAGCACCGACGCCATGGCGAGGCCCCCGCGCAGGTGGCCGATGCAGGCGATCGCGAAGCGGATCATGCGGCGCGCGACCCCGCCGGTCGTCATGAAGGCGCCCGCGAGGATGAAGAACGGGATCGCCAGCAGCGTGAATTGCTCGGAAGTCTCGAAAAGCTTGAGCGCCAGGGATGCGAGCGAGTCCCGACCCACGACCATGATCGTGACCACGGAGCTGAGGCCGAGCGCGATCGCCACCGGCATGCCGATCAGCATGAATGCGATCAGCAGCGCGAAGAGCATCGCGGTGATCATTGCAGTCGCTTTTCGGTGGGGAGCCCCTCCTCCATCGCGGCGCGATGCCGGAGCGCTTCCGCGCCCTCATCGCCCAGGTGCATGTGCATTTCGGCTCCCGTCACGATCCTCCAGAACACCTGCAGGAAGCGCACCGTCAGCAGAACGAAGCACACGACGAGGATCGATCGCGGGATCCACTGCGCGATGGGCAGGTCCTGCATGGTGATGTCGATCTCGTACATCTTCGCCACGTACTGCCAGCTTCCCGCGAGGAGGATCACGGAATAGGCGACGCAGAGCGCGGCGGCCGCCGCGCCGACGACCCGCGCCGAACGCGGGCCCAAGGTCTTCACCAGGGCATCCACCCCGATGTGGGACCCGATCCGGACGCCGTAGGGAATGCCGAGGAAGATGAGCCAGGCGAAGAACACCGTGGTCAGCTCCAGCGCCCAGGTGAAACTGTAGTTGAAGACGTAGCGAGCGATCACCTGGATGAAGGCGACCAGGGTCATCGCCGCCAGCAGCACGGCGATGAACCCTTCCTCGAGATGCTCCAGCCAGGCGAGCTTCATCGCCGACGGGGTCGCCGTCGCAGGGCTACTTGTTCGCCTTCAGGGCTGCCTGGATGAGGTCCTTGCCGATCTCCGGCTCGAACTTCTTCCACACCGGCTCCATCTTCTTCTGCCACATCGCCAGCTCGGCCTTGCCGAGCGGCTGGATGCGCGCCTTGCCGGCTTCCTCGATGCGCTTGCGGTCGCGCTCGTTGTACTCGTTCGCCAGTCCGTTGCCGAATGCGGTGGCCTCGGCCATCGCGGAGTCGAGTCCCTTGCGCACGTCGGCGGGCAGGTTGTCCCACCACTTGGCGTTGGTGATCACCATGTAGTCGATCACGCCGTGGTTGGTGACCGCGATGGTTTTCTGGACCTCGAAGAATTTCTGCGAATAGATGTTCGACCAGGTGTTCTCCTGCCCGTCCACCACACCCGTCTGCAGCGCCTGGTAGACCTCGCTGAAGGCGAGCTTCTGCGGGTTCGCATCGAGGGCGCGGAACTGGGCCTCGAGCACGTCGGAGGACTGGATGCGGAACTTGAGGCCCTTCACGTCGCCCGGCACCTTGAGTTGCGGCTGGTCGCTCGAGAGCTCCTTCATGCCGTTGTGCCAGTACGCGAGCCCCTTGATTCCCTTGCCGCGCATCGAGTCGAGCAGTGCCTTGCCGTCGCGGCTTTGCTGGAAGCGGTCCACGGCCGCTATGTCCTGGAAGAGGAAGGGCAGGTCGAACACCTGAAGCTTCTTGGTGTAGCGGTCGAACTTGGAAAGCGACGGCGCGATGATCTGCACGTCGCCGAGCAGCAGCGCTTCCATCTCCTTGCCGTCGCCGAACAGCTGCGAACTGGGGAACACCTGGACATCCACCTTGCCAGGCAGGTTTTTCTCGGCGAGTTCCTTGAACTTGAGGGCTGCCTGGCCCTTCGGGGTGTTTTCGGCCACCACGTGGCTTACCTTTACGACAATCGGTGCCGCATGCGTGGCGAGCGCCGTGGCGAGGGCCGCGAAGGCGGCCGCAAAGCGGATGGGATTCATCGGAGTCTCCTGCGGGTACCGAGGTTCGGGACCCCAGCTTCCGCCCCCGACCGTGATTTTGCAATGGACTTGGACGCCATCGTCGCGGCAGCGTTTCTGCGCGGCGGGGCGGCGCGAATTGAGGCTCGAGCCGGAAGGCTCGGATCCAGGCTTACGGAAGGCTCGAGCCTTGAGGATGGCGATCCTTTGCGGGCGACCCGTCGCAACGAGCACACGCCGGCCTGCCAGGATTGGTCAATAAATCGTTACTGATCAGCTGGTTATTGCAATCATCGGGGCCCGGGCCACGCTTTCCGCACACTCGCCGCCGCAGGTCGAACGACCTGCCCGCCGTCCCCTGGACCGCTGAATCCGATTGCTCAAGGTGGGGGAATAGTGGATAATTGAGAGTTTCGCGGAGGGGTGCCCGAGTGGTTAAAGGGGGCAGACTGTAAATCTGTTGGCCTTGCGCCTACGTTGGTTCGAATCCAACCTCCTCCACCAGGATTTTCGAGGGGCAGTAGCGCCCAGGTGACCGGGCAGTCTCGAGTGGGGTTGGGTGGCGGGGCTTGGCATCGCGGGTGTAGCTCAATGGTAGAGCAGAAGCCTTCCAAGCTTACGACGAGGGTTCGATTCCCTTCACCCGCTCCAGACAGGCAGAGCCCATGTAGCTCAGTGGCAGAGCACTCCCTTGGTAAGGGAGAGGTCATGCGTTCAATCCGCATCATGGGCACCAGACAACGCAGCATTCGAAATTCACCACGCAGCGTAATTTCCAGGACACGCAATCATGGCAAAGGGCAAGTTTGAGCGTACCAAGCCGCACGTGAACGTTGGCACGATCGGGCACGTGGACCACGGCAAGACCACGTTGACGGCGGCGATGACCTTGGTGCTGTCGAAGAAGTTCGGGGGCGAGGCGAAGGCCTACGACCAGATCGACGCGGCGCCGGAGGAGAAGGCGCGCGGGATCACGATCAACACGGCGCACGTGGAGTACGAGACGTCCAAGCGCCACTACGCGCACGTGGACTGCCCGGGCCACGCCGACTACGTGAAGAACATGATCACGGGGGCGGCGCAGATGGATGGCGCGATCCTGGTGGTGAGTGCGGCCGATGGGCCGATGCCGCAGACGCGCGAGCACATTCTGCTGGCCCGCCAGGTGGGGGTGCCGTACATCGTGGTGTTTCTGAACAAGGCCGACATGGTCGACGACAAGGAGCTCCTGGAGCTGGTGGAGCTGGAGGTTCGCGAGCTGCTGTCGAAGTACAAGTTTCCCGGGGACAAGACGCCGCTGATCATCGGTTCTGCCTTGAAGGCGCTGGAAGGCGACACGGGGGAGCTGGGCGAGCAGGCGATCATGAAGCTGGCCGATGCGCTGGACAGCTACATTCCGACCCCGGAGCGCGCGATCGAAGGCACGTTCCTGATGCCGGTGGAAGACGTGTTCTCGATCTCGGGGCGCGGCACGGTGGTCACGGGTCGCGTGGAGCGCGGCGTGGTCAAGGTGGGCGAGGAGCTTGAGATCGTGGGTCTGAAGCCGACGCTGAAGACGGTGTGCACGGGTGTGGAGATGTTCAGGAAGCTCCTGGACCAGGGCCAGGCCGGAGACAACGTGGGGGTGCTGCTGCGCGGCACCAAGCGCGAGGAAGTCGAGCGCGGCCAGGTGCTGGCCAAACCCGGTTCGATCCCGCCGCACACCAAGTTCGAGTGCGAGGTGTACGTGCTGTCGAAGGAGGAGGGGGGGCGCCACACGCCGTTCTTCAACGGCTATCGGCCGCAGTTTTATTTCCGCACGACCGATGTCACGGGGGCGCTGGAGCTGCCGGCGGGCACCGAGATGGTGATGCCTGGTGACAACATCAAGATGACGGTGACGCTGATCGCCCCGATCGCGATGGAAGAGAAGCTGCGCTTCGCCATCCGCGAGGGCGGCCGCACCGTCGGCGCCGGCGTCGTTTCCAAGATCCTCGAGTAGAGTACCCGCCCCGGGCGACCGGGGCTGTCGTGAAGAAGCGGAATAGGCCAGTAGCTCAATTGGCAGAGCGGCGGTCTCCAAAACCGCAGGTTGGGGGTTCGAGACCCTCCTGGCCTGCCACCAGTTGAACCGGGGTTTCCCGCCTTGGCGGGACAGGGATTTGCAGACGTGATGGCGGAACGGATCAAGATTGTTATCGCGGCGTTGATCGCGGTGGCGGGCCTGGCGGGCTTCTATTGGCTCGTCGACCGCCAGCCTTTCGTGGTGCGCCTGCTGGTGTTGCTGGGGGCCTTCGCGCTCGCGGTCGTGGTGATGTGGTTCACGCAGGCAGGCCGCACGTTCCTCGCGTTTTCGCGCGAGGCGTGGGAGGAGGCCAAGCGGGTCGTCTGGCCCACGCGCAAGGAAACGCTGCAGACCACCGGCGTGGTGTTCGTATTCGTGTTCGTGATGGCGCTCTTCCTGTGGCTGGTCGACACGGGCCTGCTGTGGATCACCCAGAAGCTGCTGGGATCGGGGAGCTGATGATGTCGATGCGCTGGTACGTGGTGCACGCCTATTCCGGGCAGGAAAAGAGCATCCAGCAGGCGTTGCTGGAGCGCATTCGCCGTTCCGGCATGGCCGACAAGTTCGGCGAGGTGCTGGTGCCGACCGAGGAAGTCGTCGAGATGAAGAGCGGCCAGAAGGCGATCAGCGAGCGCCGTTTCTTTCCCGGCTACATCCTGGTGCAGATGGACATGACCGACGAGACCTGGCATCTGGTGAAGAGCACGCCCAAGGTAACGGGCTTCATCGGCGGCTCCGCGATGCGCCCGACCCCGATCTCGGACAAGGAGGTCGCCAACATCCTCCACCAGGTCCAGGAGGGTGTCGAAAAGCCCAAGCCCAAGGTCCTCTTCGAGGTGGGCGAGTCGGTCCGTGTGACCGAGGGCCCGTTTACCGACTTCAACGGCAACGTTGAAGAGGTGAATTACGAGAAGAGCAAGATCCGCGTCTCGGTGCTGATCTTCGGCCGCGCGACGCCGGTGGAGCTCGACTTCGGGCAGGTGGAGAAAGCCTAGCCCGAAGGGACTGGGAAACTTGTTTCCGGGGTGGCGTTTGACGCACCCCGCCGCGTCGGCGGATTCCGACAGGTAAACGGGGAGGGCGTCCCCAGAGGCCGTCCGCTGGCACCCGAAGGAGAAGTCCCGTGGCAAAGAAGATCGTCGGCCTGATCAAGCTCCAGGTCCCGGCGGGCAAGGCGAATCCCTCGCCGCCCATCGGGCCCGCGCTCGGCCAGCGCGGCCTCAACATCATGGAGTTCTGCAAGGCGTTCAACGCCCAGACGCAGAAGATGGAGCCGGGCCTCATGCTCCCGGTGGTGATCACCGCGTATGCGGACAAGAGCTTCACCTTCATCCTCAAGTCGCCGCCGGCGTCGGTGCTGATCCGCAAGGCGCTGAAGCTCGACAAGGGCAGCCCCAAGCCGCACACCGACAAGGTGGGCAAGCTCACGCGCAAGCAGGCCGAGGAGATTGCAAAGATGAAGCAGCCCGATCTCACCGCCGCCGACCTGGACGCCGCGGTCAGGACGATCGCCGGCAGCGCCCGCAGCATGGGCGTCGATGTGGAGGGGATCTGAAATGGCGAAGGCTTCCAAGCGGGTAAAGAAAATCAACGGGCTCGTCGACCGCACCAAGGCGTATGAGCTCGCGCAGGCGCTGGACCTGGTGAAGAAGACGGCGACCGCGAAGTTCGACGAGTCGATCGACGTCGCCGTGAACCTCGGCATCGACGCCAAGAAATCCGACCAGGTGGTGCGTGGCAGCGTAGTGCTGCCTCGCGGCACGGGCAAGACAGTGCGCGTTGCAGTGTTCGCGCAGGGCGCCAACGCCGACAAGGCGAAGGACGCCGGCGCCGACATCGTCGGCTTCGACGACCTCGCCGAGAGGATCAAGGGCGGCTTCATGGATTTCGACGTGGTGATCGCCACCCCGGATGCCATGAAGGTCGTGGGGCCGCTGGGCCAGGTGCTCGGCCCCCGCGGCCTCATGCCCAACCCCAAGGTCGGCACCGTGACGCCGAACGTCACCGAGGCGGTGAAGAACGCCAAGGGCGGCCAGGTGCAGTATCGCGCCGACAAGGCCGGCATCGTGCAGTGCACGATCGGCCGCGCGTCCTTCGAGATCGCGGCCCTGGCCGAGAACCTCGAGGCGCTGATCTCGGCGATCAACAAGGCGAAGCCCGCCTCGACCAAGGGGATCTACCTGAAGAAGGTATCGGTCTCGAGCACGATGGGAATCGGCGTTCGCGTCGATCAGAGCAGCTTCGCGGGCGGACAGGTTCCCGCCCAGCAATAACAGCCTTTGGAACCCAGCCGCGCCGCACGGCGGCTGGGTGTTATCAAAGACCGTCGGCGTCCGTGAGGACTCAATCGAGGGGAAGCATTCCCGAAGCCAACGCAGATGGCGAACCGAAGAACAGGCATTCCCGCTCGCACAAGGGCTCCTGGACGAGAGGTCGCTATGCAAAAGGAGAAGGACCTTGAGTCTGAATCTTGAAGGCAAGAAGGAAGTCGTGGCGGAGGTCTCCGAGCGGCTGGCCAAGGCGCAAACCGTCGTTCTGGCGGAATACCGCGGCTTGGCCGTCGAGCAGATCACCGTCCTGCGCTCCCAGGCGCGGGCTTCCGGCGTCTACCTTCGAGTGCTGAAGAACACCCTCGCGCGCCGCGCGGTCCAGGGAACGCCGTTCGAGAAGCTTGGCCCCCAGATGGTCGGCCCGCTCGCCTACGGCATTTCCGAAGACCCGGTGGCTGCCGCGAAGGTGCTCCACACGTACGCGAAGACGAACGACAAGCTGGTCATCAAGGGCGGTGCGATGGCCAACTACGTGATGAACGCGAAGGAGATCGGCAACCTCGCAACGATGCCCAGCCGCGATGAGCTCCTCGCCAAGCTGATGGGCACCATGCAGGCGCCGGTCACAAAGTTCGTCCAGACGCTCAATGAAGTCCCGGGCAAGTTCGTGCGCACCCTGGCCGCGCTTCGCGACCAGAAGGAAAAGCAGGCCGCCTGAGGCGAGCCGCTTCCCACGACACCGTTAACGATTCCCAAACAGGAGCAATACACATGGCAGTCGCCAAAGCAGAAATTCTCGACGCGATCGGGAGCATGACCGTCCTCGAGCTCTCGCAGCTCATCAAGGACATGGAAGAGAAGTTCGGCGTTTCCGCAGCCGCAGCCGTTGCCGCCGCCGCCCCCGCGGCCGGTGGCGCCGCCGCCGCGGCCGTCGAGGAGCAGACCGAGTTCACCGTGATGCTCCTCGCCGCCGGCGAGAACAAGGTGAACACCATCAAGGCGGTGCGCGAAGTCACGGGCCTGGGCCTGAAGGAGGCCAAGGACCTGGTCGACGGCGCGCCGAAGCCCGTCAAGGAAGGCGTGAACAAGGCCGACTCCGAAGCCATCAAGAAGAAGATGGAAGAGGCGGGTGCCAAGGTCGAAGTGAAGTAGATGCCAAACCCAAGCGCCTTGCGGCGCTTGGGTTTGTCTTCTGAAGCGACTGCAGGAGACGGGTCTGGCCGGGCCATGCGTTCCAGCATGGCCGTCCGCCAGCGGCTCGTAGGGGCGAGCCACCAGACCGCGTGAGAGCCAGTCGGTAG
>JBDSRZ010000040.1:0-12250 GCA_039929025.1 Usitatibacter sp. | reverse complement strand
TAGCCTGTCACTTTTTCCGCTCGCTGCTTCGCAAGTGCACTCAACTCCCCCGCGGAAATCTCGATCGGCTCGGCGGCGAGCTTCTCGCGCGCTTCCTTCGAAAGGTCCTTGGGGGCGGCGGCCATCCGCAACTCGCAAACGTCGGCGGTGCAGTTGCGCTTGATGAAGTGGTCGGTGAAGTTGAGCCGGCTGCCGACGAAGGTGATGCGGTCGATGCGGACCTCGCGCGGGCGCGGGGACTGCGCCGGCGCCGTGCCCTGCGGCTCCTCGGGGGTCGCGGTCCCGCGTGCGGAAGCCGCTGCGCTCCTAACCGCGACGGTGGAGAACTGCGGCACGCAGGCGCGCAGCGGCACCAGGTCGGTGGCACGCGCATCGATCGCCGCTGTCATCATCAAAGGCTGCAACGCAAAGCTCGAGGCGGCGTCGACGATGCGGATGTTCTTGAGCGTGGTTCGCAGCGTGTAAGGATTTACCGACACGCCCTCGAGAGCGAACGCACGGCCGAGGCGCTCCGTGAGTCTTGTCTCGATCACGTGCTTCGCGATCGGCGGCACGATCACCGCGCCGACGAGCCCGTACAACGCCACCACCCCGAGGACGGAAAGGCCGATCACGCGGGCGCGCGTCTTCATGCCACGTGAGACTGCGCCGGCGCTCCCTAGTTGCGTTAGATTGGGGAATGACCCCGAGACAGTTCGCCGGACTCTTCAGGCAGGCGTTGCGCGGCTGGTCCGACGACAACGCCGGCAGCATGGGCGCGGCCCTGGCCTTCTACGCGCTCTTCTCGATGGCCCCGCTCCTGCTGCTGGTGATCTCGCTCGTTGCGCTGGTGGTCGACGCCGAGGTCGCGAGTCGGCTGATCTTCGATCAGCTCACCGAGCTCCTGGGCGCCCGGGGCGCGGAAGCGGTGCAGGCGGTGTTGCGGGCCGGCGACAAGAGGGAAGAAGGCATGCTGGCGGCGGCTGCAAGCCTCGCGATGCTGGTGGTGGGCGCGACCTCGGTCCTGGCCGAGCTGCAGCGGGACCTCGATCGCATCTGGCGCTATGAAAAGCCGGCGAGCGTCGGCTGGCTGAAGCTGATCCGCCCGCGCCTGTGGGGCTTCAGCCTGGTACTCGCGATCGGATTCCTCCTGCTGATCTCGCTCGTCCTCAGCGCGGCGGTGTCGGTGCTCGGGTCGCTGTGGTCGAGCGTGCTGCCTGGCGCGGGGGTTCTGCTGAGGGCGATGGAACTGGCGCTGTCCTTCGGCCTCGCCACGGGCCTCTTCGCGATGATCTACAAGCTGTTGCCGAGCGCCTCGATCGCCTGGAAGGATGTCTGGGTCGGAGCGGCGATCACCTCGATCCTGTTCGGCGTCGGCAAGTGGCTGATCGGCCTCTACATCGCGAAAAGCGCTGTCGCCTCACCCTTCGGCGCGGCGGGCACGCTGATCGTCGTAATCGTATGGATCTACTACTCGGCGCAGATATTCTTCCTCGGCGCCGAGTTCACGCGCGCCTACTCGCTATCCGGGCTCGGACCCGCTCGCGCAGCATTGCCAGCTTCACCTGACCCTCACCCAGGGTGATAAGGAGAAATTGGGCCCGGTCCTACGCGGGGGCGCCAGCCTGCGCGGGCACTCCGTCGATCCAGGTCTCGCGCACGTTCATCCGCTCGTCCGCGGCCACGAAGCTGGCGCGGTATCCCGGCGCGATGCGCCCCAGATCATGACCGAGGCCGAGGAACTGCGCCGGATAGGTGCTCGCCATGCGCGCCGCGTCCTCCAGCGGGACGCCGAGCAGGTCCACGGCATTGCGCACCGCGCTCGCCATGTCGAGGGCCGATCCCGAAAGCACTCCTTGCTCGTCCACGCACACGCCGTCGCGCACCGTGATGCGCTTGCCCTGCATCATGAAATGGTCCTGCTTGCTGCCCACGCACGGCATCGCGTCGGTGACCAGCATGAAGCGATCGCGGCGCTTGGCGCGCAAAGCGAGCTGCAGCACCGCTGGATGGACGTGCTTGCCGTCCACGATGATTCCGCACCAGCAGTCCGCGTGGTGAAGCGCGGCGCCGACCATGCCGGGCGCGCGAGAGGCGAGTTGCGACATCGCGTTGAAGAGGTGCGTGACGCCCGTGAGCCCGTTCGCCACCGCCGCGTTCATCTGCTCGAAGGTTGCATTGGTGTGGCCGGCGGAGACGACGACGCCGGCGGCCGCAAGCGTGCGAATCGCTTCGAGGGACACCTTCTCGGGAGCGAGCGTCACCAGCGTCCGCCCGCTGGCGAGCGATGCCAGCAGGCGCAGTGCTTCGTCGTCGAGTCCGCGAATGCGCGCCGCATCGTGGGTGCCCTTGCGCTCGGGATTGATGAAAGGGCCCTCGATGTGGATGCCCGCCACGCCCAACACGCCCCCGGCGATCGCGGCGCGCACGGCGCCGATCGCGGTCTCGATCACCGCCGGCTCGTCGCTGATGAGGGTGGGAAGAAATGCGGTCGTGCCATGGGCGCGATGCGCCGCCCCGATGGCGCGAATGCCCTCGACCGTCGGGGACTCGTTGAACAGCACGCCACCGCCGCCGTTGACCTGGACGTCGATGAAGCCGGGCAGCAGCAGCGCGCCGCCGAGGCGATGCGGGCGTGCGTGGCGGAGCCGGCGATCGTCCTCGCGCACGATGTCCACGATGCGCCCGCCGTCGACCAGCACCGCATGCCTGTCCACGAATCCTTCGTCCAGCAGGATGCGCGCATCGAGGAGGGCGGTCGCCGTCAACGCGTCTCCGTGACCTTGCGCAGGTGCGGCGGGTTGTCGGGGTCGAAGCCGCGCGCGACGGCAAGCGCGTTCGCGAGGCGGTAGAAGCTCTGCGCCACCGCGATCGGGCCGATCGCGGGATGCGCTTCGACCGTGGGCAGGCGCACCGCGCCGGGTGCCTCGGCGCCGGCGATCATCACGCCCACGCCGCGCGCGAGCAGGTCCCGGGCGAGCTCTTCGATGCCGGGACGGGTCTCGTCGTCCTGGGCGAAGATGAGCGCGGGGAAGTCGGCTTGCAGTAGCGCCTGGGGACCATGGCGCACCTCGGCGCTGCTGAAGCTCTCGGCGTGCAGCCCACAGGTCTCCTTGCACTTGAGGGCGGCTTCCTGTGCTACGCCCAACCCCACGCCGCGCGCGATCACGTAGAGGTTCGAGGCGGGCTCGAGGACCGGCAGCGCTGGCGTCCAATCCAGGGCCCAGGCGCGGGCGAGGGTATCGGGCAAGGCGGCGACCGAATCGAGGAATCCCGCATCGTCGCTCCACGCCGCGGCCAGGTGGGCGAGCGCCGCGAGCATGCAGAGGAAAGACTTGGTGGCCGCGACGCTTTCTTCCTTTCCCGCGCACAACGGGATGGTCTCCGCGGCAAGGCTCGCGAGCGGCGAGTCCTCGTCGTTCACCAGCGCGATCACGCGGGCGCCCGCGCGGCCGGCTGCGCGCACGCTTTCCAGCAGGTCGGGGCTGCGGCCCGATTGCGACAGCGCGACGAAGAGGCAATCTCGCAGGTCCTGGCTCGAGCCGTAGACCGACGCGACCGACGGCGCGGCCGAGGCGGTCAGGATTCCCAGCCGCGTTTCCAGCAGGTACTTGGCATAGGTCGCGGCGTGGTCGGAGCTGCCGCGCGCGCACGTCACTACCGCGCGGGGGCGCCGCTCGCGCAGGCTCGCGGCGAGCCTGGCCACGTGGGTACGGTTGCGCTCGAGCTGGCGCGCGACGCTCCGCGAGGCGCCGGCGGCCTCGCGGTACATCCGGGTCGCCGCGGGATCGGGCTTGCTCGGAGGAGGGGAGCTCTGCGACGAAATCGGAGGTGTCAGTGCGATAGTAGGACGATGGCCTGCCCCCTCAAGTCTACAGGGCTCCCCCGAGTGCCCGCCTTCTCGAGAGGGCGCTCGTCGCGCTGCTTTGGCCGCTCAGGGCGGCGAGCAGAACGCCACGCCCTCGTCCGCCCATGATGAGAGCAGCATCGCAGCGCGTTGCTGCGCGTCGGTCGAGAAGCGGTGGTTGGAATCGTTTTGCCCGGCGCGGTTGTTGAACGTGCGGTAGACCGCGGTCGTGCCGCCCGGGCACTGGCCATTCTCGGGCACCAGTGCATAGAACGCGATGTTCTCGAACGCCCAGCCGAGGAACGGTTCGCCCCGCGCTTCGGCGGACGCGCGCTGCTGGGACTCGATCGCCTTGAGGTACTCGCAGTCGCCGGCATTGCCCGTATAGAAATGCGAGTTCGGGCCCTTGGCGTAGAAGCGGCAAACCGCCTTCGCGCCCGGGGGTGCGTCGCCCATCCGCAGCCAGCCCTTGAATTTCTGGCCGGTGCGCTTCCAGCCGCCCATGCCGCCGTTGTCCAGCATCGCCACGTCGCCGGGCGCCGCGGTGATGAAGTAGTGGTCGGTGGACTCGGCGTAGTACTCCACGATCGGCACCGCGGAAGCGACGGTGAAGGCCTGGGTAAAGTAGCGTTCCGCGGCGGCGCCGTTCGACTTGTCGCGGCCCCATCCCTCGACGGTGTAGCTGCCGGGGGCGAGGGCGGGCAGGCGAATCGCCGCGTACGAGGTCGTGCCCGGAGGCGTGGGACTGCCCACCGGCGCATTGCCGAGGAAGTCGAAGTCCACGCGAAGCACGTTGGCGTTCTGGGTGACGTGCATCGAGCCCGGCTCGAAGTATGCGGCGCTGCGGAGCAGCACGTCGGTCGCGGCGAACGCCTCCGGCTCCCGCGGAATGAGATAGAGGCCCCATCGCTCCGGCGGCACCACCGCGAGCGATTGCGTGACGACCTGCGGCGCTTGCGTCGGATCCCCCATCTTGAAGAGGCGGGCCTCGACGGTGTAGTTGCCCGGCACCAGCTCGCCGAGATTCACGCGCGGCAGGCCGAAGTCGGCGCGCAGCGGTCCGAAGCCCGCGGGCGCCACCTCGTAATCGATGACGATGTTCGAGCCGGAACGCATGTAGCGCGTGGCCGGGAGGTAGGCCGGATTCTGCAGGTCGCGCAGATCCACGACGATATTCTCCCCGTAGAGGGGAAGCGAGGGCGTGGCGCTCACCTGGGCGGCGCCGGTTGCGAAAGCCCAGGCCGCGGATGCCAGGAGGAGCGCGGCGCGGGTTGCTTTGAGGGCGTGCATTGTTGCGAAGTCTCCGATGCCCGTCCGAAGGGACGCGGCCATGGGGACCACGATAGGGCGCTGCCAGCGACAAGTTAATGGGCGCAAGCCGCGAGGTGAGGTCGGCGATTGCCGGCAATGGGTCGGCTCCCTCCTACACTCGCCAATGCGCGATGAGGACACCAGTTGCCGTTGGGCTCCGGCATACCGGGTACGCCCGCGCGCGCAGCATTCATCTACCTAAAACCGCTTCCCGACCGATGTGGGGAACAAGACGCTGCGGGAAACAGAACAGCCGGCACGGAGAAGAAGGAGATGAAGACGATCGTCATCGCACTGGCACTCGGGGTGGCGGGCACGCCGAAAGGCGAGGCTGCGGAGGCCAAGACCCCGGCGCTCGAGCTCAAACCGAAGGCCGCCCTGGTGGTGCCCGCGCAGCAGTCGCGCTATGCCCCGTTCACCGCGCCATCGGGCGAGCACGAGCTGGAGCTGGCGCCCCGCCGGGATGCGCGCCAGGACGCGAGCCGTTCCTCGTGCAGCGGGGAACGGGCGCTTTGCTATGACCCGGCTTCGGGACGCATCGTGTACAAACCGGCCCGGGCTTTCATGCCGGAACTCCCCGGCCTGCAGGCGGAAAATATTTCCTTGAAAAGGGACCGAGTGGTTCTCCGCTACTCCTTTTACTAATCATGTTAATTGATGTTAATTATGCCGCCGGTGTAGGATTTGTCCTACAAACGAATCCGTCGCCGCCCACGACACCCCATGCGAAGCCCCGTGATGTAATACCTACCTGGACTACAACTACACAACACGGGAAGACCGCCATGATCAGGCTGCTCATCGTTGACGACCACGACGTGGTGCGCATGGGCCTCAAGCAGGTGTTTTCGGGACGCGTGGACATGGAAGTGGCAGGCGAGGCGCGCACCGGCGAGGAAGCCATCGCCCAGGTTCGCTCGACGCCCTACGACGTCGCCCTCGTCGACCTTTCGCTCTCCGACATGTCGGGGGTCGATGTCCTCAACCGCGCCAAGGCGATCCGCCCCGAAATGGCCGTGCTTATCGTGAGCGGCTATCCCGAGGACCAGTACGCGATCAACCTGCTCAAGGCGGGCGCATCGGGTTTCGTCGCCAAGGACGCGCCGTCCGAAAACCTCGTGTCCGCGGTCGTTGCCGCCGCGCAGGGCCGCCGCTACGTGAGCCCGCGCATCGCGGACAAGCTGGCCCAGGGCTTGGCAGGCCCCGCGGCCGACCAGCCCTCGCACACGCAGCTTTCCGAGCGCGAGTTCCAGATCTTCTGCAAGCTCGCCGGGGGCCAGAGCGTCTCCGAGATCGCCAAGGAGCTCTTCCTCAGCGTGAAGACCGTGAGCACATATCGCTCCCGCATCCTCGAAAAGATGAACTTCAAGTCGAATGCGGACATCACATACTACGCAGTGAAGAACCAGCTTATCGCATGAGCACGCAGGCAAATCCCTCGACTACCAGACGCCCCGGTCCGGGCGAGACGAACATGCACTCACCCACGACTCAGCCAGGCGGGCCGGAAAAGCGTACCCTTCCGCCCGAATACCAGATTCGGCATTCCGATGAAGAACTGATGAACGCGCTCGTGGTGGAGGATTCGCCCCAGATCGCCGAACGCCTGGTCGAGCTCGTCTCGGTCCCCAATCGCGTCGAGGTGGTGGCGACCGCGGCCACCGAGGACGAGGCGCTGGCGGCGTGCGACAAGCACACCATCGCGCTCGCGATCGTGGACCTGCAGCTCGCGCAGGGCACGGGCTTCGGCGTGATCCGGCGGTTGCGCGCCGCGACCGGCGCCAATCCGGCGTGCATCGTCGTCCTCACCAACCACGCGGTGCCGGCGCTCAAGGTCGCCGCGTTCGAGGCGGGCGCGGACTACTTCCTGGACAAGAGCAAGGACTTCGCGACCATCCCGAGACTCATCGGCGAGCTGCTGTCGACGAAGAAGAACTAGCTAGGCTAGGCGCAGCTATTTCTTCCTGAGGGGCACGAAGACGTCGATGCGCGTGCCCTTGCCCACCAGGCTTTGCACGTCGAACGTTCCACCGACCGAGCGCACGCGATGCCTCATGCCCGCGAGCCCGTGAGAGGCGCGCTTGGCTTCCTCGATGTTCGCGATTCCCACGCCGTCGTCGGCGATCTCCACCGTGAGGCCATCCTCGGTACGCTCGAGGGAGAGTTGCAGCACACGCGCCTGAGCGTGCCTCACGATGTTGCTCACGCTTTCCTGCACCAGGCGGTAGAGCGCGATTTCCAGGTCCGGTCCCAGTCGCTCGAGACGCTCGCTCACCATCAGGCGGCACTCGATGCCGGCCGCGCGGCACGCTTCCTCGACGTACCACTGCAGCGCCGAAGCCAGTCCAAGGTGATCCAGGAGCGAAGGATGCAGGTTCTCGATGATGCGGCGCTTGAGGTCGATGCCGCTGTCGATCATCGACCCGAGGCGGCGAATGCGCTCACCGGTCTCCGGCTCCGCTCCGAGGCGGGTCTCGAGCCACGCAAGGTCCATCTTCGCGGGCGTGAGGATGCCGCCTAGCGCATCGTGCAGTTCACGAGCGAGAAGCGCCTTCTCACGCTCCGCGTGTATCTGCAGGAAGTGGGAGAGCGACGCCAGCTCGCGTATGCGATCTTCCAGCGCCGACAGCAGCGAGCCCTGCTGCGCCACGAGGGCCCGTGCCTCCGCGAGCGTTTTGCGAGCCTCCGGTGACGAATGGGCTTCGGCCTGGGCAAGCTTCGCGCTGATCTCTTCCGTAAGCTCCGCGAGCGGCTGTGCCGCTCCTGCACTCGCGATGGGCTGATTGACGGGCTGGCGGGAGAAGGGGCGAGGCGTGCTCATGGGCGTGGAAAATACGGAAGCGGCTCCTGCGGGATCCGTCCGGAGCCGAAAAAGGAACGCGGACGGCACCACGAGGAAGTCTACCCCGTGGGCCGCCGCGATTACTGCAAGATCCTAGTCACGAAAGACGCGGTTGCCGTCGATCCGGACGCGGTCACCCACGCGCAATCCGTTGAGCGAATCCTGCGCGAATGTCGCCTCGCGGCCGTCTCGCATCTGAACCGTGATGCGATAGTATTCGTCGCCATCGCGCCGCCTTTCGATCTCGTTGCCGACCACGGCACCGCCGATGGCGCCGGCCACGGTCGCGGCGTCGTTGCCCCGTCCGCTGCCGACCTGGTGGCCCAGCACGCCCCCTACGATACCGCCGACGACCGCGCCGGCACCGCTCGAGCCACCGCGGCCGCGAACGACGTCGATGCCGACCACTCGACCGAAGTCGGAGTACGCGCCACTGGCGGCGTAGGGACCGGGCGCATATCGCGGCGCACCGTACGCGGCGTCGTAGTAGGGATCGCTCGCGCAGGCCGAAACGCCGAGCGCGATTGCCACTGCCGCAACATGTCTGGTTCCAAGCATTTGCAACTCCTTAAGCGGAGCGCCGGAAGACACCCATCAACAGGGAGACCACGAACGCCACGAGGAAGATGAAGAACAGGATCTTGGCGATGCCTGCGGCGCCGGCGGCGATGCCACCGAAGCCAAGGACCGCGGCGATGAGAGCAACGATGAAGAAGACAGCAGCCCAGTAAAGCATGTGATTCTCCTTTCGGTTGGTTGAAATCAGTGGTTCGATCGAGCCGAACGCCTTCGGTACGCGCGAATCGCGTAACGCACCGCCGCCGTGCCGAGCGACAGCAGCGCCGGACGGCTTGCCATATTTGCAACGAACCCCAGGAGCTTCCTGGCGGGGTTGGTCTGGATGCGCTCCAGGCGGCGCACGACGGTGGCTCGCTGCAGCTCCGCTGCCAACACCACCAGCTCGCGCCGTTGCCGAAGTACGTCGAGCTCAGTCACCCGTGCCCCGCATCAGTTGTTGCAGCCCCGACTCGTCGCCCTTCAGCACGGCGAGCGTCTCCTGGAAGAGCGGTTGGCGCTTTTTCGAGGAACTGTAAACATAGAAGGCGGCACCGGCACCCGCGGCCAGGAACGCCGCCGAGCAAATGCCCAGGATCGCGGGGCGGTTTGCTTCGGAAGCGAACAACACCAGCGCCGCGACGCCCAGGAGCAGCCCGAACGTCACCAGGTAGAGCGCTGTCACGGCGATCACCAGGAAGCGCACCAGCCACGCCTTCTCCTCCTTCAACTCGATGCCCAGCAGCTCCAAGCGGGTCCTGACCGCGCGCACCCCAGTCGATGCGAGCCCTCTCAGGTCGCCGACGATAGTGGTCGCTTCGCGGATCACGGGGACCTCCTAGCGCCGCGAGCAGAGGAAGCCGATGATCGCTCCCGCAGCGGCTGCAATGCCCACGGCGCGCCACGGATTGCCGCGTACATACGCGTCGGTGGTGGTGACGGCGACCTTCGCGCCCTCAGTGACTGTGCTTTGGATCTCGCCGAACTTCTCGCGGGCCACCTCGTATTGCGCCTGCATCTTGTTGCGCACGGCGTCGAGCTGGGTCGCGCCCTCGTCCTTGACCGTCTTCAGAAGCTCCTGGGCTTCGGAAACGACGTTCTGGACTTCACGGCCGACGGGACTGGATTGGGCACGGTTTTGCATTGCGGTCTCCTCGATTTGGTGTGACGCGGGCAAGTCGTTGTTGACGACCACGGAGGGTTGCGCGCAGGCCCTTACCGACCCCCCGCACCCACTCCGCCAGAATAGGCAGCGTGCCTGCGGCCCTCTGTCGGAGCGCCGCGCGGCTACCCGGGTAGCAGGGTCCGATTCGACCGTGGGACTCGTCTGACACCTCGCGGTAGGTTTGCGACGACAGTGCGGCGCGATATGCGCCGACGGAATGGGGCGCGACGCACGACTACGATGGATTCAATCGGGTTCCCATCGTTCCTTCCCTGGAGCCACACCATGGCCCACCCCAATTCCCTTCGCGCAACGCTCGCCGTGGCGCTCGCGGCTTCCTTTGTTCCTGCCTGCGACCGCCAGGCCACCACCGAAGCGCAGCGCTCGGCCGAGCAGGCCGGGCAGAAGATCGACAATGCCGTCGACCGCAGTGGCAAGAGGCTCGCCGAGGCGGGCGAAAAGACGCAGCAGAAACTCGCCGAAGCCGGCGAGCGGATGAGGCCGAGTCTCGAGGAGGCCGGAGCGCGGATCTCCGAGGCGAGCGAGAGGGTGGCCGCGAGCGTGAAGGATGCGGTCGCGCCGAATGCCACCACCGCCACTACGACAACCACCATCACGACCGGTCCCTCCAGTTCCGTGAGCGGCCTTCCGGCGCAGACCCGAGCCGTGCTCGGCGACACGGCGATCACGGCATCGATCAGGACCGACTTCCTCAAGGACCCGGATCTGAGCGTGCTCAAGATCGACGTGGACACCCGCGACGGCGTCGTGACCCTGAACGGGCTCGCCGACAACGAGGCGGCGAAGGTACGGGCCGAAAAAATCGCCGCAGCCATCAAGGGTGTGCGCGAGGTGCGCAACTTCCTCACGGTAAAGCGCGTCTAGCTGCCAGCTCAAGCCAGGGCGCGCCGCGGTAACCAAATCCGAAAGGTTCGGAAGGAAGGTCACCGCTCGCGGACAGCTCGTCTGTGCGGCCGATGAAATCATCGGTCGGGCGGCCGACATGCGCCACGTAGTCCGCATTCCGGAAACAGGGCGAGGGTTGGCTCAGGCGAGCATTCTGGGACACAGGGGCGGTAAACTTCTATGCTGTTTGTCACCCGCGCGCGGGCCCCCGGTCTCATCTGTAACCACCCGCCCCCGCCTCCATGAACGCCTTTCCCAGCTCGTCATGAACCTGCATCGACTTCTCGAAGCTCGCGCAGCCCAGACCCGGCCGGTGCGTGTCACCCTGATCGGCGCCGGCAAGTTCGGCTCGATGTACCTCGCCCAGGCGCGGCGTACCGCCGGCCTGCACATTCTCGCGGTGGCCGACCTGGCGCCTGGCCGCGCACGCGCCTCGCTTGCCCGGGTCGGCTGGGAGGAGGAGCGCTTCGCGGCGCCCTCCCTCGACGAGGCGGCACGCACCGGCGGCACCTGCGTGACCGACGACGCGATGGCCGCGATCGCCCATCCTGCGACCGAGGTCGTGATCGACTCGACCGGGAGCCCCGCGGCCGGCATCGCCCACGTGCTCGCCTGCTGTGCGCATGCGAAGCACGTCGTGATGGTCAACGTGGAGGCCGATGCGCTCGCCGGTCCGCTCCTCGCCCGCCGTGCCCGCGATGCCGGCATCGTCTACTCGCTCGCCTACGGCGACCAGCCCGCGCTCATCTGCGAGCTGGTCGATTGGGCGCGCACCGCGGGCTTCGAGGTGGTGGCGGCGGGGAAGGGCACCAAGTACCTACCCGCCTACCATGCTTCCACTCCGCGGACGGTGTGGGGTCACTACGGCTTCACCGAGGAGACCGTGGCGCGCGGCGATTTCAACGCGCAGATGTTCAACTCCTTCCTCGACGGCACGAAAAGCGGGATCGAGATGGCGGCGGTGGCCAACGCGGCCGGGCTCACGCCTGCGCCCGACGGGCTTGCGTTCCCGCCTTGCGGTGTGGACGACCTCGCGCGCGTGCTGCGGCCGCGCTCCGCGGGCGGAATCCTCGACCACGCCGGCCAGGTCGAGGTGATCTCGAGCGTCGAGCGGGACGGCCGTCCGGTGTTCCGCGACCTTCGCTGGGGCGTGTACGTGACCTTCAGCGCGGGCCACGAGTACGTGCGCCGTTGCTTCGGCGAGTACGGTGTCGTGACCGATCCTTCCGGAGAGTACGCCTCGATGTACAAGCCGAGCCACCTGATCGGGCTCGAGCTGGGTATCAGCGTGGCGAGCGTCGCCTTGCGCAATGAGCCCACCGGGTCCGCCACCGGATGGCGCGGCGATTGCGTCGCCACCGCCAAGCGCGCGCTGCGTGCCGGTGAAGTGCTCGATGGCGAAGGCGGCTACACCGTCTGGGGAAAGCTCATGCCCGCCGCCGATTCCGCCGCGCTTGGTGCGCTGCCCATCGGTCTCGCGCACAAAGTGAAGTTGAAGCGCGATATTTCCGAGGGACAGGTCGTTTGCTGGGACGACGTCGAGTACGACGCTGCGTCTGAGGCTGTGAAGGTCCGCCGCGAGATGGAAACAGTATTCAAACCACAGATGAACACAGATGCACACAGATGGGCAGGGGCTTCGGAT
>JBDSRZ010000039.1:0-42898 GCA_039929025.1 Usitatibacter sp. | reverse complement strand
GCGTCGGCTTTGTAGCCGGCATCCGAGCCGTTGTTGACGTTGATCAGCGTGCCCGTGCCGGACAGACCGCCCGACGGAGCTTCGATCGACGACGGGGTCAGGGTGTTGCCCTGGACCACGGCGCAGTTGGCAGGCGTACCGGCCGCACCGTGCGTGACCGCTGAGGCCCACGCGCCCGTGAGGGTGCCCATCTCGATGATCTCGACGTAGCCTTCCCGCGTACGATCCAGGCCCGTACCAGGCAGCGCATCGCCACCGGTCGAGTACTGGAAGTTACGGAACGGCTCGCCGCCGTTCGCGACCGGCAGGTTGCCGACCGGGTTGGTACAGGAGACATCCGACGTCACAATGCGTGCGGCGTCGCCGGCGTTGGGGCCTGGGACGATCACGGCGGTCCACATGTCGTTGGCCGACAGGAACAGGTTGAAGTCCAGGACTTCCGCAGAGGTCTTGCCCTCGAGGACGCGCACTTTCAGCGCCTTCGCGCGGGACGTCGTGTTCACCACCGAGAGGTAGGTGTTCCACGCGTTGCCGCCGGCAGACTGCACGGTGTAGTAGGGGTAGACCAGTACCTGACCCGTTCCATTGGGGTTCAGGTAGACAGCCTCTGCGGTACCGACGGTGCCCAGACCTGCGAGCACAGCGGTAAACAGAGCTTTTCTTTTGAACGTATTCATGGTGTTGGATGACTCCTTTGTTGAGAAAGTGATCACTTTCTTGAGGTTACAACTCGCGGATTCTAGCCGATGCCTTGGACTTTTACAAATCGAGGAACCAATTCTCTACATTTTGTAGTTCGCTTGCGGACTATTTCTGCACATACCACCAATTCGTTCCCTCCCGGATCCACGTCTCGCGAAGCGGCGTTTTGGTCCGCTTCCCTTGAAATTCGTATTCGATGGTCAGCTGCGCTTCGCACGCATCTGGCGCATCGCATGCCGCCTTCTCCACTGCCGCGGACTTCCAGAACCCGCTCCGCAGCGACGCTCCGTATGCCTCCTGCGTCATCACCACTCGGCTGCCGGGGCTCAGGAAACCGTACGCGGCCTTGATGTCGCCTTTCAACAACGCGTCCCACCGTGCCTGCGCGCGCGCTTTCACAGCTTCCTCGGGGGTCCGGGGCTGCAGGCCCACGCAGCTTGCCGTTGCGACCCCGAGGGCCAGCGCGCAGATGATGCGTGCCACACCCTGGAAAATACCCGATTTCGCGTCACATTGCGTCGAAAGACTATTCAAGTTGATTCTCCGCGTCAAACAGTTTCGAAATATTTTTACAACACTGTGTTGTTTTTACAACACGCTACTTTAAGTTTCAGCTGCAATCCGTTGAGTTTGAATGTGCTTTAAGTCGGTTTCAACGGTCGAACACAGGCCTCATGGCGCCGTTTTTGGGGCCAACGCAGGCGCCGCTGGCGGCAGCGGCGCTCCCGGTCCCGGTCCCTTCGGAAGCATACCTTCCAGAGTCGGCAGCCTGAGGCGCAGTTCCTCGGTGACCTGGCGGGCCTGGGAAACGTCGTTCACGATCTTGGGCGTCACCATCATCACCAGCTCGGTGCGCTCCCGCGAGAGCGTCTGAGAGCCGAAGATTCCCCCGAGGATCGGTATTTTCGAGAGCAGGGGCAGGCCCGATGTGCTGCGCGAGCTGTTCTCCCGAATCAGGCCCCCGAGCACGATCGAGTCGCCCGAGGCCACGACCACGGCCGTTTTCGCGGACCTCGTAGCGACGTTGGGATTGGGATTGCCGGTCGGGGTATCTCCCGGGGCGCTGACCTCCTGGCTGATGTCCAGCGTCACCATGCCGCCGGAGTTGATGCGCGGAGTCACCGCGAGCAACACCCCGGTCTCGAGATACGAGTAGGAGTTGGTCGTCCCCACGTTCACGCCCGTCTGCGTCAAGGTCTGCACCGAAATCCGGTCGCCTATCTTGATCTCCGCCTTCTCGTTGTCGAGCACCATGATCTGCGGCGAGGCGAGCACCTTCGTCTTGCCATCCCTGCCCAGCGCCTTCAGCACCGCACGGACCTCGCCACCGGAAAGGTTGATGAGCTGCAATCCGCCGACGCGGGCAACCGCATCGGTGCGCAGCGCGGGAAGCAACCCGTTGGTGCTCAATGTGCCGTTGTTGTTGTCGTTGCGGCCACTGATGAACCAGTCGATGCCGAACTCGAGGCCGTCCCTCAGCGTGACCTCGGCGAGCAGCACTTCCACCAGCACCTGCCGGCGCACGACGTCGAGCTTCTTCAGCGCGTCGAGCACTACCTCGTAGTCGGCCTGCGCCGCCACGATCAGCAGCGAATTCGTGTCCTTGTCGGCGATGACGCGCACCTCGGCAGAGCTGCTGCCGACTCCGCCCATCTGGAATGTCGCCGCGCCAGCGCCAGGCGTTGCCGTGGTGGTCGTGGTCTGCGCCGCGGGCGGCTGCGGCTGCCCGAAGGGGGCGGTGCGAATCTCCGCCGGCCGGGAGCCCGGAGCCAGGGTGGGCGTCGTGGTGGTCGTGCGGCGGGACGCGAACAGGTCGCCGATGAGCTGCGCGAGGTTCTCGGCCTTGCTGTTGCGCACCTGGTAGACAAAGATCCGGTTGCCAGTGCCGCCGCCGCCGGCCTGGTCGATGCGCTCGACCCAGGTCTTCGCCATCTCGAGGTAGCGCGCCTGGGTGGTGACTACGAGCACTGCATTCATCCGCTCGATCGGGATCACGCGCACCACGCCGGCGAGCGGGCTTTGCGCCGCGGCGCCGAAGACCTTCTCCAGGTCCCCGACAAGCAGCTTCACGTCGGCGCCCTTGATCGGGAAGAGACCGATCGAGTAGCCCGCGAGCCAATCGACATCGAAAAGGTCGATGGTGTCGACCAAGTGCTTCAACTCGCGCTGGCTCCCGGCGATGATTACGAGATTGCGCGCCTCGTCCACGCGGACGGTGTTGTCGGCCGCGAAGGGCTCGAGGAGCCTCAGCATCTCGCGCGCGCCGACATACTTGAGGGGAATCACGAGCACCGAGAAGCCCGCGGGTATGGGGCGCGGCGATCCGCCGAGCTGGGGAGAAACCGAGCCGCGCACCGCGTTGATGGGCAGGATCTTGTAGATGCCTTCCTCGACCACGACAGAGGCGTTGTTCTGGCGCAACAGCATCTCGAGTGTCGGCAGCAGGTCCTTCATCGAGATGGGACGCACCGTGCGGAAGGTCACCGTTCCCGTCACCTGCGGGTGCACGGTGTACGACTGCTTGAGGTAGTCGCCAAGAATCACCTTGGCCACCTCACGCACGTCGAGCGACTCGAAATTGAGGCTCGCCTCCTCGGGACCCGGTGGAATCGGCGGCGCGATCGGAGCCTGACGCACGAAGTTGCCGCTGCCCGGATAGAGCTTCGGGTCGGTGGCAGGCGCTGCGGCGGGGGCGGGCTTGATGCCGGCGGCAGCGGCGACTTCCTGGGGAGTCATCACCACGGCGACGGGCGGTTCCACGGCATTGCTCCTCAGGCTTGGCGGAAGAACCGAGCACGAGGAGGCGACTATCGCGAGCGCGAGTACGCTCGCCGACTTCGTCGCCAGCATGGCGGGCGCTGCGGGGGGCCTGCGGAAGTTGCGATCGGTCATGAGATGCTCACTGGTTTTGTTGCGCGCGGCGTGCGCGGCGTCGCGCGAGGAGTTCCTCGGGCGTCATGGGCATAGTGTCGGTGGCGGCACCGGGAGGAGGCGCTGCACCGGGACTCGCGACCGGATTGGCGGGAATGTTTTGCGGGCCCGGAGGAAAGGGGACGCTGCCCGCGCTCAGCGATTGCGCGCCTTGCGGTAGACGCGGCGGGATACCGGGTTGGCCCACGCCCTGCGGTGGCGCACCGGGCGCGGGAAAGGCGGACCGTGAAGGCGCGAACGGGCCCTGGCCGGCAAGGGCCTGCGGCGGCACCGATCCCGGAGCCCCGGGAGCGCCGATCGCCTGCCGTTGCACGCTAAGCGACAGGTCCTCTCGCTCGTCTCCCATGCCGATGGTCACCGTCGCGGGATCGATCTTGAGCACCTTGACGCCGTTGACCTCCTTTCCAGCCTCGACCCGATGGATGCGCCCATTTGCTTTCTCGCGCAGCATCGCGGTGCGATCACCGCCGATCACGATCACTCCCTGCAGCGTGAACTGGCCGCGCTGGAACGCGGGCGCGGCGGCGGTCGCGACCTCTGGGGCGGGACGTCGGGTCGGCACGAAGAGCGGGCGCGCGGCGGTTTCAGCGTAGGCCTGCTCGGGCACCACCGGCGCAAGCGGCGGCAGAAGCTTCGCCTCTGCCGGGACGGTGCGCCTCGGCGGAGCATCGGCGGTTTCGCGCCCGCCGAGGGTGACCTCGAGCGCGAGGGCCACGACGAGCAGCGCCGCGAGCGCCGCGAGTACGGCGACGGCGGGGTTGCGCTGAAAGGAGCCGTTCATGGTCCGCTCAACGGCGTGTAGCCGTTCACGTCGAAGCTCACGAACATCTCGGGCTCCTGTCCCGGCGCCGAGCGATGCTGCCCGGTCACCTGCGAGCGGATCGTCACGTTGTCGACGAAGAGGTAAGGCATGTTTCCCTCCAGCGCATGCAGGATGCGGCGCAGCGCCTGCACATTGGCCGTGAGCTGTACGACCATCGTGATCTGCCGGGAGCGTCCCTCCTCCCGCGAGGACGGGGCCTGCATCGTGATCAGCTTCCCGCCGCTCGATTCCACGATGGAGCGTACGGCCTCTTGCGCCTCCGCGGCGGACAGCGCTGTCGCCCCGGCACGCAGGAAGAACTTGCGCGTTTCCTTGGCGCGCATGGCATCGAGCTGGCGCGAGACCGCGGCGCGCGTCGACGCGATACGCTGGAAGCGCTCGATCCGATCCTGCTTCTCGGCGAGCTTCACGTCGTAATAGTGATTCACGTACCAGACGATCCCGGCGATCGGCCCGGCGATCAGCAGTACCGCGACCAGCAGCACCAGGATCGCCATGCGCCTGCTCTGCTGAGGATTCATCGTGCCGAGGGCCATGGCTTCACCGGCCTTTCGCGTCGGCGGGCGCGCTCGGCGGCGCCACGGGCTCGACCCGCGCCGGCACCGGCACGCCGGGGATCACGGGCGCGCGCGGCGCATCGCCGCGCCTGCCCGAGAGCTGGGCTGGCTTCGGAGCCTCGCCACGAGGCGGCGCCGGCGGTGGCGTGGCGGGTGCCTCGCCCTTCGCCGGAGGCCTCACCGAGCCGCGGCCGGGAGCGGTCGGCAATAGCGGCTCCGACGGATTGGCAGGGGCGGCCGGCACGCTGATGGGGGAAGCGAGCTGTGCCACCGATACCGCCTCCGGCAGGGGCCGGGTCTTCGCCTCCGCGGCGATGAAGAAGCGCTCCGTGCCCGGCTGCGAGCCGCGCGTCACCGTGCCGCGCGTCGAAGCATTCCGGATCAGCGCGGACTGCTCGAGGATCTCGATCAGCTTGGACGAGGACGCGGTTTCGCCCTGGATCTGCAGCTCGCGCGTCTTGCCGGCGGGCTTGAGGTCGAATTGCTGCACCCAGGTGTTGTCGGGCAGCAGGCGCGATATCTCCTCCAGGTATGCGAGCACCGGCGGCGTGCCGTGCTTCTTGGCAAGGAGGAAGTTGTATTCGGCCACCAGGCGTTCGAGCTCCTGCGCGAGCTTGTCGGCGGTCTGCGCTTCTGCCTGGGCGCGCGCCTCGATCGGGTGCAGCGCGATGATCGCCTCGCGCTTGCGGAACGCGGGATAGGCGAGCACCGCGAGGAGCAGCAGCCCCGTTACCGCCAGCAGAGCGCGCTTTACTATCCGCGCGCGCGGCGTCTCGCTCTCGCTGCGAAGCCCCGCGGGCATCAGGTCCAACGCGCCGCCGGGCTGCGGCCCATCCTCGCGGACCGTCACGCCTTCGACGTTGACCCCGAGCGAGCGCAGCAGGGCGACCTGCCTGTCCACCAGCTCGCGCCGCGCGACGGCCACCACGACAGCGATCGTTCCCGCCGGCGCGTCCCGAGACACGACGCGGTGGTCGTAGTAGACCTCGTCGGCGCGGAAGGGCGTAAGGCGATCCATCTCGAAGGCGAGAACCTGCGCGAGGTTCTCTTCGGTCGCAGCGGGCATGGTCGCGCGCCGCAACAGCGCTTCGGAATGCGCGAGCACGAGGCGTGCACGGCCGCGCCCTTCTCCGGCCGCGTCGAGCATCGCGTGGACCGCGGCGCGGGTGCGCTGGGGGTCCGAGGACGATGTGCGCGTCTGCACCCCGGCGCCGACCTGGGGCTCGGCAAGGATGATCTCGTCGCCCTCGACCGCAAGCTGCGGCACCCGCGTGGCGCCGCCGAGCGCGGCAAAACGCTCCGGGACCATTTGCACCAGTTCGCGCGTCCACCAGCGCCAGAAGGACTCGAGCTTGGCGCGCCATGCGGAGGCGCGGGCGCCCTGGGATTCGAAAGTGGCTGACATCAGCGCGGCGCCTCGGCGTTCGGGGTCGCTGCGATTACCGGGCCCGCCGTGGATTCGCGCCACGACACGAAGGTCACCGCCTTTCGCGGGACGGGGCGCAGCAGCGCCACCGCCTCACGCACGAAGAGGGTGCCGTCGTCGAGGCGGGCTTCGGAGCGGATGCTCGCCACCATGCTGTTGCCGGAGGCCACGCCGCCTGCCTGGGGTAGCGCGGGCAGCGGCAGGCCCTGGCGGCGCGCTTCGTCGCGCTCCGCGACATAGCGATCGACGATCTCCGGCGTGAGGCCGGGAATGGCGAGCAGCACCTCGCGGGTGGCGATCTGCGGATTCACCCCGGGCTGCCGCGAGAACACGGTGATCGAGGGAGCGAGGCGGCGGTAAAGGTCGGGACGCATGCCGAGCACGAGTTGGAGTTCCTCGATGGCCTGGAAGGCCGAATTGGCGGGTTTGTAGGTGAGACCGGCGTCGCGGTAATCGGGCTCCTCCGCGCCGTTGGGACGCTTCAGAGAATCGGGATCGCGCCAGTCGAGGATCGCATCGAGGAGCTTGGCGGCGTCCTGCTCGTTCAGACCCGAGGACAGGAGGAGCCCGCGAAGCAAAGGGTCCGAAGCGGTATTGATGTCAATTTTAGCAGACTCGTCGCGCAATTCCACGCGCACCGGGATCGAGTCGAAGCTCCATTCCTGGACGCTGCCGTCGCGCTTCCAGCGTTCGGGGGAATTGTCGCTGCGGTACATGTCGTAGATGCCGCGATGGACTCCGGCATCGGCTGCAGCTTCGGCACGCGCGAGGGAGGCGGAGTTCCTCACTATGATCGTCTCGGTGCGCCTCTCCATGATGAAGCTCGAGGCGATCACCGTGAGCAGGACCGAGACCCACAGCACCAGCACCAGCGCCACGCCGCGATCGCGCCGCACGCTCATGTCGGGCGCCTCGGCCGGCAAAGGCGCTGGAATGAGTTCTCGAGGCAGCCGGCTTCCTCGCCCAGCATGACCTTGGCAACCATCTCCGGGAGCTCCGTCCCGTCGGCGGACTTGACCCGCATGCGCACCATCTGCGGCACCCGTCCGGGGTAGGGCCAGGTGTCCATCCAGCGCGGTTCGCCGAAGTCGTTCTCGGCCCCGAAGTACGAGAAGACGACGCTCGCCACGTCCGCGATCACGATGGTGGGCTTGTCGGTCGTCGCCTGGAGCGGGCCGAAATCCTTCGCCTCTTCGTCGGGCATCGCGCGGCGCATGAGCAGGTGGCGCTCGTGGCGGCGCGCGTCGCCCTCGACCTCGACGTTCACCAGCGCGAGGCCGCCGAGCGTGATGCCGACCGGGCGCGTGGAAACGAAACGCAGGCGCTGCGCTTCGCCGCTGAAGGCCACCTTCACGGTCATCGGGTCTTTCCAGCGCATCGGGAATACCTCGGTCAGCTCGCGCCGCAGGAAGTTCTCACCGATGCGCCGGTCCGCGGTGCGCCGGCCGCCCGCGTCGCCCGCGTCCCAGCTGCGCAGCGCGAACGAGAGCCCCGAATAGAGAAGCAGCATCATCGTCGAGAGCAGCACCATCGCCAGCACGATCTCCACCAGCGTGAAGCCGGCCTCGCGTTTCCTCGAGCGAGGTCGCCCCCCAAAACTTGAGCGAAGTCGCCCCCGCGAAGGCGGCGGCCCAATCATCCGCACCGTCATATCCGCGACCCCAGTCCCAGCGTGGCGAGCGCGATAGAGTGCTCGCGGGAATCGATGCCGGTCCACGCGACCCGAACGTCCACGCGGAAGAGCTGGTAGGCGCTGTTGGCGGGCTGACCTGGGGCGCCCGCGCCTTCGTCCGAGCGCGAGATCACGACCGTCCAGCGGAAGCGCCGGTCCTCGCTTTCGCCCTGCCCCTGGCCCTCCTTGAACTGCTCTTCGGTGCCCGCGGCCGCGAGCTTGGATTGCGCGATCACGATCGCGCTCGCGTAGTCGTCGAGGTCTCCAGCGCGCCGCAGGCCCTGGCTGAAGATCTCGAAGCCGGTCACCAGCACCGCCGAGAGCAGCACGAAGGCCACCACGATCTCGATCAGGGTGAACCCGGCCTGGCGTCGCGCAGTGGCAGGCCGCCCCGGCGAAGGCCAGGGCCCAATCGCCCGCAGGCTATTCCGCAATCGAGACCCTTCCGGTAAGCCAGTCCACGTCCACCAGGTATTGGCGCTCTCCCGCCTTGACGGTGAGGCGCCCGCCGGTGGAGCTCCCGTCGGGATAGAAGCGGATCCCGCCCTTCGTGTCGCTCGCGATCTCGCTTTGCGCGGTGAAAAGCTTCAGCTCGATGTCCTTCGGCAGGCGCCTCGCCTCGGTCTCGCCTGCCAGGAGGTACTCGCGCGCCTCCATGTCCACTGTGAGCACCGCGTCGCGGCGCGAGACCATCGCCATCGACTGCGCTTGCCTCAGGCCCGAGGCGAGCGTGCGCGCGGCCGACTTGAGGTCCGCGACCGAAGCCCCGCGGAACGGCACGCCGAGGATCATCGCGTACATCACCGCGCCGATCACCAGCACGACCAGGACCTCAAGCAGCGTGAAACCGGCCGCGAGATGCCGTCCCCGCGAAGGCGGGGACCCGATCACTGGATTACCGTCTACACGGGAATGACAAACCATATCAATTGGTGACGTCGCGGTTCTCGCCCTCGCCGCCGTCCTTGCCGTCGGCGCCGAGCGAGACGATTTCGTAGGCCTTGCCCTGGCCGGGCACGGTATAGCGGTAGTCGTTTCCCCAAGCATCCTTGAGGTCGGCTTCCTTGACGTAGGGGCCGTTCCAGCGATCGAGCCCGGGAGGCTGCTTCACCAGCGCCTGGAGGTTCTCGGGTAGCTTGCCCACCTCGAGTTTGTACATCTCCACCTGTCCCGCGAGCTGCTGGATTCGGATCCTGGCCTCCTGCGACTTGGCGCGCCCCATCTGCTCGAAGATCTTCGGGCCCACGAACGCCATGATGCCCGCGAGGAGGATGAAGACGATGACGATCTCGAGGATGGTGAAGCCGGCCTCGCGTCTCGCAGAGCGGGGCCGCCCCGGCGCAGGCCGGGGCCCAATCAGGTTCTCGTTCGCTTTTCGCATGGTTCGTTGCCTCAACTTAGATCGGAAGATCGTAGACCGACAGCATCGCCGAGAGGATGGCGATGATGATGAAACCGATGACCAGCGCCATGGCGACGATCATCACCGGCTGTAGGAGTGCCAGCGCCTTGCGGATCGCGACCTCGACCTCGCGGTCGTAGGTCTCGGCCACCTGCATCAGCATCTCGTCGAGGCGGCCGGTCTCCTCGCCCACCTGGATCATGTGCACCGCGAGCATCGGGAAGCGGCCGGTCTCCATCATCGGGCGTCCGAGGCCGCGTCCCTCCTTCAGCTCGCGCGCCACGTTGCCCACCGCCTCGGCGAGCCAGCTGTTCGCCATCGTCTCGCGCACGATGTTGAGCGCGGCCACCAGCGTCACGCCGTTGGACAGCAGCGTGCCCAGCGTCCGCGAGAAGCGCGCCATCTCCACCTTGGAGAAGAGGTCGCCCACGACGGGTGCGGTTACCAGGCGGCGGTCGAAGTGGTACCGCGCTTCGGGATCGCTCAGGCGGCGCTGCAGCAGCCAAGCGAACAGGGCGGCGGCGACCAGCATCAACCACCAGTAGTTGCGCATAGCGTCGCCGGCAAACAGCACCGCCTGCGTCATCGCCGGGATCGCCTTGCCGGTGCCGGCGAAGATCGGCTTGAAGCGCGGCACGACGGCACCCAGCAGCACGATCACCGCGAGCAGCGAGACCACCGCGAGGAACACCGGATAGGTGATCGACGCCATGATGTTGTCGCGCAAGGCCTTGGCGCGCTCCATGTACTCGGCAAGGCGCGTGAGGACGGTGGGCAGGCTCCCGCCCGCCTCGCCGGCGCGGATCATGTTCACGTAGAAGCGCGAGAAAAGGCCGCGCTGCGCCTCCAGCGCTTTCGAAAGCGACGAGCCGCCGCGCACCTCGTTCCTCACCTTGCCGAGGAGCTCGGCCACCCGCGCATTGGCGGCGAGGTTGACGAGGATTTCGAACGAGCGGTCGAGCGGCAGCCCCGCACGCAGCAGCGTGGCGAGCTCGCGCGTCAGCACGCCGATGTCCTGCTGGCTCACGTTGCGGGCCTTGCCGATGCTGAATAGCGCCGGCCGCGCGGCAGGCGCGGCCTTGGCGCCGCCCGCCTCGACCGCGCGGATCGGAATGAGCCCCATGTCCTGCAGGCGCGAGATCGCCGCCGGATTGCTCGTGGCCTCGAGCACGCCTTCCTGCACCTCGCCCGCCGGAGAGACCGCCTTGTATTGGAAGAACGGCATCGGCTGGGGCTGGCGCCTAGTCCTCGCGCGTCACGCGCAGGACTTCCTCGATGGTGGTGATGCCGGCGAGCGACTTCCTGAGGCCGTTCTCGAACATCGTCTCCATCCCCTCCATGATCGCCGCGGAGCGGATGTCCCCGGCGGTCGCGTGCCGCATGATGAGCGAGCGGATGTTGTCCGTCATGGTCATCATCTCGATGATGCAGATCCGGCCCCAGTACCCCGTGCCCGCGCACTCCTCGCAGCCCACCGGGTGGTATAGGGTGACGTCGCCCGTCGAGACATAGCGCCTCAGGCTCATCTGTTCGACCACCTCCGGCAGCGCGCGATACGACTGGCGGCATTTCGGGCAGAGGGTGCGCACCAGGCGCTGCGCGAGGATGCCGTTCACCGTCGAGGTGAGGAGATAGTCCTCGGCGCCCATGTCCAGGAGGCGGCTCACCGTGGAGGGCGCGTCGTTGGTGTGGACGGTCGAGAGCACCATGTGGCCGGTTAGCGCCGACTGCATCGCGATCCGCAAAGCTTCCACGTCGCGGATCTCGCCCACCATGATGATGTCCGGGTCCTGGCGGACGATCGAGCGCAGGGCGTTCGCGAAGGTAAGGTCGATCTGCGGCTTCACCTGGATCTGGTTGATGCCGGGCATCTGGTATTCGACCGGATCCTCCACCGTCACGATCTTCACGTCCGGCTTGTTGAGGCGGTCGAGCGCCGTGTAGAGCGTCGTGGTCTTGCCGCTTCCCGTCGGGCCGGTCACCAGAAGGATGCCGTGCACCTCGTCGAGCGCCTTAAGGAAGCGCTCCATGGACGCGCCCTCGAAGCCGAGGGACTCGAAATTGAGCGGCACCCCGCCCTTGTCGAGGATCCGCATCACCACGCTTTCACCGTGCATCGTGGGGATCGTGGAGACGCGCAGGTCGATCTCCTTGCCGGCGACGCGCAGCTTGATGCGGCCGTCCTGGGGCAGGCGCCGTTCGGCAATGTCGAGCGAGGCCATGATCTTCACGCGCGAGATCACCGCGGCCGAAAGCCGACGCGGCGGCGACTCCACCTCGTGCAGAACGCCGTCGATGCGGTAGCGGACGATGAGGCGGTTCTCGAACGGCTCGATGTGGATGTCGGATGCGCGCTGCTCGAGCGCCTTGGTGAAGAGGAGATTCACCAGCCGGATGACCGGTGCCTCGGAGGCGAGATCTTTCAGGTGGGCAATGTCGCCGAAGTCGTCCTCGTCCTCGCGCGACTGGATGTTGTCGACGATCTGGCCCATCGAGGACTTGCCGCCGCCGTAGAGGCGCTCGAGAGCCGCGTCGATCTCGTTGGGCGCGGCGATGTAGGGCCGCACGCGCTTGCCCGAGGCCATCTGCACCGCCGAGAGGACATAGGAATCGGTGGGGTCGGCAATTGCGAGCGCGAGCTCCTCGTCGTCCTCGCGCAGCGGCACGGCCTGCGAATCCCGCAGGAACTTGGCGGAGAGCCGCTCCTCCATGAGCGGCAGCTCGGGATAGTCCGAGGCCTGGGCAAGCGGGAGATCGAGCTGGTCGGCCAGCGCGTCGGCCAGGTCGCGGCCGGACACCATGCCCAGGCGCAGCAGGATCACGCCGATCTTGTCGCGCGACTCGCCTTCCTGGACCTTCAGCGCGCGCTCGAGATTCGCCGGATCGAGCTTGCCGCGTTCAATGAGGATTTCGCCGAGACGCTTGGGCAAGGGGTGGTTCTTCCAGACGTAAGCAATTGAAAATTATAAACGTCCGGAGCATCAAAGACCCGCGCGTGGGCATATCGAATGCATCCCTCCGGACCGGTGGGCGCTCTTTTGGAGGCACCCGCCGGTAAAAAGTTCGCGTTTGGAGTGACACAAAAAGGGAAAGCGGGCAGTCGACTGCCCGCTTTCCCTGCCGAGCGGCGAAGACTGAATCAGTTGTAGGCGGACTCCCCGTGCGAGGTGATATCGAGACCCTCGCGCTCCTGCTCCTCGGGCACGCGCAGCCCGATCAGGATGTCGGCGATCTTGTACGCGATGAAAGCCACCACCGCGGACCAGACCACCGTGAGCCCGACGGCCTTCGCCTGCACCAGCACCTGCTCGCCGATGGTGCTGAAGCCCGTCTTGGCGCTCACCCAGTCGGTGACGTAGCCGGGCCCGCCAAGGTCGGGCGCGTTGAAGACGCCGGTGAGCAGGGCGCCGACGATGCCGCCGACCGCGTGCACGCCGAAGACGTCGAGCGTGTCGTCGACCTTCAACATGCGCTTGAGCCCGGAGACGCCCCAGAAGCAGACGACCCCAGCGACCGCCCCGATCACGAACGCTCCCGGGATGCCGACGTTGCCGGCCGCGGGCGTGATCGCGACCAGGCCCGCTACCGCGCCCGAAGCCGCGCCCAGCATCGAGGGCTTGCCGCGGAATATCCACTCGGCGAGCATCCAGGTGAGCACCGCGCATGCCGTGGCAAGGAATGTGTTGATGAAGGCGAGCACCGCGGTGCCGTTGGCCTCGAGCGCCGAACCCGCGTTGAACCCGAACCATCCGAACCACAGCAGCGCGGCGCCGATCATCGTCATCGGCACGTTGTGCGGCGTGAGCGACTCCTTGCCCCAGCCGATGCGCTTGCCGAGGACGTAGGCCCCCACCAGGCCCGCCACGCCGGCGTTGATGTGGACTACCGTGCCGCCGGCGAAGTCCAGCGCGCCCCACTGCCAGATGAGGCCGGCCTTGGCGTTCTGCGCGTCGACGACGTTGGCCGCCGTGTACGCATCGGGGCCGGGCCAGAACCAGACCATGTGCGCAATCGGCGCATACGAGAACGTGAACCACAACACGATGAAGAGGAGCACCGCGCTGAACTTGGCGCGCTCGGCGAAGGCGCCGAGGATCAGGCAGCAGGTGATCGCCGCGAAGGTCGCCTGGAAGGCGACGAACAGAAGCTCGGGAATGACCACACCCTTGCTAAAGGTCGCGGCCATCGCGAACTCACCCTTGGCGGAGTCGAACGTGCCCTTGAGGAAGAGGCGATCGAGGCCGCCGAAGTACGCATTGCCCTCGGTGAACGCGAGGCTGTAGCCGTAGACGCACCACAGCACGGTGATGAGCGAGAACACCACGAAGACCTGCATCAGCATCGACAGCATGTTCTTCGAGCGCACCATGCCGCCGTAGAACAGCGCGAGCGCCGGTACGCTCATCAGCAGCACGAGCGCGGTGCAGGTCAGCATCCAGGCGACATCGCCCTTGTTGGGCGCCGGCGTGGCTGCGGGTGCAGCGGCAGCGGGCGTCGCGGTTGCGGGTGCCGGTGCAGGTGCCTCGGCTGCGGGCGCCGCGGCGGGTGCCGGCGCCGAAGTGGCGGGCGGTGTGGCCGGGGCCTGCGCGGCGGCCATGCCGCCGAAGGCGAGCAGCGCGACGGTCGCGGCCAGTGTCAGGATGCGTTTCATTTTCAGTTTCCCCTTGTTCTAAAGTGCGTCCGCGCCGGTCTCGCCGGTGCGGATGCGGACGACCTGCTCCAACTCGAAGACGAAGATCTTCCCGTCGCCGATCTTCCCGGTGTTGGCGCTCTTCTCGATCGCCTCGATGACCTGGTCGAGCATCTCGGACTTGATCGCGGCTTCCACCTTCACCTTCGGCAGGAAGTCGACAACGTACTCGGCGCCGCGATAGAGCTCGGTATGTCCCTTCTGCCGCCCGAACCCCTTCACCTCCGTGACGGTGATCCCCTGCACGCCGATCGCCGAGAGGGCTTCGCGCACCTCGTCCAGCTTGAACGGCTTGATGACTGCGGTGACGAGTTTCATCTTTCTCTCCCCAGAGTGCGGACCCTCAGAACGAATACGCGACGAAAGCCACCAGGCGGTTCTTGCCCCAGTCCTTGCCCTTGACGGTATAGAGCGCTTCGGCGGCGTCGGTACCCTTCACGTAGCCGCCGGCAGTGAGGCCGCCGCCGAAGTCGTAGACCCCGCCCGCCTTCCAGACCGTGTACGAAAGCGAGTTGTTGTTCTTGTATTTCTGGTGCCCCACATGGCCGGTAAGCGTGATCTTCTCGGTCACCGGATAGGCGATGTTGGCCTCGAGGAAATCCGAGCCCTTGCTGTTGGCCACACCGAAGGTGTCGCCGGTGGCGTACGAGTACTTCACGTTGAAGATTCCGTACGTGAGGCCGGCGTAGATCTCGTCGGTGTTCGGCTTCGGGTTGAATGCACCCGAGCTCGGGTATTCGTAGCGCAGGTAGCCCACGTCCAGGGTGAGGTCCTTCGCGATTTCCTTCTTGTAGCCCCCGTAGATATCCCACTCGAGGTTGGCGCTGGTGGAGAAGCCGCCGACCGAAGCCGCGTCCTTCAGCCACTTGATGTTGGTGAGGAAGGTGCCCAGATAGAAGCCGCTCGAGTGCGCGTAATCGAGATTGAGCTGCAGCGCGGGCTTTTCCGACGTCTGCGAGATGCCGCGATATTCGTACTCGCTGTAGAGGGCCGCCTTGCCGGTGAACGAGTGCGGGCTTTCGGAAGCGGCAGGCGCCGGAGCTTGCGCCATGACGAGTCCGGGGACCATCGTGGCGGCAGCCAGCAGGAGGGCTTGGGGCAGCTTTGTCATCATTGATATCCTTTGGGTGTCTGGAAATGCAGCGTTGCAGCCGGAGTAGCAGCAAACATGCCAGCGCCAAGTCCTTGTTTGGAAAGCGTGTGTTTCGTACATCCTGTAGCCGCGCACATCCACGGTGCGGTGCCGAGGACCTCGGCGCCAAACCGGTGCGTCCATTCGCCGCCTCGACCGGAGACCCCTGTGGGGGATTGAGATGAACGAGAAACTGCTGAGTGAGCTCTCCGCGCGGCTGGCGGCGATGGCCGCCAACAATCCCGCCCGGGACCTGGAAAAGAACATCCGCGGCATGCTCGCCAGCGCTTTCACGCGCCTCGAGCTGGTGAGCCGCGAGGAATACGACGTTCAGGCACAGGTGCTCGCGCGTGCGCGCGAGAAGCTGGCGGCGCTGGAAAAGCGCGTGGCCGAGCTCGAGGCGCGGGAGGCACCGCCCCAGCCCCGATAATCGGATCTCCACGGTCAATGCAGGCGCGAGCCGGGAAGTGGACCTCTTCGTCAGGCTGGCCGAGTCCTATCCGATCGAGGGATACCCGATGACGATTTACAGGGCCGATGGGTTGACCCGGGCTGCGCATACGCTGACGATCGGGGTGATCAGCACCGATGGTTCCTACGTCGTGGTGGATGCGTTTGATGTCCGCCCGTGATGATCGTCCGCAGGGGGTAGGAGTCAACGTAACTCGACGCCTGGCAGTTGAACCGACATGTCTTTCGCTGTCGTCTTCAGCCGCGCCCTCGCCGGCCTCGACGCGCCGCTGGTGCGCGTCGAGGCACACTTGGGCAATGGTTTGCCCGCATTCCACATCGTCGGCCTGCCCGAAACCGAGGTGAAGGAAGCGCGCGACCGGGTTCGCGCGGCACTCCAGACCTCGAACTTCGAATTCCCGCAGCGGCGCATCACCGTGAATCTCGCGCCCGCGGATCTGCCAAAGGAAAGCGGTCGCTTCGACCTGCCGATCGCGATCGGCATCCTTGCCGCCGGTGGACAGCTGCCCGTGCGGGAGCTCGCGACCCTCGAGTTCGCCGGCGAGCTCGGCCTGGCCGGCGACCTCCGGCCAATTCGCGGGGCGCTCGCAATGACGTTCGGGGCCCATCGCGAGGGACGCGCCTTCGTGCTGCCCGCGTCGGTGGCGGGGGAAGCCGCGCTCGCACGGGGGGCCACTGTGCTGCCGGCGCACACGCTGCTCGAGGTCTGCGCGCATCTCACGCACACCGAGCGCCTTCGGCCCCAGAAGGGCACCTGCGCCGCGCCAGCAAGGGACTACCCGGACCTTAGCGACCTCAAGGGACAGCCGACGGCGCGCCGCGCGCTCGAGATCGCGGCGGCCGGAGCGCATTCGATCCTGTTTTCCGGGCCGCCAGGCACCGGCAAGACGATGCTGGCCCATCGCCTGCCCGGCATCCTCCCGGCGATGACCGAGGACGAGGCGCTCGAGGCCGCCGCGATCCAGAGCATTGCCAGCGGCGGCTTCCGCGCGGATCGCTTCGGTTCGCGGCCGTTCCGCAGTCCCCATCACACCGCATCGGCGGTGGCGCTGGTGGGAGGCGGATCGCCGCCCCGCCCCGGTGAGATCTCCCTCGCCCACCACGGCGTGCTGTTTCTGGATGAGCTTCCGGAGTTCAGCCGGCACGTGCTCGAGGTACTGCGCGAGCCCCTTGAGTCAGGCCGCATCACCATTTCGCGCGCGGCGCGGCAGGCGGACTTTCCCGCCGCCTTCCAGTTGGTCGCCGCCATGAACCCTTGCCCGTGCGGTTTGCTCGGCCACCACTCGGGCAAGTGCCACTGCTCTCCGGGCAGGGTGGCAGCCTATCGCTCACGCCTCTCCGGCCCGCTGCTGGATCGCATCGACCTTCACGTCGGCGTCCCCGCGCTCGACGAGGAGTCGCTCGCCAATGCGTCGCCTGGCGAGGCGTCGGCAGCCGTGCGTGAACGCGTGAGCGCCGCGCGCCAGCAGCAGCTCGAGCGCCAGCAACGGCCCAATGCGCGGTTGGCGGGCGCGGCGGAGTCCCATGTGCGGGCATCGCCCGCGGCACTGACGCTGATCCGCCGTGCAGCCGCGAACGCCTTTCTGTCGGCGCGTGCGCAGCACAGGGTGCTGCGGGTGGCGCGATCGATCGCCGACCTGTCCGCACAGGACGACGTGGTCGAAGAGCACGTCGCCGAGGCGCTGCTTTATCGCGGCGAGGCACGCCTCACCGCATAGCTCGCGTGCTCGCGCCCGGCGCACGAGTCGTGCCCGCGTAAAATAGCCGCATGGATTCCCCGGAGAGCCGGGCGCGAGCCGCTTCCGCCGCGCACCACGCATCGCGCCGATTCCGCTGGGGCTTTGCCGCGATGCTGGCGGCGCTCGCCGCCCTCGGCCCCTTCTCGATCGATGCCTACCTGCCGGCCTTCGCCGGCATCCAGTCGTCGCTGGGAGCGACGCCGCTGCAGATCCAGCAGACGCTCTCGGCCTATCTCTTCGCTTTCGGCCTGATGTTCCTCTTCCACGGGGCGCTCTCCGACAGCTTCGGGCGTAAGCCCGTGATCATGGTGGCCTTGGTGGTGTACACGATCGCCTCGGCGGCGGCCGCGCTCACCGACTCGGTCACCGGCCTCATCGGCTGGCGCGTGGTGCAGGGACTGTCGGTCGGCGCGGGCATGGTGGTCGGCCGCGCGATGATCCGCGACCTCTTCGGCCCGGAGGACGCGCAGCGGCTGATGTCGCTGGTGACGCTTTTCTTCGGGCTGGCCCCGGCAATCGCGCCCGTCATCGGAGGCTGGCTCTTCGTCGGCCTGGGCTGGCGGTCGATCTTCTGGTTCCTGGCCGCGGTGGGCGCGTTGCTCGTCGCCGCCGGCTGGCGCTTCCTTCCCGAAACGCTTCCGCCCGGCCACCGGCAGTCGTTCCACCCGGTACCGCTGATGAAGGGTTACCAGGAAGTCGGCATCAACATGCGCTTCCTGCTGCTGTCGCTCGCGGTCGGTTTCAACTTCAACGCGTTCTTCCTGTACATCGTCTCCGCGCCGACGTTTCTCGGCGTCCACCTGGGGCTCGGCCCGCAGCAGTACGCGTGGCTCTTCTTCCCCTGCATCGCCGGGATCATGATCGGGGCGCAGCTGTCGGGCCGCGCCGCAGGGCGCCACGCCGCCGCGACGACCGTCCAGCGTGCCTACGCCTTCATGGGCGCGGCGGCGCTCGTGAACCTCGTCTACTCGTTCGCGTTCGAGCCGTCGATCCCGTGGGCTGTGATTCCGATCGCGATCTACGGCATCGGCTTTGCCATGGCGATGCCGTCGATCTCCCTCATCACCCTCGACCTCTTCCCGACTCGCCGCGGCATGGCGGCGTCGTTGCAGGGCTTCGTCTCGGGAATGGTGAACGTGCTGGTCGCCGGTGTCTTGTCGCCGCTGGTATGGGACCACCCGCGCTGGCTCGCCCTCGGCATGGGGGCGATCGCATTGCTGGGTTTCGCGAGCTGGCGCGCCTACCTGCGCTCGGCGAGGCGGCGCTCCGGCGGGCTGCCGCCGAAGATCGAATCCGCATGACCGCGGCGCGCTCCTCCTAGCGCATCTGCCGGCAGAAGGTCTCGCGCGTGAAACCCAGCATCGCGAGGGCGACCGCACCCCACACGAGCATCAATCCGAACCCCCACTGGAAGGCGCCGAAGCCGTAGACGCGCGCGCCGGCGGCGGTCGCGCCGTCCCAGTGGCGGTCGAGCATCAAGCCCACCACCGGCTGCATCACCATGCCGCCCAGCATCACGCCCATGTTGGCGATTCCCGAGACCGTGCCGCCCAGGCGCGCCGGCACCGACTCCTTGGCGAAGGCGAAGGTCACGATGAACGCTCCGCACGCAGCCGACACCCCCAGCAGCACCGCGACCAATGCGCCACGCGGCAAGCCGGGGACGAACACGATCACCGCCCACAGAACGAGGCTCGCGGCCAAACCCGCGATGTAGATGGGCTTGCGCCGGCCGATACGCTGCGACAACGGTCCGTACACCATGCTGCTTGCCGACCAGGTGACAAGCATCGCGGAGGCCATCAACGCAGCCCCGCGGGTGGTGAACTCGTAGTGGTTCACGAGGAACGGCACCCCCCACAGGCCCGCAAAGGTGAGGACGATCGCGGAGAAAGCGCCCGGGATCGCGAGCAGCAGCCACGTATTGCGATAACCGAGCACCTCGGCGAGCTGCGCGAGCATCGATGCGCCGCCGTACCCGTGCTGCGCGGCGGGAAAGTAGCTGTCGTAGCCGCGCTCGGCCGGATCGTCGCGCACCACGACCCAGATCGCGGCGGCGGCGACAAAGGAGGCGGCCGCGCTCGCCGCCATCACCTCGCGCCAGCCGAAGGCCTCCACCGCCGCGCGCAGCGGCGCTCCGGCGAGGGTCGCGCCCACCACGCCGGCGAAGAGCGCGACGCCACTCACGAAAGCGAAATTTCGCGCCGGCATCCAGTGGCTGGCGAGCTTGAGCATCGACACGAAGGCCACTCCCGCGGCGGCGCCGATGAGGAATCGGCCCGTGCTCGCCAACGCCATCCCCGGGGCGAGCGCGAAGAGCAGTGTTCCCGCCGCGGTGAGAAGCGCGCCCACCGTGAGCACTCGGCGCGGCCCATAGCGGTCGGCGAGGAGCCCCGTGGGAATCTGCACCGCCACATACCCATAGAAGTAGAACGCGGCAAGGTTGCCCAGCGACGCCGCCGACAGTCCGAAATCCGCCGACAGCTCGCGCGTCAGCACCGCGGGTGCGACGCGCTGGTAGAAAGCGATCAGGTAAAGGACCGCCGCCAGGCCCCACACGAGCCAGGCGAGCGATGCAGGCGGGAAGCCGCGCGCCGGGGTTTGCCTCGCCGCGCCCGTCAATACTGTTCCCACGGCAGGCCGTCGACGCGCCAGCCGTTGCGGGAGTTGCGGTGGTGGCTCTCGTCCAACTCGCCCTCGAAGCCGTGGAGCACGTTCATCACGTGCTTGAAACCGGCGCGCTCCAGCGCCTCGCCCGCCTCGACGGTGCGGTTGCCGCTGCGGCAGATGAGGACGATCGGGCGCTTCTGGAAATTGGCGCCGGCGAGCTTCTTCACCTGGCCGACGAAATGGGGGTTCAGCTCCCACTCGGCGCCGTCGTACCAGGGGACCATCATCGCGCCCACCGGGTGGCCCACGAACATGTACTCCATCTCGCTGCGGCAATCGATGAAGACCGCGTCGGGATTTTCCCTGAGGTATGCCTGGGCCTGCTTGGGTTCGAGATGGTCCATGGGACAATTCTAATGAAAACCGGGCGACGGACCCGGAATTCGCAGGGCGAAACCGGGGTCCGTCCCCGGCGTAGAATCGATCCATGAACGCTCCCGACACCCCCTTCCCATTCGACGCCGCGATCGCCGCTGCGGCGGACAAGGTCCAGCCACGCGTAGTCGCGTGGCGGCGCGACTTCCACCAGAACCCCGAGCTCGGCAACCGGGAGGTGCGCACCGCGAAAGTGGTGGCCGATCACCTGCGCGCGCTCGGCTTCGACCAGGTGCAGGAGAAGGTCGCGCACACCGGCGTGGTCGGCGTCCTCAAGGGAGGCACGCCCGGGCGCGTAGTGGCATTGCGTGCCGACATGGACGCGCTGCCGGTCACCGAGGAGGTCGACATCCCCTTCAAGAGCACCGTGCGCACGCAATGGAGCGGCATGGATTGCGGCGTGATGCATGCCTGCGGCCACGACGCGCACACGGCGATGCTGATGGGTGTGGCCGAAGTGCTCGCCGGAATGCGCGATCGCATCCCGGGCACCGTCAAGTTCCTGTTCCAGCCGGCGGAAGAGACGCCGCCCCTCGGCGAGGAGGGTGGCGCCAGGCTGATGGTCGAGGAAGGCTGCCTCAAGTCCCCCGACGTCGACGCCGTCTTCGGTCAGCACATCACCTCGATCTACCCCACCGGGCACATCGGCTACCGTTCGGGCCCGCTGATGGCCTCGGCCGACCGCTTCCGCATCTTCCTGCGCGGGGTGCAGACCCACGCGGCGATGCCGTGGCGTGGAATCGACCCGATCGTGATCGGCTCGCAAGTGGTGCTCGGGCTGCAGACCATCGTCTCGCGGCGCATGAACATCACCGAGGAGCCTTCGGTCGTGACCGTCGGCGTGTTCCAGGGCGGCGTGCGCCAGAACATCATCCCCGACGAAGTGAAGATGGAAGGCACCATCCGCGCGTTCGACGAGGCGCAGCGCGGCGAGATCCACGACCACGTGCGCCGCATCACCGAGATGATCGCGGCCTCCGGCGGCGCCAAGGCCCAGGTGTACATCGACCGGGGTTACGACGTCACCGTGAACCATCCCGGGCTGACCGATTGGTCGGTGCCGGTCCTGGGACGTATCGCGGGCGAGGCGAACGTGAAGGTGGTCGACAAGATCTGCGGCTCGGAGGACTTCTCCTGCTTCCAGAAGGAAGTGCCCGGGTTCTTCTACTTCCTCGGCTGCACGCCGCCCTCCGCCGATGCGGCCACGGCGGCGCCGAACCACAGCCCGCGCTTCTACGTAGACGAGGACTGCCTCAGGGTCGGCGTGAAGACCCTCGCCGGGCTGGCACTCGACTGGCTGGCGGCCAACCCGCGTTAAGCTTTGTCGCCCCGCAGATTCTGCCTCGTCGCCCCCGCGTAGGCGGGGCCCAATTCCATGGAATCGACATACCTCGGCTTGTACGTCGTCGCCTCGCTGGCGCTGATCGCCACGCCGGGGCAGGACATGCTCTACGTGATCACGCGTTCGCTCGCGCAGGGCCGCCTCGCCGGCGTCTGCTCCGCGGTGGGCGTGATCATCGGGATCCTCGTACACACCGCGCTCGCCGCATTAGGCGTGGCTTCGATCCTCATGGCGAGCGAGGCGCTCTTCCTCGCCTTGAAGCTCATCGGCGCCGCCTACCTCGTCTACCTCGGCATCCGCCTCGTGTTCACCCGCGCGCCCGAAGGGCGGCCGGGCGGCCAACCGCCGCGGCTCTCGCCCCTCGCGCTCGTATGGCAAGGCATCCTCTCCAACGTCACCAACCCGAAGATCATCCTTTTCTTCCTCGCCTTCCTGCCGCAGTTCGTGGATCCGGCGAGCGCGCATCCGACGCGCGACCTGGTATTCCTCGGCGTGCTCTACGCGGCTCTCGGCCTGCCGGTGAAGGTCGGCGTCGCACTCGCGGCGGGGAGCCTGTCCGAGCGCGTGCTGCGCAAGCCCGCGGTGCTCGCGTGGGTCAACCGCGTGAGCGGCGGCGTGCTGGTGGCGCTCGGCCTGCGCCTCGCGGCCACGGAGCGTTAGGTACCCGCGCGCAGTCCCGGCGGCACCAGCCGCTTCTCCACCAGCTCGAAGGTGACGTGGAAGGCGAGCGCCAGTGCCGCAGCCGGCAGCGCGCCCGCCAGCAACATCACGTGGTCGTTCAGTGCCAGGCCCTGCGCGATGCGCTCGCCGAAGCCGCCCGCGCCGATGAACGCCGCGATCGTCGCGGTGCCGACGTTCACCACCACCGCGGTCTTCACGCCCGCGAGGATCGTGGGCAGCGCGAGCGGCAATTCAACCAGCCGTAGTATCGCGTTCTCCTGCAGCCCCAGGGCGCGGCCGGCCTGGCGCAATCCGTTCGCCACGCCAAGCAAACCCGCATGGGTATTGCGCACGATCGGCAGCAGCGCATAGAGGAAGAGCGCAAGGGTCGCCGGCCACACGCCGATGGAGCCCGTGAGCGGGATGAGGAAAGCGAGCAGCGCGAGCGAAGGGATCGTCTGCACCAACCCCGCCATCAGCAGCACCGGCTGCGCCAGGGCCCGCATGCGTGCCGCCGCGATGCCCAGCGGTACCCCGATCGCGATCGCCGCAACGAGGGAGCCCAACACCAGCGCCAGGTGCTGCGCGAGGAGCCGGCCGAAGTCCGGAGCGAACAACGCTTCCATCAAGGTCCGCCGTCCTCCCGAGGTCTCGCCGGCGAGGAACTGCGCGGCAATCGAGGCGAAGTCGCGCCCGTCCAGCTCGGCCCGCGCGTTGAGCGAGATCATCGCCTTCTCGTCCAGGCGCCCCTGCAGCGCGGCGATCGCGGCCCATGCCTTCGGGTGCGCCTGCGGCGTGCCTGCGCGGTAGAGCAGCAGCGCGTCGTAGCGCGGAAAGTACGCCCGGTCGTCTTCAAGCACGCGGATGCTGTAGCGCGCGATCTTGGCGTCGGTCGAGTAGAGATCGATCGCGTCCACCTCGCCAGCGGCGAGCGCCTCGTAGGCGAGGCCGTGATCGAGCGCGCGCGTCGAGATCGCGGCGAGCGAGTACGCGGCCTTTAGCCCCGGCCATCCGTCCGCGCGGCCGAGGAACTCGTGCGAAAGCCCCACGCGGATCTCGGGATGCTTCGCGAGGTCCGAGATGCGCCCCAGCCCCCGCTCCTCGGCGTACTTGCCGCGCACGCCGATCGCGTAGCTGTTCGAAAATCCCAGCGGCACCGCGGCCGTGAGGCCCAGGGGCGCCAGGCGCGCGTTCATCGCGGTCAGGTCGAGGTCGCGCGCGGCATTCAGGATCTCGCGGGTAATCGTCCCCGCATATTCCGGATACACGTCGATCGCACCGTTGCGCAGCGCCGCCAGCAGGATCGCGGTATTGCCCATTCCCGGCTTGTGGCTCGCCGGGGCACCGGCACCGCGCGCGCTCTGAGTAACGAGCTCGGCCAGGATGTACGACTCGGTGAATCGCTTGGAGCCCACGCGCAGCTCGGGCTCCGCCGCGGCCGCGACCGGGAGACAAGAGGCGAGGAATGCCGCCGTCACCAACGCGGCGCGGAGCTGGAGAGCAAGCCACGGCATGGCGCCGTAGCATACCCTCCACTCGAAACGGCGCGCGACCGCGGCCGAAATAGGAGCATCAAAGAACGATCTGATCCTCAGCTTGGGAGCGTCTCGGCATGACGTCCTACGACGTCGAGATGCCAAGCCTTCCGCCTGCACGCATGCCGCAACCGGCTACGTTAAGCAGGCCCGGGCTCGCTCCAGCCCGGCTCAAAACGTTGCGCGCGGCATTGAGGTCTCGGCCGATCGAAAGGCCACAGTCCGGACAGTGATGCTGTCGATCTCGGAGTAGCTTTCGCACCTTCACGCCGCAAGCGCTGCATTCCTGCGTTGTGTTCATCGGATTCACCTCGATTACGCGGGCACCAGCCTTCGCAGCTTTATACCGAAGCATCGAGATGAATTTTGCCCAAGAAGCGTCATGGACATCTTTGCCAAGAATGCCCCGTGCCAGCGGCCTGACTCGGAGCGCCTCCACCGCGATCATCTCGAAACCCTTCGCCAGGCGGGCACTTGCCTGATGCAAATGATTGGCGCGTCCACGAGCGATCGCCGAGTGGCACCGGCGCACCTTAGCGCGCGCCTTGCGGCGCCGATTGGAGTCGTGAGATTTGCGGCACAAGGAGCGCTGCGCGATTCGCAGGCGCCTTTCGGCGCGGCGAGTCGCTCTCAGGCTGGGAATCGCAGATTCGTCGGAAAGCGTGGCGAATGTCGTGATGCCGAGATCGATGCCGACGGCCCGATTGCCCTCTCGCAGAGGCGGAGTTGAGACGTGAAGCGCGAGTCCGACTGTCCAGCCCTTTACCCCCCGGCGAAAGACACAGCTCTTGATGACCGCGCCAGCGGGCAGAGACCGATGGAAGCGCACACGCAACGATCCCGGCATCCCCTTGAAGCGGAGACGGCTCTTGTCAAGAGAGATACCTTCGAATTCGCGAAATCCAAAGGTGTCGAACCGGCCCTTTCCGCGGAACCGAGGAAATCCTGGTACGTCGCCAGCCGCCACGCGACGATAAAAGCCACGATATGCCTCGTCCAATCGTTTCAGGGTAGCCCGCTGAATGCAGAGCGGCACGCTCCTCGCCTCCGAGTCACTCTGTCGCCACTCCGTCAATGCCTTCGTTTGATCGAAGTAAGAGCGGGTGACGCCGGCCTTACGGTATGCCTCGATTCTTTCCTGCAGGGCAGCGTTGTAGAGTTGTCTCTGCGACTCGAGGATGTTTTCGAGCGCTTGGTGTTGATCCTTTGCAGGCGAGACACGATAACGGTAGGTCAGAATCATTCCGTCGAGCCGTCAATATTGATATTGCCAAGGTAGCTGGCACCAAGCTCACCAGGCGAGCCACTGGGTTGGTCGACAAAGCGGCGGCGCCCTGCGCGTCGAACCTGGGCGTAGAATAAGCCTATCGAAAGCGCCAGTTTGACCGTCAGCTTGCGGGCGCTATACAAATCCAGCTAAAGCGACCGGCCTCGAAAACCCGTCGCTCGCGCTGACGGGTTTTTTGTTTTGAAATTGGACACCGGTTTCGCCCGGTGCGACGAAAATGGACCAACCGATCGCCACCCGCCCCGCCCGCATCGCCGCGCTCCACGAGGCGCTCAAGCAACGCATCCTGGTGCTCGACGGCGCCATGGGCACGATGATCCAGCAGTACAGCCTCACCGAGGCGCAGTACCGTGGCGAGCGGTTCAAGGATTTCGCGCGCGACCTGAAGGGCAACAACGACCTGCTCTCGATCACCCGCCCCGAGGTGATCCGCGAGATCCACGAAAAGTACCTCGAGGCCGGCGCCGACATCCTCGAGACCAACACCTTCAACTCCACCTCGATCTCGCAGGCCGACTATCACCTGGAAAGCCTGGTGGAAGAACTGAACCTCGCGGGCGCGCGCCTCGCGCGCCAGGTCGCCGATTCGTACAGCACGCCCGAGCGGCCGCGCTGGGTCGCGGGCGTTCTGGGTCCCATGAACCGCACCCTCTCGCTCTCGCCCGACGTGAGCGACCCGGGTTACCGCGCCGTCGCCTTCGACCAGGTCAAGGACGCATACAAGGCGGCGACGCGTGCGCTGGTCGAGGGCGGCGTCGACGTGCTGATGGTGGAGACCATCTTCGACACGCTGAACGCCAAGGCGGCGCTCTTCGCCATCGACGAGCTCTTCGAGGAAAGCGGCGTGCGGCTGCCGATCATGATCTCGGGCACCATCACCGACGCCTCGGGCCGCACGCTCTCCGGGCAGACCGCGGAGGCGTTCTGGAACTCGGTGCGCCACGCGCGCCCGCTCTGCGTAGGCTTCAACTGCGCGCTCGGCGCCAGGCAGCTGCGCCCGCACGTGGAAGAGCTCGCGCGCATCGCCGATACCTACGTCTCCGCGCATCCCAACGCGGGCCTGCCCAACGCGATGGCCGAGTATGACGAGCTGCCGGACGAGACCGCCGCGTACATCCGCGAGTGGGCCGAAAGCGGCTGGCTCAACGTGACCGGCGGCTGCTGCGGCACCACCCCCGCCCACATCAAGGCGATCGCCGAAACCGTCGCGGGGTTCAAGCCGCGCCTCGTTCCGAAGATAGAGCCGCGCTTGAGGCTCTCGGGCCTCGAGCCCCTCAACGTCGGCCACGACTCGCTGTTCGTGAACGTGGGCGAGCGCGCCAACGTGACCGGGTCGAAAGCGTTCGCGCGCCTGATCCTCGCCGGCGACTATCCCGAGGCGCTGACCGTCGCGCGCCAGCAAGTGGAGAACGGCGCGCAGGTGATTGACATCAACATGGACGAGGCGATGCTCGATTCGCAGGCGGCGATGACGCGCTTCCTGCAGCTGGTGGCCGCCGAGCCCGACATCTGCCGCGTGCCGGTCATGATCGACAGCTCCAAGTGGAGCGTGATCGAAGCGGGCCTGAAGTGCGTGCAAGGCAAGTCGATCGTGAATTCGATCTCGCTCAAGGCCGGCGAGACGGAATTCATCCAGCAGGCGCGGCTCGCGCGGCGCTACGGCGCCGCGGTGGTGGTGATGGCCTTCGACGAGAAGGGCCAGGCCGATACGCTGAAGCGCAAGACCGAGATCAGCGCGCGCTGCTACCGCATCCTCACCGAGGAAGTGGGGTTCCCGCCGGAGGACATCATCTTCGATCCCAACATCTTCGCGGTCGCGACCGGCATCGAGGAACACAACACCTACGGCCACGACTACATCGAGGCCGTGGCGTGGATCCACCGCCACCTTCCCCATGCCAGCACCTCGGGCGGAGTCTCGAATTTCTCCTTTTCGTTCCGCGGCAACGACCCGATCCGCGAGGCGATGCACACCGCCTTCCTGTACCACGCCACCAAGGCGGGGATGACGATGGGGATCGTCAATGCGGGCCAACTCGGCATCTACGCGGACATCCCGAAGGACCTGCTCGAGCGCGTCGAGGACGTGATCTTCAACCGCCGTCCCGAAGCGACCGAGCGCCTGGTGGAATTCGCCGAGTCCTTCAAGGGCCAGAAAAAGGACGCCGTCGCGGACGAGGCGTGGCGCAAGGGCACGGTGCAGGAGCGCCTGTCCCACGCTCTGGTCAAGGGCATCACGCAATACATCATCGAGGACACCGAGGAGGCGCGCCTCGCGTACGAGCGGCCCATCCAGGTGATCGAGGGGCCGCTCATGGACGGCATGAACGTCGTCGGCGACCTCTTCGGCTCGGGCAAGATGTTCCTGCCGCAGGTGGTCAAGTCGGCGCGCGTGATGAAGCAATCGGTCGCGCACCTGATTCCCTTCATCGAGGAGGAGAAGAAGCGCCTGGGCACCGCACCCAAGCCGAAGGGCAAGGTGGTGATGGCCACGGTGAAGGGCGACGTGCACGACATCGGCAAGAACATCGTGGGCGTGGTGCTCCAGTGCAACAACTTCGACGTGGTCGACCTGGGCGTGATGGTCTCCTGCGAGACGATCCTCGAGACGGCGAAGCGGGAGAACGCCGACATGGTGGGCCTGTCGGGCCTCATCACCCCGTCGCTGGAGGAGATGTCGCACGTGGCGCGCGAGATGGAACGCCTCGGATTCAAGGTGCCGCTCCTCATCGGCGGCGCCACAACGTCGCGCACTCACACGGCGGTCAAGATCGAGCCCCACTATTCGGGCCCCACGGTTTGGGTGCCCGATGCCTCGCGCGCGGTCGGCGTGGCATCGAGCCTTTCTTCCCCAGAGCAGCGGGATGGCTACATGGAGCAGGTGCGCGCCGACTACGTGAATGTGCGCGAAGCGCATGCGAAGAAGACCGGCCAGAAGAGCGTCGCGATCGAGGCGGCGCGCGCCAACGCGGTGAAGATCGACTGGACCGCGCACCGGCCGGCCCGGCCCGCGAAGCTGGGCCTGGGATCGCTCAAGAACTATCCGCTCGAGAAGCTCGCGGACTTCATCGACTGGGGCCCCTTCTTCCAGGCCTGGGACCTCGCCGGGCGTTATCCCGACATCCTCACCGATAGCGTGGTTGGCGAGGCAGCGCGCAACGTGCATCGCGAGGGACAGGCAATGCTGGAGCGCATCGTCAAGGGCCGCTGGCTCACGGCCAATGGCGTGTTCGGCCTGTGGCCCGCCCACTCCATCGGCGACGACATCGAGATCTATTCCGACGAAAAGCGCGATCGCGTGCTGATGACCTGGCACAACCTGCGCCAGCAGAGCGAAAAGCCCGCGGGCAATCCGAACCAGTGCCTCGCGGATTTCGTCGCACCCAAGGATTCAGGCATCCAGGACTATGTCGGCGCCTTTGCCGTCACCGCGGGCGTCGGCATCGACGCGCGGGTGCGCGAATTCGAGGCGAAGAACGACGACTACTCCGCGATCATGCTGAAGGCGCTGGCCGACCGGCTGGCGGAGGCCTTCGCCGAGCACCTGCACTACCGCGTGCGCACCGAGTATTGGGGCTACGCGCCGGACGAGAAACTCAGCAACGCGGAGATGGTGGCCGAGAAGTACCGCGGAATCCGCCCGGCGCCGGGCTATCCCGCCTGCCCCGACCACACCGAGAAGGGCGAGCTCTTCGACCTCCTCGACGCCGGCATTAATGCCGGCCTCACGCTCACCGAATCCTTCGCGATGCTGCCCACCGCCGCGGTGAGCGGCTTCTACATCGGACACCCCGATTCGCGCTACTTCGCCATCGGCAAGGTGGAGCGCGACCAGGTCGCCGACTACGCCCACCGCAAGGGCATGGACCTCGCGCAGGCCGAGCGCTGGCTCGCGCCGATCCTCAATTATTAGGATTGATCGGGACCCGCTTTTCCCGTGTGATCGCGAAGTAGGCGGATTTCGGCGCCTGCTGCGCGTCGAAAAGCAGGGGTTGGTCCAGGTTTCCCGGGGTGCGCTTGGCGTTGAGCCAGGTGTGCGCGTCGGAGATCCCCCAGAAGGACACGGCGGTCACGTCGGGGCGACGCGCGAAGACCTCGAAGAGCGCAGCGTAGCGCGTGGCCTGGCTCTCGAGGCGTTCGGCTGGCGGCAACGCGCTCGCCGCCACGCTCATGTCCAGCTCCGTCACCTGGTTCTCGACGCCGAGCGCGGCGAAAAGACCGAGCGTCTCGTCGACGTCGCCGACTGTGGGCCGCTCCAGGTCGATGTGGAGCTGGTGGCCCACGCCGTGGATCGGCACGCCGCGCGCGCGAAGGTCGCGCACGAGTTCCAGCAGGCAGCGGCGCTTGGCCGGCTCCGTGGTCTCGAAATCGTTCAAAAAGAGCCGGGCCCCGGGATCGGCTTCGTGGGCAAAGCGGAACGCGTGCTCGATGTAGTCCGGGCCAACGACCCGCAGCCAGCGCGTATCGCGCAGGCATCCGGGACCCAGCGGATGCACGGCCTCGTTCACGACGTCCCAGGCGTAGACGCGCCCGCGGTAACGCGACATCACGGCGACGATGTGTGCGCGCAGGCGCGCCAATACCACCTCCCGCGACGCCGGCCGGCCGTCCGCCCCGCGCCAAAACCATTCCGGCGTCTCTTCGTGCCAGAGCAGCGTGTGGCCGCGGACACGCATGCCGCGGCGCGAGGCGAAGTCCACGACCGCGTCGGCCCCGGTGAACTCGAAGCGTCCCTCGAGCGGCTGCAGATTCGCGGGCTTCATCGCGTTTTCGGCGGTGACGCTATTGAAGTGCCACGCCAGCAGGGATCCTGCGCGGGTGCCGAGCTGCCGGGGCTCCACGGCCGCGCCTATCGGAAAGCGCTTCTCGAAGGCCTTCTTGAGCGGCGGATGTCGCGCGATATCCGGCGGGATGGCGTCGCCCACCAGTGCGCAGCCGTTGACGCCGATCACGAGAGATGCAACGATCAACCGGCGTCCCAGCGACATTCGAACCCTCCCCGATGACGTTCTTTCCGCGGCTCCCAGGCTTCGCCGCCTGCGCGGCCGCCGTGCTGTGGCCGGCGCTGCTCGCGGCGGAATGCCGTCCAGGCTGCCAGGCCGCCGGACCCGCGCGCATCCTCGGCTTCGATTATGCCGGGACGCCGCTCGACGAGGTCGCTCACCTGCGCCGCGAAGACCTGCCCGGGGCGCTCAAGATGAGCGGCACCTGGGTCTCGAAGCTGACCTACGACCCCTACCTGCGCAACGCCACCGCGTTCTGCCGCTACGCGCAGGATCGTGGCCAGGACGCATGGCTGCAAGTCCCGGTCACCTTCACCACCCGCGAAGTGACGCTCGCGCTCGATCGCCTTGCGGCGCTGGGCTGCCGGCCAAAGGGCTTCGCGATCGGCAACGAGGTCGAGCGCATGGTCACCGAACACATCGCCACGAGCTATACGCTCGCCGACTACGTCACGGACTACAACCGCATCGTGCCGCTGGTCGCGAAGCGCTTTCCCACGGCGCGCATCGTCGCGCTCGAGCTTGCCTCCTTCACCGTGAAGGACCCCGTGGCGGGCGATGGCGTGCGCACGCGCTACCGGCCCATCTTCGAGTGGCTGCTGCCGTTCCTGGAGTCGCGCCTCGTGCGCCGGCCCGATTACGTCTCGGTGCATTACTACCCCTTCACCGGCGCGCAGCGGGAGTGGGAGACGCTCGCGGGCGGTGCGATGTTCCGGCGCATCCTCGACGACCTCGAGCCGTATCTGCGCAAGGCCCCCCCGCTCCTGATCGGCGAGTTCAATGCGACCTACCAGTACGAGGACGGCACGGTCTATCCCGGCAGTGGGGGAGAGTCCTTCATGGCCGCGCTCCTGGTGCCGGAGATGCTGCACGCCAAAGGGGTGGCTGGCGTCTTTCACTGGGCGATTGCCGACAAGGCCCCGTCCACGCTCGGCCTGGTGAAGGGCGCCACCGCCGTGCCGCTCTTCGAGGCCTACCGGATGATGGTGGGCGTCCAGGACCATGCGCTCGTCACCGCACGCACCGAGACACCCCACGTGGAGGCCCATGCCTTCAAGCGCGACGGGCACTTCCGTACCTTCGCGGTGAACCGCAGCCCCTTCTTCGCGCGGAATGCCGAAGTTCGAGTGGAGCACTGCGGATGCACGGCGCCGATCGTCAGGGCAACGTTGCCGCCGCTGTCGATCACGGAGCTGCGCGACGGCGCGGCCGTGCGGCACATCTCCTATTCGGAGCGCTCGCTGCGGTCCGTGGCGCCCACCGCTCCCGCCTGCGTGCCGCTGGCCGACTTCAGCCAGCCGCCCATTCCCGGCGTGCACTTCGAGAACCCGCGCTTCAACCAGAACGCAAAGATCGGCACCGGCGGGACGTTCCTGCCGGTGTCCTCGCCCGGCGCGACCGCCACGCTGCGCAATGACGCCACTGCCCTCTCCGTGGATTGCGTGGTGCCGGGCTCGGGTTCGGGCTACTACCAGTGCGGCGTGAAGCTGCCCCTGGTGGCCGACGCGGACGGCGATCGCCAGCGCGGCCGCGACTGGTCCCACGGCCTCGACACCGGGATGCTGCGCGTGACGCTCGAGTCCGACGCGCCGGTGGCGATCGAGATACACCTGGAGGACTTCAGGCCCGAGGCGGTAGGCCACAATCCGCACCGCGCGAATCTTCAGCTCGCGGGCCGCAAGACCTTCACCGTTGCGCTGCGCGCATTCCAGCAGGCGCCGGGCTTCGGCATCGCGCGGCCGCTGAAGGACGTGCTGCGCGATGCGGCAAGCCTGAGGATCGAGACCCGGCAGCCGGGCTTCACCGGCCGCTTCCGCGTGCACCGCGTCGACGTGTGCGACGTGCCATGAAGAGGAGCGCGACTACGGACTCTTCGCGTAGACGTCATGGAACGGCAGCCAGCGGCAGGGCAATGACCAACGTGATCCCGTTCTCCCGATGCGCCGCGCGCCTGGCCGGCATCCTCCTCGCCGGACTCTGCGCCACGTCGGCAGCCGCAGACGCTTGGCCCACGCGATCGGTGAGGCTGGTGGTGCCTTTCGCCGCCGGAGGACAACCGGATGTCGTCGCGCGCGCGCTTGCCGAGCCGCTGTCGCGGGCGCTCGGCCAACCCGTGGTGGTCGAGAACCGCCCCGGCGCTGGCGGCAACATCGCCGCCGAGGCGGTGGCGCGGGCGCTGCCCGACGGGCACACGCTGCTGGTCGGCACCAACGGCCCGCTCGCGGTGAGCCCCGCGCTCTACCGCAACCTTTCCTACGAACCGTTGCGCGATTTCGCGCCCGTCACGCTGGTGGGCACCTCGCCGAACCTGATCGCGGTCCATCCCTCGCTGGAAGTCGCGACGCTCGCCCAGCTGGTCGCAAGGGCTCGGTCGCAGCCAGGCTCGCTCAACTTTGCCTCCGTGGGCAAGGGCAGCATCTCGCAGCTCTCGATGGAGCTCCTCAACAACGTGGCCGGCATTCGCACGGTCCACATCCCCTACAACGGCGGCGCGCCGGCGGTTACGGCGCTCATCGCGGGCGACGTCCAGCTCCTGTCGCTGAATCCCACCGCGCTCATCGCGCAGATGGCAGCCGGCAAGGCGCGCGTCGTGGCGCAGACCGGCGCGCGGCGCTCGCCCCTGATCGCGGATGTGCCGACGGTCGCCGAGTCCGGCTATCCCGGCTTCGAGGCCGACGTCTGGATCGCGGTGATGGCCCCGGCGAAGACACCGCCCGCGGTGGTGGCGCGGCTGAACGCCGAACTGGTGAAGATCATCCGCGACCCCGCGACCCGGCGCACCCTCTGGAACCGCCAGTGGATCGATCCCATCGGCAGCACGCCCGAGGAAGTGACGGCGGTAATCCGGCGTGAGGGCGAGAAGTGGGCGCGCATCGCGAAGGCGGCCGGCATCGAGCCGGACTAGCAGCTTTGCTAGCTGCTAGAAGGGAAGGATCCGCGCGGGATCGGGACGCCGCGCGAACTCCAGGAATGCTTCCGCCAGCCGGTCGCTCTCGCCGATCGCCCGCCGCCAGTACGCCATGCGGCCCTCGTCATCGCCGGCGAAGCGGGCAAAGTCCCGGCGGTCGGGCAGCTTTCCGTGCGGTAGCCGCGCGAGGTACTCGCGCGACGGCGCCACCATCACGACGTTGTCCAGCCAAGCGCCCCGCGCGCGCCGCCATGGCATCCCCTTGTCGAGCCACCCCGGAACGATGCGATCGGTGAAGTGCGGATAGAGGACGAGTCCCTCGGCGTGGTGGTACGGCAGGTGCAGGTGGTAGTCGATGATGCCGCCGTCCCAGTACATTCCGCGCGGCGCGCGCGGAATGTCGGCCACGCCCTCGAGCACCAGCGGGATCGAGGCCGAGGCGAGCAGCGCCTCGGTGAGGTTTCCCGCGTCGAGCGCGACCTTGTGAGTGTGGAAGGCGTCGAAGCGCACGCTCGCGCCATCGGCGGCGGCCATGCCGCCCACCGTCATGAACGGCGGGTGGTCGCGCGCGTCGAGGAAGATGGTGCGGTCGATGAAGCGCGCGAGGTGGCGGCGCGCGACCGCGTTGGCCATCGCGGCGATGCCGAATCCGAGCGGGGTGGCGAACGAGGCGTCGCGCGTGAGCGGCCAGCGTCCGCGCACGGTGAGGATGTGGAGGCGGTTCCACGGGCTCGCGAGGATCTGCGCCTCGCGGCCGGCGAACATCTCGCCCAACATGGCGCGCGCCGCTTGCGAAACGAAGCGGCGGCTGGGTCGGAGCGGATAGGACTGCTGCGTGTATGCGCGCGCGAAGCTCGCGAGGGCCGCACCGGGATCGTCGCAGCATGCGGCGGCGAAGCGCCACGCGCCGATGGAGGCGCCGATGAGATGGCGCACACGCGGCGCGGCCGGCAGCCACTCGCAGAAGATCGCGCGGTCGAGGCCCGCGATGCCGAGCCCCTTCGGCCCGCCGGCGGCGCCGGGGACGATCTCGACCATCGCCGCGTCGAGGCCGTCGGCGCGGATGCGGGCCAGGGCACGGGGGCCCGCGCGGATCGTGAGGACCGGATCGGCCACGCTAGAGCTGGTGGCCGCCCTCGTGCCGCCCGCAGTTCTGCTCCAGATATCCGGGCGTGATTCTCATCGCGCGGATTATCCCATACTAGAATTCGCGTTCTCCCCTTCTTGCGCTCCCATGTCCCGCCTCTTCTCGCCGCTCGCGCTGCGCTCGCTTTCGCTTCCCAACCGCATCTTCGTCTCCCCCATGTGCCAGTACTCGTCGGTGGACGGGATGCCGAACGAATGGCACTTCGTGCACCTCGGCAGCCGCGCCGTGGGCGGCGCATCGCTCGTGTGCGTCGAGGCGAGCGGGGTCACGCCAGAAGGCCGCATCACGCCGTGGGACGCGGGCATCTGGTCCGATGCCCACGCGCGTGCGTGGAAGCCGGTCGCGGACTTCATCCGCGCGCAAGGCTCGGTACCCGCGATCCAGATTGCGCATGCCGGCCGCAAGGCCTCGCTCGACAAGCCGTGGCGGGGCGGCAAGCCCCTCGCCCCGGAGGCGGGCGGGTGGACGCCGCTCGCCCCGAGCGATGTCGCGTTCGGTCACTACCTGGTGCCGCGAGCGATGGCGATCGCGCAGATCCGGCAGACCGTGGACGACTTTCGCCGCGCGGCGGTGCGCTCGCTCAGCGCGGGTTTCGACGTGATCGAGATCCACGGCGCCCATGGCTACCTGCTGCATAGCTTCTGCTCGCCGCTGTCCAATCGCCGCACCGACGAATACGGCGGCAGCCTCGCCAACCGCATCCGCCTGCCACTCGAGGTCGCGCGCGCCGTCCGCGACGCGTGGCCCGACGACAAACCCGTCTTCTATCGCGTCTCGGCGACCGACTGGGCCGAGGGCGGCTGGGATCTCGCGCAGTCGATCGAGCTCTGCCGGCAGTTGCGCGAGACCGGCATCGACCTCATCGATTGCTCAAGCGGCGGAAACGTCCACGACGCGAAGGTGCCCCTCGGACCGGGATACCAGGTGCCATTCGCCGGGGCGATCCGCCGCGAGGCGGGCATCGCCACCTGCGCCGTCGGCCTCATCGCCGATCCGGTGCAGGCCGAGCAGATCGTCTCCCTCGGCCAGGCAGACGCCGTCTGCCTCGCCCGCGCCATGCTTCGCGACCCCTACTGGCCGAGGCATGCCGCGAAGGCGCTCGGCGTGGACCTGCCCTGGCCGGACCCGTACCTGCGCTGCGACGTCGGGCCCCTCGGGCGCTAGAGGCAATAATCGACTCCGACACCATTTTTCGCGGGCATAATCCACGGCTCCTGGAGGACGCATGATCGACCTGTATTACTGGACCACCCCGAACGGCCACAAGATCACGATGTTCCTCGAGGAGGCGGGCCTCGAGTACGCCTTGAAACCGGTGAACATCGGCAAGGGCCAGCAGTTCGATCCGGCGTTCCTGAAGATCTCGCCCAACAACCGCATCCCGGCGATCGTCGACCATGCGCCTGCCGATGGCGGCAAGCCGATCAGCGTGTTCGAGTCGGGCGCGATCCTGCTCTACCTCGCGGGCAAGACGGGGCAATTCATCCCGAAAGAGCTGCGCGGCCAGGTCGAGGTGCTGGAATGGCTCATGTGGCAGATGGGCGGGCTGGGGCCGATGGCGGGGCAGAACCATCATTTCGCGGTCTACGCCCCGGAAAAGCTGCCCTACGCGATCGACCGCTACGTGAAGGAGACGTCGCGCCTCTACGGGGTGCTGAACAAGCGGCTCGGCGGGCGCGACTTCATCCTGGGCAAGCAATACACCATCGCCGACATGGCCGCCTATCCCTGGATCATCGCCGAGCGCCAGGGCCAGGACATGGATGATTTCCCCGACCTCAAGCGCTGGCACGCGTCCATCCGCGCACGCCCGGCGACCACGCGCGCCTACGCGCGCGCCAAGGAAGTGAATCCGCAGCCCACGCAGATTCGCAGCGAGGAGGAGCGCAAGATACTCTTCGGACAGGATCGGTCGGTGGTGAAGTAACGACCGGCGCGACAGACCCCGAAGGGCGGCGCGAAGCGTCCCAGGAGAAGGAACGACGTGACTCGACTCAAGAACCCGGAAGCGGTCCGCAAGAGGGCGCGATCATCGTCGACCGCGAGGCGCCGGCGACGCGGTTGCGCGCGATGGAATGCGATGGCGCACAGGGCTATCACTTCTGCGCGCCACAACCCGCCGAGTCGCTGCGGGCGATGCTCGAGGCGGGGCGATTGTCGCCATGATTGCGCGGATCAGCCGACCGTCATGAGGCTCGCGTTGCCTCCGGCAGCCGCCGTGTTCACGCTCACAACGCGCTCCACCACCAGCTTCTCGACGGCGTAGGGCGGCTCGCCCGGTTCGAAGGCGTGCAGGCTCGCGATGGGCCCGTCGCGCCGCGACAACCGTTTGGCGACCTCGATCCGCTCTTCCGGCGAGCCGTGGTGGAGCACCGCGTCGAAGTGGCTGTCGGCCGCGTCCCAAGTGTCGATCATGCGGATGGCATCACGGACCGGCTTCGGCAGTCTTCCGACCACTGCCTGGGTGAAGGCATCTCGCGTCCACACGGGTCGCGCGCCAACGGCTAGCGTGAGCGCCAGCTGCGAGAGGAGATCGCCCTCGTCCGCTGCGACGCAGAGAACCGCCTCCCGGGGCAGCAGCGAATAGGAGTTGCGCTCGCCGGTGGGACCCGGCAGCAACACAGTGGCGCCGGTGGGAGCGATCGAGGCGAGGCGATCGCAGAGCGCGGCGAGGCCGGGTTCGGGCTGGGTGGAGGTGGACCCGTCGCGCAGGGCCCAGTCGCGCAACTTCTCGAGCGGCTCCGGGTACTTGGCCGGCGCACGCCGTCGCTCCTCGCATGCTTCAGCCGCCGCCGCGATCTCCCGTAGAGCCGCGTCCGCGGGGCACCGAGCCAGCAGGCGGTAGAGATAGAGCGGACCGCCCGCCTTCGGCCCGGTACCCGAGAGTCCCTCGCCGCCGAAAGGCTGCACCCCGACCACCGCGCCCACCATGTTGCGGTTCACGTAGATGTTGCCCACGCGAGCGCCTCGCACGACGCGCTCGATCTTTTCGTCCACGCGCGAATGGATGCCCAGCGTGAGCCCGTAGCCCAGCGCATTGATGCCGGCGACCACGCCGTCGAGATCCTCGCGGCGGTAGCGAAGCACGTGTAGCACCGGGCCGAACACCTCGCGCTCGAGATCCCCCAGGCGGCCGATCTCCACCAGGGTCGGCGGAACGAAGGTGCCCGCGGCGCGGGCGATTCCGTGCGACGGCACCTGATGGACGCGATGGCCCTTGGCGCGCATCGATTCGACGTAGCGGGCCAGCATTTCGCGCGCATCCTCGTCGATCACCGGGCCCACGTCCACCTCGAGGTGGCGTGGGTCGCCCAGCGTGAGCTCGGCCATCGCGCCCTCGAGCATCTCCAACACGCGGTCGGCGATCTCTTCCTGCAGGCACAGCACTCGCAAAGCCGAGCAGCGCTGCCCGGCGCTGTCGAACGCCGACACCACCGCGTCGGTCACCACCTGCTCGGCGAGCGCCGACGAGTCGACGATCATCGCGTTCTGCCCGCCGGTCTCCGCGATCAACGGCACCGGCATGCCATGGGAGCCCAGCCGCCCGGCGAGGGTGCGCTGGATGATGCGCGCCACGTCGGTCGAGCCGGTGAATACCACGCCCTCGATCCGCGGGTCGGCGACCAGCGCCGCGCCGACGGCCTCGCCGCGGCCGGGCAGCAGCAGGAGCACGTCGCGGGGCACCCCCGCCGCGTGCAGCAAGCGCACCGCCTCCGCGGCGATGAGCGGCGTCTGCTCGGCGGGCTTCGCGAGCACGGTGTTGCCGGCGGCGAGCGCCGCGCCCACCTGGCCGGTGAAGATCGCCATCGGGAAATTCCACGGGCTGATGCACGCCACCGTCCCCAGCGGCGCGTGCTCCGGGGCGTGCAGCCGCTCGCCAGCCTGGCGCGCGTAGTAGCGCAGGAAGTCGACCGCCTCGCGCACTTCGGCCACCGCGTTGGCGTAGGTCTTGCCCGCCTCGCGAACGATGAGGGCGAGGAGGACCGGCATGCGCTCCTCCATCGCGTCCGCGGCGCGTGCCAGCATCGCCGCGCGCTCCTTCGCGGGGAGCACGCCCCAACCGGCGGCGGCGGCATGCGCGGCGGCGATCGCCGTGGCGACCTCGTCGCCCCCGGCTTCGGTCACTTGCCCCACGACATCGTCGAGGTTGGCGGGATTGCACACCGCCCGCGCGTCGCCGTCCGTGAGCTGCAGGGTCGGCGCGGCGCTCCAGCGTACGGCGCGGCTTTCGTCCCACGCGCGCGCCACCATGGCGAGGGTGAGCTCGTCGGTGAGATCCACGCCGCGTGAATTGGGGCGCAGCGCGCCGAAGATCGCGCGCGGCAGGGGAATTCGCCGATGGGGCGCGCCGAGCACACCGGCCTCCGCCGCCACGCGCCGCGCCCCGGTGGCCGGATCGACGACGAGCTCGTCGGCGGACACCCCCGGATCGGCGATGCGGTTGATGAACGAGGTATTGGCGCCGTTCTCGAGCAGGCGCCGAACCAGATAGGCGAGGAGCGTCTCGTGCGTGCCCACGGGCGCGTAGATGCGACAGGGGCGCCCGAGCTTGCCCTCCTCCGGGGTACCCACCACCTGCTGGTAGAGCGGCTCGCCCATGCCGTGCAGGCACTGGAACTCGTACTGCCCCGGGTGCCATTCCCCGGCCATGTGATAGATCGAGGCGAGCGTCTGCGCGTTGTGGGTCGCGAACTGCGCAAAGATGTCGCGCGGAGCCGCGAGAAGCTTGCGGGCGCAGGCGAGATATGAAACATCGGTGTGCACCTTGCGCGTGAAAACGGGGTAGTCGTCGAGGCCATCCACCTGCGCGCGCTTGACTTCCGAGTCCCAGTACGCGCCCTTCACCAGGCGCACCATCAGGCGCCGGCGCGTGCGCCGCGCGAGGTCCACCAGGTAGTCGACGACGAACGGGCAGCGCTTTTGGTAGGCCTGCACCACGAAACCCACGCCGTTCCAGCGCTCGAGCCCCGGCTCGGCGCAGAGGCGCTCGAGAAGGTCGAGTGACGGCTCCAGCCGGTCGGCCTCCTCGGCATCGATGTTGATACCGATGTCGTATCGCCTGGCGAGCAGCGTGAGCGCCATCACGCGCGGGTAGAGCTCGTCCATCACGCGCTCAAACTGCGCGTAGGCGTAGCGCGGATGCAGCGCCGAGAGCTTGATCGAGATGCCGGGACCCTCGTGCACGCCGCGGCCTGCGGCCGCGTGGCCGATGGCGACGATCGCGTCCTCGTAGGCGGCGTAGTAGCGCTCGGCATCGGCCGAGGTCATCGCCGCCTCGCCCAGCATGTCGTACGAGTAGCGGAAGCCCATCGCCTCGAAGCGGGCGGCATTCTCGAGCGCGTCCGCGATCGACTCGCCGGCGACGAACTGCCTGCCCATCACGCGCATGCCGATGTCCACCGCCTTGCGGATCACCGGCTCGCCCAGGCGTGCGGTGGCACGTGTGAGTCCGTTGGCGAGCCCGGCCTCATCGTGGGTGGAGACCAGCTTGCCCGTTACCAGCAATCCCCACGCCGCGGCGTTCACGAACGGCGATGCGCTCCGGCCAAGGTGCGCTCGCCAGTCGCCACGGCCGATCTTGTCGCGGATCAACGCGTCTCGGGTGGCGGCATCCGGGATGCGCAGCAACGCTTCGGCGAGGCACATGAGCGCCACGCCCTCCTCGCTCGACAGCGAGAACTCCTGCATCAGGCCCTGCACCATGTTCTCGCGCGCGACCCCGCCCTCGCGCGCGCGCAGGCCTTCGACGAGCCTCTTCGCGAGCGCGGTCACCTCCGCCTGCCGCTGCGCGGCGCTTTCGGCCTGCGGCAGGAGCGCCGCGATGCACTCCGGCTCGGGCCGGCGGCGCGCGGCGGTGATCGCCCGGCGCAGCAGCGGGCGCGCGGCGATCCGCGCCGCGATGGCGCCGAAGGGATGAGGCAGGTCTGTCATTGCCGCTCTGGCAATGCGGCGCGAGACGCTTCGAGGGCGTCAGTACTTCTTCGGCGCGCCCGGGTTGGTGACGGTGTCCTTCTTCTCGCTGGCGCGGGCCTTCTCGGCATCGGCGCGCGAGGCTTCCTGGTCGGTGCGGATCTTTTCCATCACCTTGTTGTGCTCGTCGGCCGCGGCGCTGCTGGCGACCTCGTGCGCCTTCACCGAAGCCTTGCGATCCGTGATGTAGCCCAGGATGCATTCCTTGTAGGCCCTGATCTGCGCCTCGAAGGCCTTCACCTCGACGTCGCTCTTCAGGTTCTTCAGGCCGGGATAGGTGGGCTTGGGCTCGCACTTCTGCTCGGGCACGCCCGTGGATTGCGCCCAGGAGGAAGATGCGGCGGCGGACAGCAGGAAGACGGCAATGGCGGATCGCTTCATGGGGAATCTCTCGATGGGATTTTGTGGGCGCGTAGCTTAACGCAAAAAAATGCCGGCACTCATTCGGGCACTGCGACGGTGTAGTTGAGCGCGAGCCTGCCACCGTCGGGATAGATCGTCTGGCCGGTGAGGTACGAGGCTTCCTCGCTCGCCAGGAACACGGCGACCGAGGCGATTTCCTCGGGCTCGCCCATGCGTCCCAGGGGCGTGCGCGAGAGGATTTTGCGCTCGGCCTCGCGGTTGCCGAGCACGGCATTCCGCGCGAGCTCGGTAAGGACGGTGCCGGGGCCGATGCCATTCACGCGGATGCGGTGGGGCGCGAGGGCGAGCGCCATGACCTTGGTCAGCTGGTTCATCCCCCCCTTGGACACTACATAGGGGACTTGGTTGGGGATCGCCATCACCGCGTTCACGCTCGACATGTTGACGATGGCGCCGCCCCCGCCCTGGGCCACCATCTGCCGCGCCGCGGCCTGGCCGGCGAGGACGACGCCCTTCAGGTTCACCGCGAGGACGCGGTCGAAGTCTTCCTCGCGCAGGTCGAGGAACTCGGCGGCGTGCACGATGCCCGCGTTGGCGACGAGGATGTCCAGCCTGCCGTAGGCCTTCACCGCCGCGGCGACGGCGGCATCGACTTCGGATTTGCGCGAGACGTCGCAGGCAACGAAGGTGGCCGAGAACCCCTCGGCGCTCATCGCATCGGCGGCTTCGATACCCCGGGGCTGGTCGCGCTCGGCGATCACGACCCTGGCACCCTCGCGCGCCAGCGCGAGCGCGCACGCACGCCCGATACCCTGACCCGCGCCCGTCACGAGCGCGATCTTTTCGCGAAGCCTCATGAGGTCAGAGCGCCGACTTGGCGACTTCCGCCAGCTCGGCGCAAAACGCGTCCAGCTTGGGCGGGCAGCTCTGCTTGGCACGCGAGTAGAGCGACCTGGCGTCTTCCTTGGCCGTCAGGCTGCGCACGTGCTTGTCGACGAAGGTCTTGAACTTGGGGTCGCCCTGGTAGCGGCGGGCGAACTGGTCGACATTCTTCCATTCCACCGCGAGGCGCATCAGCGCGTCGGTGAAGACGTCCTCGGACAAGGCCGTGTCGCAATAGCCGAACTCCTGCCACGTCTTGTACAGGAGGTCCCAGTTCACCACGCGGTCCATGGCCTTCTCCGCCGCGGCCGACTCGCTCGAGGTACAGGTCTTGCCCTGCGCATGCGCACCCGCAGCGGCGAAGGCGAGCGCGGCGACGGCCAGGCGAATCGTTTTCATCAGGCAGCCATTCCCGGACGTCGTCCGGCGTTGTCCAGACGCTGGTGGACCGCGCGCACGATGCCCGCGGCATCCAGCCCGCAATCGGAAAGGAGGACTTGCGGATCGCCGTGCTCGACGAACTGGTCCGGCAATCCCAGCATCAATAACGGCATGGCCAGCCCATCGGATGACAGCGCTTCGGCGACCGCGCTGCCGGCGCCGCCGGCGACGACCCCCTCTTCCACCGTAACCAGGAGGTCGTGGGTGGTCGCGAGACGGAAGGCGAGCTCCCGGTCGACGGGCTTCACGAAGCGCATGTTGGCGACCGTGGCATTGAGCTCCGCGGCGGCCGCGAGCGCGGGCGCGAGCATCGAGCCGAAGGCGAGGATCGCGACACGCTTGCCCTCGCGGCGGACTTCGCCGCGGCCCACGGGCAGTGCCTGCATCGCCTTCTGCAGCGCGGCTCCCGGCCCCATACCCCGCGGATAGCGTACGGCGCTCGGCCCCGTGAGGGTGAAGCCGGTGTAGAGCATCTGGCGGCACTCGTTCTCGTCGGCCGGGGCCATCACGGTGAGGTTGGGTATGCAGCGCAGGAACGCGTGGTCGAAGGCGCCGTGATGCGTGGGGCCATCGGCGCCGACCAGGCCGCCGCGGTCCAGCGCGAACACCACCGGCAGATTCTGCAGCGCCACGTCGTGGATAAGCTGGTCGTAGGCGCGCTGCAGGAACGTGGAGTAGATCGCGACGACGGGCTTCATGCCCTCGACCGCGAGCCCCGCGGCGAAGGTCACCGCATGCTGCTCGGCGATGCCGACGTCGAAGTAGCGGG
>JBDSRZ010000038.1:0-31059 GCA_039929025.1 Usitatibacter sp. | reverse complement strand
GCGAGATACTGTTCGTCGCGAGCCACGTCGGCGGGATGCACCAGCGCCTGGAACGACTTGCCCTCGATCTCGGCGGCCGCGTAGCCCGTCATGCGGCAAAGCGCGCCGTTCACCTGCTGCAGGATGCCCTCCGGCGACACCACCGCCATGCCGATCGAGGTGCGGTCGAACGCCTCCCGGAGGAGGTCGAAATCGACGCGGCCCGGCTCAAGCGCGACGGCGTTCATGGCGTGCTCAGCGCATCGCCATCGCAGCGCGCGCCGCTGCGGATGCCGCTGCCCGTGCGAAGGTCTCGCCGAACACGACTCCGAAGCGCTTGGAGAGCGTCTCGAACGGATTCTCCTCGACGGTGAAATCGACCAGCTTCTCGGCCTTGAAGACCTCGCGCGCGACGTACTCCGCGCTGCCGAAGGCGTCCGCGAGCCCCAGCTCGACGCTCTTTTCGCCGCTCCAGACCAGGCCCGAGAAGATCTCCGGGGTTTCCTTCAGCCGTCCCTGGCGCCCCTGGCGCACCACCTTGATGAACTGCTGGTGGATCTCGCCCAGCATCTGCTTCGCGTGATCGCGGTGGCGCGGATTCTCGGGCTGGAACGGGTCGAGGAAATCCTTGTTTTCGCCCGCGGTATACGCGCGCCGCTCGACGCCCAGCTTCTCCATGCTGCCCACGAAGCCGAACCCGCCCATGATCGCGCCGATGGAGCCCACGAGGCTCGCCTTGTCGACGTAGATGCGGTCGGCCGCCACCGCGATGTAGTAGCCGCCGGAGGCGCAGATGTCCTCGACCACGGCATGGATGGGCGTATTGGGATACTTTGCCCGCAGCCGGTGGATCTCGTCGTTGATGTAGCCCGCCTGCACGGGGCTGCCGCCCGGGCTGTTGATGCGCACCAGCACGCCCTGGGTGTTGGAGTCCTTGAACGCGCGGTTGAGGCCCTTGATCACGCGTTCTGCCGACGCCTTGGACTCGGAGCCGATCACGCCCTCCACGTCCACCACCGCTGTGTGCTTGCCCAGGGAGGTGCCGGCGCCGTCCCTGTCGGGTCGGCCGAGCCAGCCCATCGCCGCGGCGAACACCAGGAAAGCGAAGGTGAACCAGAGCAGCTTGAAGAGCGCGCTCCACTGCCGCGAGCGGCGTTGCTCGTCCAAGGCCTTGAGCGCGACCTTCTCGAGAACCGTGCGCTCCCAGTTCTGCTGGTTCGGATCGATCATGGCGCGGACTGCTCTTGGTCTTCGTGAGCATCGTCCAGCAGGAACACCCCGCCGTCACGCTCCCCGATATCGAGTGGCTGAAGGGATGCGCCGCGGCACGGGCCCGCCACGCAAAATCCGTTTTTTGGCTCGAAAAGCGCCCCGTGTGTCGAGCAGATCAAGTATAGCCCAGACTCCTCGAAGAACTCCCCCGGCTGCCAGTCGAGCTCGGTGCCCGCGTGGGGGCAACGGTTCACGTAGGCGCATGCCGCGCCGCGATGCCGGATCGCGAATCCCTGTTCCCCGGCGCCCAGGCTCGCGACGCGGAATCGCACTCCGGGACCGCCGTCGGCCAGCGTCGCGGACGCGCAAATCAGCCGCTCGCCGCGAGCCATCGGTGCGGCAGCGCCACGCGCGAGGCCCGCGCCTTCTCGGGCCGTGTCGCGAGGAGCGCCTGGCCGTCCCAATCGAAGATCACGAGGTCGTAGGTCAACCCTCTCCCCGATCCTCTGCCTGGGGAGAGGGGGAAATACGCTTCGTGGCGAACGCCGCGAGATCGGCCGGCAGCGCCGACTCCAGCCGCACGGGCGCGCCGCTCACGGGATGCGCGAACGCGAGCGAGGCCGCATGCAGGAACATTCGCGTGAGGCCTTCCTTGCGAAGCCGCTTGTTGAGGTCGAACTCGCCGTACTTGTCGTCGCCCAGCACCGGGTGCTTGAGATGCGCGAGGTGCACGCGGATCTGGTGGGTGCGGCCCGTGAGGAGCTGTGCCTCGAGGAGCGAGAACTCCTCGCCGCGCGCGACGCGGCGCAGTACGGTCTCGGACTCCTGTCCGCCCGCCGAGACAGAGACGCGCTTGTCGCCCAGGGCATCGACGCGCTTGGCGAGCGCGAGTGTCACGCGCTGGATCTCGTTGCGGAAGCGGCCGCGCACGCCCGCGAGGTAGCGCTTGTCCATCGAGCGACTGCGCATCATCTCGTGCAGCACGACAAGGCTCGAGCGCTTCTTCGCCACCAGCAGCACCCCCGAGGTCTCGCGATCGAGGCGATGCACGAGTTCGAGGAAGCGCGCCTGCGGTCGCATGGAACGCAGCGACTCGATCACGCCGTGGGCCACACCGCTGCCGCCATGAACCGCGATGCCGCTCGGCTTGTCGATCGCCACGAAGGCTTCGTCCTCGAAGAGGATCGGCAGGCGGAAGTGCGGAGCCGGGACTGCTTCGTCCCGCTCGGCCACCCGCACCGGCGGGATGCGGATGCGGTCGCCCGCGGCGACCTTCTGGGAGGCTGCTGCGCGCTTGCTGTTGATTCGCACCTCCCCGCTTCTCAGGATGCGGTAGATGTGGCTCTTGGGGACGCCTTTCAGGCGCGCGAGGAGATAGTTGTCGATGCGCTGCCCCGCCTCGTCCTCGCTTACCTCGATCCAGCGCACCCGGGGGTCCCCGACTGGTCGGGGCAGGGCCTTCGCCGCGGCATAAGCCGTTTCTTTGCCATCGCTCGGCATGCCACGTATACTATATGTAGTTGATTTCGAAGAAATCGACTTTGAATTGATAGAAACAGGGCAGCGGGAAACACTCCGGCTGCCACCGGGCGACGCGAAAGGCCGCCCAAGCAGGCAAACGTCGCTCGCCTGCATCACCAAGCAGCGATGGTAAACGAATGACACGCGCTCGACGCACACGAATTCCACGCCTCCGCGGTTCGGCTTTTCCCGACAAGTTCGGAACCCGCCCCGCGGACGCCAGACGAAGAAAACCAGAAATCGTCCCTCTCGCTCACCATCCGTGACGCATACCAGAACCGACTTCTGAAGTAATCGTCGATCCGGCTCCCCGGAACGACGGGGAGCCTCTTCCGTGGCAGAGCGCGGGAGAGAAGAACGATGAAACGCATGCTTTTCAACGCGACCCAGGCGGAGGAACTCCGGGTCGCAATTGTCGACGGTCAGAAACTGGTCGATCTCGACATCGAGTCCGCCGGTAAAGAGCAACGCAAGAGCAACATCTACAAGGGCCTCATCACCCGGGTCGAGCCGTCCCTCGAGGCGGTCTTCATCGACTACGGCGCCGAGCGCCACGGCTTCCTGCCCTTCAAGGAAATCGCCAAGCAGTTCATGGTCAACGACGGCGGCGAGTTCGGCCGCTCGAAGATGGCCACCCACCTGCGCGTGGGCCACGACCTGATCGTGCAGGTCGACAAGGACGAGCGCGGCAACAAGGGCGCGGCCCTTACCACCTATATCTCGCTTGCCGGACGCTATCTCGTCCTGATGCCGAACAACCCGCGCGGCGGCGGTGTCTCGCGCCGCATCGAGGGCGAAGACAGGAACGAGCTGCGCGAGGTGATGGACCAGCTCGAGATCCCCGAGGGGATGAGCCTCATCGCGCGCACTGCCGGCATCGGCCGCTCCGCCGAGGAGCTGCAGTGGGACTTGAACTACCTCCTCCAGCTCTGGCACGCGATCGAGAAGGCCGCGGAAGAGGAAAAGGGCCCGTGCCTCATCTACCTCGAGTCGAGCCTGGTGGTGCGCGCGATCCGCGACCTCTTCCAGCCCGATATCGGGGAGATCCTCATCGACACCCCGGCGATCTACGACCAGGCGGTGTCCTTCATGAGCACGGTGATGCCGGCCAATGTGGACAAGGTCAAGCACTACCGCGACGACATCCCGCTCTTCTCGCGCTTCCAGATCGAGCACCAGATCGAGAGCGCCTACCGCCGTGACGTGACGCTGCCCTCGGGCGGTGCGATCGTCATCGACCACACCGAGGCGCTCGTCTCGGTGGACGTGAACAGCGCCCGCGCGACCCGCGGCCACGACATCGAGCAGACTGCGTTCAACACCAACCTGGAGGCCGCCGACGAGGTCGCCCGCCAGCTGCGCCTGCGCGACCTGGGCGGCCTGATCGTCATCGACTTCATCGACATGGAGAGCGCGAAGAACCAGCGCGAGGTGGAGAATCGCCTGCGCGATGCGCTCCGCCACGACCGCGCCCGCGTGCAGATCGGCAAGATCTCGCGCTTCGGCCTGCTCGAACTGTCGCGCCAGCGCCTGCAACCCTCGCTCGAAGAGACCACGCATTCGCCCTGCCCTCGGTGCCATGGCACGGGATACATCCGCGATACCGCATCCACCGCGCTGCACGTGCTGCGGATCCTGCAGGAGGAGGCGATGAAGGAGAACACCGCCGCCATCCACGCGCAGGTGCCCGTGGGTGTGGCGACGTACCTGCTGAACGAGAAGAGAAGCGACATCTTCCAGATCGAGGCACGCCTGAAGGTGAGCGTGCTGCTGATCCCGAACCCGCATCTCGAGACGCCGAATTACTCGGTGGAGCGGCTGCGCCACGACGCGCCGCAGCTCGACGTGCAGACGCCGAGCTACGAGCTCGCCACCGTCCCGGCCGAGCAGGAGCCGGCGGCCCTCGCCGGCGCGAAGAGCGCCGACGCAAAGCCCGCGCGCCCCGAGCCGCTGGTGAAGGGCATCACGCCGGACCAGCCTGCCCCCGTATCGATCGTGGCCCCACCGCCCGTCACCGCGCGTCCTGCACCGCAGGCGCCGCGGGCGGCGGCCGCGAGCGCTTCCCACGAGGCGCCGGGTTTCCTCGACCGCCTGTTCGGATGGTTCAAGAAGCCTCCACAACCGGCGAGCGCCGCGCCCGCACGTGCCGCGACACCCACGCCGGCGCTCGAAGATCGCCCCCCCCGCGAAGGCCGCGGGCAGGATGGCCGCGCGCGCCGCGAGCGTGACGATGGTCGCGGCGGCAAGCGCGGCGACCAACGCTCGCGCAGCGGCGCGGGACGTGGTTCCAAGACCGAAGGGCGTGACGGCGAAGGCCGCGGAGGCGAGGCGCGCCGCGGTGGCGAGCAGGGTCGTGGCGAGCGCAAGCCCGACGCGCCGCGTCGCGATGGGCGCGGCGCTGAAGTCCGCGGTGAGCCCCGTGCTGAGGGTCGCGAGCCGCGCGAAGCCCGCGAGCCGCGTGAAGCCCGCGAGCCGCGCGCTCCCCGCCCCGTCGATATTCCCCCTGGGGATGGCGAATCGCAGCCGCGCATCGACGCCGCCCCGGGCAGCGATGCCTTGACCGGTTCCGGAGACGGCGAGGGTCGTCGTCGCCGTCGCCGTGGAGGCCGTGGCGGCGAACGGGGCGACCGCCCGGAACGCGCCGATCGTCCGGAGCGTGGCGATCGCCCGCCTCGCGATGCCGTTGCATCCGATGCGGTGAGTCGCGACGAGCAGGCCGCCAGCCGAGATCTTTTCGAGCCCTCGCTCGTGCCGACGCCAGAACCGATCCGGCAAGAGCGTCAAGTCGAGGCGCGCGAGGAAGCCCGTCACGTCCATGTTCGCGAGGAGCGCGCGCGCGACATGACCGAGCCCGCGGCGACGATCCAGCCGCCGGCACCCAAGCCCATCATCGCGCCGGTTCCCTTGGCTGCATTCCACGCGGTGAGCCAGCACGATGACGTTGCCGAGGAGGCTCCCCGCCCCGTGAGGCGCCGCCGCAACGCGGACGATTCCGGGGGCACGCAGGAAGCTCCGCTGCAGCTCGTGGAAACACAAGCCGCGGCGATTTCAATACCGGTGGAGGATGGCCTCCCGCATCGTACCAAGCCGCGCCGCCGACGCGGAAGCGAAGCCCCCGGCGAGCCGCTGAAACTGGTGGAGACCGAAGCCGGGGCGGAGCAGCGCACCGAAAACCAGCCATGAGCGGTGCGGCGCCGATCGACTTCTATTTCGAGTTCTCGTCCCCGTATGGCTACATCGCGGCGGAACTCGCCGAGGATCTCGAGAAACGGGTCGGGCGGCCACTCAGGTGGCGCCCGATTCTCCTCGGTCCCGTCTTCAAGGTCACCGGCCAGCCGCCGCTCATCGACATCCCGTTGAAGGGCAATTACGCGCGGCGCGACTTCGCGCGCTCCGCCCGGCTGCATGGCATCGAGTATCGCCACCCCGGGAAATTCCCGATCGGCACCGTGGCGGCGCTGCGCGCTTTCTACTGGCTTCACGACCAGGACCCGGCCAAGGCACGCGCGCTCGCCAGGGCGCTTTATCGCGCCTTCTTTGTCGACGGCATCGACATCAGCTCGCCCGCGGCGGTCGTCGAGATCGCGAAGTCCGTGGGCGCCGACGGTGCGGCGCTGGCGATCGCGCTCGAAGATCCGGCAGTCAAGGAACGCGGCAAGAAAGAAGTGGAAGCTGCGATCGCCGCTGGCGTCTTCGGCTCGCCCTACTTTGTCGTCGACGGCGAGCCCTTCTGGGGCGTCGATCGCATGCCGATGCTGGAGCAGTGGGTCGACTCCGGCGGCTGGTGACGTCCCTCGGGGAGTTGCCCGCCGCGCGCGTTCAGTCCTGCAGGCGAAAAGCCGAGGGGTCGAGCTCTGCCTCGATCCGGTCGAGCCAACGGTCGGCCGCCTCTTCGACCATGTCGAGCACCTGCTCGAACTCCTGCGCACCGCCGTAATAGGGATCGGGCACGTCCTCGCCCTTCCAGCGCGTGCTCGCCTCGAGGAACAGCCCCAGGCGCGCTCTCGCGCCGGGCGGCGCGAGCCCCTTCAGGATGCGCAGGTGCCCGCGATCCATGGCGAGGATGTAGTCGAACTCGTTGAAGTGATCGCGGGTGACCTGCATCGCGCGCTGCGCCGAGAGATCGTAGCCGCGCTGCCTCGCGTGCTCGAGCGTGCGCGAATCCGGGCAATCGCCTACGTGGTAGTCGTGCGTGCCCGCGGATGCGACCTCGATCCCGTCCGCAAGCCCGCGCTCCCGTGCGAGGTGACGCAACACCCCCTCGCCCGTAGGCGAGCGGCAGATGTTGCCGGTGCAGACGATTAGCACTCTGATAGCTTGCTGGATACCCTGCATTCCCCTGCCTTCAATGTGTCGCAGTACGTATGACCTCCAGCCCCCAGCGCGCATCTTTGGGGTCAGGATGGTGCGCGCTTCAGCTCCGGCGGCTGCTCTTGCAAAGCACACGTAATCATTGTTCAACCCGGGGGGGATGCCCAATCACCAACTTGAAATGCCGGACGTAGTCGCGATCGCCCAGTCGAAGGCGCGCGGTGTATTCACCGTCTATGGCTTGTAGAGCCAATACCTTTAGGACAAAAGTACGCGATATCCCGGGAGTAAGCGTTATGGGCGTTGGCTCATCGCCCCAAATTTCCGTTCCGCCAGGATCGACAAGCCCGGCTCGCCCGAGGAATGTTCCCTCGCCGTCAAGGGCAACGAAAACTATGACAAGGGGGAATGCGACTTTCTTCTTCTCACGTTGAGCGGCGCTTATCGTGTCGGGATCGATGAATATCAGATTCCCAGGTATGAAACCAAGCAACGTGAGCTTGCTGCCCATCTCTTGGCGAACGTCGTCCGAAATCAGAAAAACGATCTTTTCATCGGTAGGCAACCGATGGGTGGCCATAGGGCCTTTCCTTTTCTTAGGTTTCTCAGCCATTCGCTCTCACCATCTTTGGCCTGGGTCCCCTGGACGTAAATCCCAACTCCTTCACAATTTGCTCCCGCGCTATTCCAGTAGCCATGACGCTACCCGCACTTATCAGTACTTGTTCCTTGTCTCTTTGCGGCGGCCCTTGCACGTCAAGGACGATCATTGCAGACGCCGCGTTGTATTGGCGCACCAAATCGAATCGGTCGTAGTTGGTCTGCGACAATGCCCGTTGGGCTGCCTCCGCAATTCCCATTCCATGGGAAATGAGAGAGATGAGGTATGTATTGAGACTGGTTTCTTCGCGCCGTGCGTAATCTATCGCCCGCGCGTGGATGGACTTCGGCATTCTCAGCGTAAACCGCCCGCTGACGTCTTCATCATCCTTGGCTGGCTCTGGAAACGCCCTAGCGCTAGCGGCGGCCACCTCAGCGAGCGAATTTATGGCGTCAATCGCAACGTCATATGCGTCAGCGAATGTTGCAGCATAGGTAGCCACGTCAGGAAGTTCTTTGACCTTGGCCTCAAACAAATCCTCGCCATCCACAACAACTTTGCGAACGGCAATCGTGTACCTGGTCGCATCGGTCATGGAGTGCCTTCCCCGAGATAGGCTCTCAGTTCAACTTCGTATTTCAAGAGCACTTTAATGATGCTCCGGACATACGCGGCCTTAAGCGTCTTTGCGTGACCGCAATCGAAGTTTGCGCCATGGAAGTCAGCAAGATGGGCATGCGTGTAGGTCTTGTGGTTCCCTTTGCTCCGGTCCTGTACCTCGAAACCAAGCGCTGCGAGCAGCGCTTTCACGTCCGCGCACGATTGACCCGCAGGCGAAGCGCGCAGGGCTGTGACAGTCTCATCATAACGGCTTTTAGGCATGGTGTGACACCACCCGTAGTGTCAACTCTGACCATTGTAGCATCCTAGCGCATCCTAGCGCGGCTCCTGCGGAGGCGCGGGGAGGTAGAAAAGGATCTCCGGATGGGCTGTGAAAAACCCATAATGCGTTGATTTAACTACGGGTTTTTTATCTGCAGACGACGAGGACCGAGACGCGTTCTTTCATCACCCCTCGCCGCCCACCGCCAGCAACCTGTCGCGAAGCGTCTTCAGCTCGTCGCGCAGGCTCGCGGCACGCTCGAACTCGAGGTTCTTCGCGGCATCCAGCATCTCCTTCTCGATCTTTCTCACGCGCTGGTCGAGCTGCTTCTCGGAAAGCGCATCGAATCTTGCTTCCTCCTTCGCGACGCGGCGGGTCTCCTTCGCCTCGCCCATGTCGTATACGCCGTCGATCATGTCCTTGATGCGCTTGGAGATGCTCTTCGGCTCGATGCCGTGGGTTAGGTTGAACGCGACTTGCTTCGCGCGCCGCCGATCGGTCTCCTCGATAGCGGCCTTCATCGAATCGGTCATGTTGTCGGCGTAGAGGATCGCGGTCCCGTTGATGTGGCGCGCGGCGCGCCCGATGGTCTGGATGAGCGAGCGCCCGGAGCGCAGGAACCCTTCCTTGTCGGCGTCGAGGATCGCGACCAGCGACACCTCGGGAATATCGAGGCCCTCGCGCAGCAAGTTGATGCCGACCAGCACGTCGAAAAGACCCTTCCTGAGGTCGCGGATGATCTCTACCCGCTCCACGGTATCGATGTCCGAGTGAAGGTAGCGCACCTTGACGCCGTGCTCCGCGAGGTAGTCGGTCAAGTCCTCCGACATGCGCTTTGTGAGCGTGGTCACCAGCACGCGCTCGTTCACCACCACGCGCTTGTTGATTTCCGAGAGCAGGTCGTCCACCTGGGAAGACGCCGGGCGCAGGATCACCGCCGGGTCGATGAGGCCCGTGGGCCGCACCACCTGCTCGACCACCTGCGCGGCGTGCGTACGCTCGTATTCGGCCGGGGTGGCCGAGACGAACACCGCCTGGCGCATCTGGCGCTCGAACTCCTCGAACTTGAGCGGGCGGTTGTCGAGCGCGGAAGGCAGGCGGAAGCCGTAATCGACCAGCACGGTCTTCCTCGACCGGTCGCCGTTGAACATGCCGCCGATCTGCGGCACGGTCACGTGGCTCTCGTCGATGATGATGAGCGCCTGGCGCGGCAGGTAATCGATGAGTGTGGGCGGCGGCTCTCCCGGCGCACGCCCCGAGAGGTGGCGGGTGTAGTTCTCGATCCCCTTGCAGAACCCGAGCTCGTTCATCATCTCGAGGTCGAATTGGGTGCGCTGCTGCAGGCGCTGCAATTCGAGCAGCTTGCCCTGCGCCTGGAATTGCGCGAGGCGCTCGCGCAACTCCACCTTGATGGTCTCGATCGCGCCCAGCACCGTCGCGCGCGGCGTCACGTAGTGGCTCTTGGCGTAGAGCGTGAAGCGCGGAATGCGGTGCAGGAGCTCCCCGGTGAGCGGATCGAAGAGCGTGAGCGACTCGATCACGTCGTCGAAGAGCGAGATGCGCAGCGCCTGCTCGCTCATCTCCGCCGGGAAGACGTCGATGGTGTCGCCGCGCACGCGGAACGTGCCGCGGCGGAAATCGATGTCGTTACGTGTGTACTGCATCCCGGCGAGTCGCGCGAGGAGGTCGCGCTGGCCCACGGGATCCTTCTCGCGCAGCACCTGGCGCATGTCCTGGTAATCGCTGGGATTGCCGATGCCGTAGATGCAGGAGACCGTCGCCACGATGATCGAGTCGTCCCTCTCCAGCATGCTCTTGGTGGCGGACAGCCGCATCTGCTCGATGTGCTCGTTGATCGAGGAGTCCTTCTCGATGTAGAGGTCGCGCGAGGGTACGTACGCCTCGGGCTGGTAGTAGTCGTAATACGAGACGAAGTACTCCACCGCGTTCTCGGGGAAGAATTCGCGGAACTCGGAGTAGAGCTGCGCGGCAAGCGTCTTGTTGGGCGCGATGACGAGCGCCGGCCGGCCGATCCGCCCGGTCACGTTGGCCATCGTGTAGGTCTTGCCCGATCCGGTGACGCCGAGGAGCGTCTGGAACGCGAGGCCGTCGTTGATACCTTCGGTGAGTTTGTCGATCGCCTGCGGCTGGTCGCCGGCGGGAGCGAAGGACTGGTGGAGGCGAAAGGGACTATTGGGGAAGCTGATGATTTCCACGGGTATCGATTCGGGCAGGCCAACAGGAAAGTTTATCAACTAAAATGGGGTCGAAGCCATGTCTTTCCACCCCTGACAACGGAGTTTCCATGTCGCTCGTCGCCGATCGCCTCAAGGTCATCAAGCCCTCCCCCACCCTGGCCGTGTCCGCAAGAGCGGCGAAGCTCAAGGCCGAGGGGAAGGACGTGATCGCCATGGGCGCGGGCGAGCCCGATTTCGATACTCCCCAGTTCATCAAGGACGCGGCGATCGCGGCGATCAACAAGGGCTTCACCAAGTACACCCCGGCGGGCGGAACCCCGTCGCTGAAGAAGGCGATCGTCGCCAAGTTCCGCAAGGAAAACAGCCTGGACTACACCGAGCGACAGATCCTGGTCTCCTGCGGCGGCAAGCAGACATCCTTCAACCTGTGCATGGCCCTCCTGAATCCGGGCGACGAGGCGATCGTGCCGGCGCCCTTCTGGGTGTCCTATCCCGACATGGCGATGATGGCGGACGGCAGGCCAGTCTTCGTGAGCGCCGGCATCGAGCAGGGATTCAAGATCACGCCGCAGCAGCTAGAGCGCGCGATCACGCCCAAGACCCGCCTCATGTGGATCAACAGCCCCTCGAACCCCACGGGCGCCGTGTATACGGCCGACGAGCTGAAGGCACTCGGCGAACTGCTGCGCAAGCACCCGCGCATCGTGATCGCCAGCGACGACATGTACGAGCACATCCTGCTCGACGGCTCGAAGTTCGTGAACATTCTCAACGTGTGCCCGGATCTCTACGATCGTACCGTGACGATGAACGGCGTCTCCAAGGCCTACTCGATGACCGGCTGGCGCATCGGCTACTGCGGCGGCCCGCAGGAGCTGATCGACGCCATGGAGAACGTGCAGTCCCACAGCACCTCCAATCCGACTTCGATCTCGCAGTACGCAGCCGAAGCGGCTCTCACCGGCGACCAGTCGTGCATCGAGCCGATGGCGACGGCGTTCAAGGAGCGTGCCAAGGTGGTGACCCAGGGTCTGAACCGCATTCCCGGCGTGAAGTGCCTGATGCCCGCGGGCGCCTTCTACTCCTTTCCCGACTGCCGTGAGGCAATCGCGCGCCTCCATGCCGCCGGCCGCATCGCCGCACCGACCGACATGGCGCTTTGCGACTATCTCCTGGCGCAACCCAAGGCGGTGGCGGCGGTGCCGGGCTCGGCCTTCGGCGCCGAGGGCTACCTGCGCATCTCTTTCGCCACCTCGATGGACAACATCAAGAAAGCGGTGGAGCGTATGGGCGAAGCGCTCACCGCCCAGCGGGTCGCCGCGTAGGAGGATTCCCGCGTACGTGAACGACGCCTTCGAGTCTTCTCTTGGGTGGTACCCGAGGCCGGAATCGAACCGGCATGGCCGTGAGGCCGAGGGATTTTCATCCCACTTCGGCTTTCGCCGCCGGCGCGAGCGCCGTTCGTGGTCTGGAGCACGCCTTCACCGTAGCCTCGCGGCCTTAGGTGCCCGCCGTCTGCTCTCTACACCTTGTCCGGATCAGCTCGGACCTTGGCTCGGCGTTGGCGCGGCATGGAGCCAGGGCTTTCACCGAATTTGACGGGCTTCACCCCGCGAATTTCTCCGCGGGGGCTCAATCTTCACAAGTCCCTTGTGTCTAGCCAATTCCACCACTCGGGCAACGCGCACATTATGCGGTGGCGCGTACTAATCCGCACGATCGCGTCCAAGAAACCGCCTTCTCCACCCCGAAAACTGCGGCGACCGCGCGCGCCGCTCGGTGGAGGATGTGTCCTGCAGTCCACCCCAACTACTCCAGGAGCACACCATGAAATCGATCGTCACGTTGGCATCGTTCCTGTTCTTGGCCACCCTTTCCGTCGGATGCGCAACGGTGGGCTTGAACAGCGAGGGCGCCTCGAGCATGTCGCATTCCGGCGAGACGGACATCGCACAGCAACTCGCCGACAGCTCCGCCGGAAAATGACCCTTCAGTCGCGGATGTCCTGCAGCAGCCACTCGGTCGGAATCGCCCGGCCGAGGCCCGCGGCGCGCGCCTTCTCGTAGATCTTCCCGGCCACGGCGAAGAACTGTGCGCCCTGCAGGTTGCCACGCTCCGACCAGGTGACCTGGTCCTCCGAGGTGCGGCCCGGATGACGGCCCTCCACCAGGTCCGCCAGGTACACGAGCTTCTCGGGAAGCGCCACGCCGTGGGAGCGCTTGCGCGATTGCATCGACTCCCCGGGCCGCGCGGCCCAGGTAAGGTATTCATCGGAGATGCCCAGACCCTCCCGGCCCACCGGGTCGGGCGTGTTGCCAAAGCGCAGGTAGATGTCCACGCGCTTCAAGCTCTCCGCGTCGGGCCATCCCCCCCCGCCGATGTTCAACAGGTGGGTGCCGCGCTCCAGGTGACGGCCATCCATCACCGGTACCGACGAATCGGTGAGCGCGGCGACGATGTGTGCCCCGCGATAGACCTGCTCGGGCGCGTCGCAGACCAGGACCTCGACACCATGTTCGGCGCGCATCTCGACCGCGAACGCCTCGCGGTTTGCGCGCGTCGGGCTGAAGATCTGGATCTTGCGAATGGGCCGCACGCAGCGAATCGCTTCCACGTGCGCGCGCGCCATGCCCCCGGAGCCCAGCATGCCGACGACCTCGGCATCCTTGCGCGCCAGGTACTTCACGCCGATGGCGCCATCGCCCCCGACCCGCATGTGCTGGATCACGCCGTCGTTGATGATCGCGAGCGGCTCGCCGTTCTCGACCGAGGTGAGGAATACCAGCCCGCAGTAGAGCCCGGGGCGCGAGCAGTATTTCTCCTGCGTCCTGACCCCGTGGTGCTCGCTTTCGTAAACCACGTCCGACTTGATGCGGGTGGCGAAGTATCCCGCGGTGGATCCGCCCTCCATCGTGCCCCACTGGTAGGTCTTGCCCGCCTGCAAGGTGGGAATGCGGACATCGACCCGCGGCCGGCAGACCGCCTCCCTGGTGACCAGCGCCCGATACGACGCTTCGAGGGCATCGATGGTCTCCTCCATGGTGAGGAGCTTGCGGACATCGTCGTTGCTGATGATGAGCGTCATGGGTGCGGGCTCGAGGCAGACTCGACCCGCAACCGCGTTCGTACGAGCGAGGGGACGGGCGGCGCAGCGCAATTGCCGCGCCTGCCCGGGATTGTAGCGACCTCAGCGCACGCGGCGCAGCGAGGAGAGCTGCCTGGTCAAGCCGCCGATCTGCCCATACCGTCCGGGGCCCATGACGATGCAGCGCCCCCCGTACTCGCCGTCGGTGCACATCTCCCACTGTCCGTCGTAGATCACGATGGAAGACGCACGGTCATTGAAGTCGGTGGGTCCCAGGTTGGACACGTCGCGTTTCGCGGCGAAAACGCGCCCGCCGAAGTCCGGCTCGGAGAAGAGCTCCACGTGGGCATTCGGATTGGCGCGCGCGGCGACCACCGGAGCGGGGCCCCCGACGGGTCGCAGGGAGGAGACGTCGCGCTGCAGGCCGACGGCTCCAAGCCGCGGATACCGCCCCGGGTTCATGACCTTGCATTCGCCGCGGAAATACGCCTCGCTGCAGATGAGCCAGCGGCCGCCTTCGATCACCATCGATGCCGCCGCATCGTCGAATCCGGCGCGCCTCAGCGCCGCATTGGGCTCGGATAGGGCGATGCTCTCACCGCGGAAGTTCTCGCGCGCGAAAAGGATGACGCGCGTGCCGGGCGCGACGGCCGCGGGCGCATCGTACGTGGGCGCGGCCAGGACGACCGGCGCCTCGCGGTGGCTACGCACAAGCCGCGCGGAGGACACTTCCTTCGCCATGCCATAGCCGAGATCGGCGTACTGACCCGGCGGATAGATGCGGCAGGTACCGCCATAATTCGGCTCCGCGCAGAGCTGCCACGTTCCTGCGGTGACCACCAGGCTCGAGGCGCGATTGTTGAATCGGGTGCCCTGGAGCGCGGGGGCATCGCTATCCAGCTTGATGGACCTGCCGCCCATTCCCGGCTGGCCGAAGAGCTCGATCGAGCCCCGGCCGTAGGGGCTGTAGCTGCCGGTCTGCTCGCGATTGCTGCCGATTTCCCGCGCGGACTCGATGCGATGGTTGAGGCGGGCGTTCAATGAACGGTATTCGCCAGGGCCCAGTGTGGTGCAATCGCCCTTGAATTCGGGCTGCGTGCAAAGCTCCCACATCCCCGAATGCACTACGAGGCTGGAGGCCTGGTCCTGAAAGCCGACGTCGCCGAGGTTCGGCGTGTATCCCCGCAGCGTCACCTGCCTGCCGCCAAAATCGGGATGGAAAAAAAGAGTGGCCTCGGCGGCCGAGGCGGCAGCGGGAATCATCGTGCACAAGGCAAGGCCAACCGGAATCAGTGCGGCCAGCGGGTTCTTACGGGTCATGTGAGTTCCTCGACGGAATAATCGGATTTGATCGCGTCCCGGAGCAATCGTTCGATGCCGATCGACGCAGTGAGACAATGAGGAAAACCACCTCCGGATCGCGATGGCGAAATCACACTCGTTCTACTCCCACCACCGGCAGGGCTTCGTGCGCGTGGCGGCCTGCACCCCGCGGATCCATGTCGGAGATCCGCAGTCGAACGCGAATGAAACCCTCGCCCTGATGCGCGACGGCGAAAAGCGCAACGTCGACCTGATGGTATTCCCGGAGCTGGGCCTCTCGGCCTACGCGATCGACGACCTTCTCCTGCAGGAGGCGCTGCTGGACGGAGTCGAGACCGCGCTCGCGAGCCTCGTGGAAGCTTCGCGCGCCATCGGGCCGGTATGCATCGTCGGCGCGCCGGTGCGGCGTAACCAGCGGCTCTACAATTGCGCGGTCGTGTTCGCGCGCGGCCGCATTCTCGGCATCGTTCCCAAGTCGTTCCTGCCGAACTACCGGGAATACTACGAGAATCGCTGGTTCTCCCCGGGTGCGGGCGTCGTGGGCCTCGAAGCCACGCTCGCGGGCGAGCGCGCTCCCTTCGGGACCGACCTTCTTTTCGCCGCGGCGGAGCTCGGCGACTTCATCTTCCACGTCGAGATCTGCGAGGACTTCTGGACCGCGACCCCACCCTCCACGCGTGGCGCGCTCGCTGGCGGCCTCATCCTGTGCAATCTCTCCGCCTCCAACGTGGTGATCGGCAAGGCCGAGGACCGTGCGCTTCTCTGCGCCTCGCAATCGGTGCGCTGCCATGCTGCCTATGTCTACTCCGCATCGGGCCCCGGCGAGAGCACCACCGACCTCGCATGGGATGGCCAGGCCACGATCCACGAGCTGGGCGCCCTCCTCGCGCGCACCGACCGTTTCCCGAAGGAAGGCCAGATGGCGGTGGCCGACGTGGACGTGGAGCGCCTGCGCCAGGAACGCATGCGCACCGTCACCTTCAACGCCGCGGCCGAGGCGGCCGGCCACCCGGAGCGCGATTTCCGCGTCGTGCGCTTCGAGCATGCGCCGACCTACGCGGACTTCGGCCTCGAACGGCGCATCGACCGCTTCCCCTTCGTTCCCGACGATCCCGCGCGCCTCGACCTCGATTGCTACGAGGCCTTCAACATCCAGGTGCAGGGCCTCACCAAGCGCCTGCAGGTGACCAACGGCGAGCGCATCGTGATCGGCATCTCCGGGGGTCTCGACTCGACCCACGCGCTGCTGGTCGCTGCCAAGGCCTTCGATTCGCTTGGGCTGCCGCGGGCCAACATCCTCGGCTTCACCATGCCGGGCTTCGCGACCTCCGAGGCCACCAGGTCCAACGCATGGAAGCTCATGCAGGCGCTGGGCGTGACCGGCGAGGAGATCGACATCAAGCCGGTGGCGCTCAAGATGCTCGGCGACCTCAAGCATCCATTCGCGAAGGGCGAGCCGGTGTTCGACGTGACTTTCGAGAACGTCCAGGCAGGCTTGCGCACCGATTACCTGTTCCGCCTCGCCAACCAGAGGAAGGCCTTCGTGCTCGGCACCGGCGACCTCTCGGAGCTGGCGCTCGGCTGGTGCACTTATGGCGTGGGCGACCACATGAGCCACTACAACGTGAACGGCTCGGTGTCGAAGACGCTGATCCAGTACCTGGTCCGCTGGGTGATGAAGTCGGGCCAGCTGGACGCGGCCGCGTCCGAAACCCTGCGTGCGATCCTCGACACGGTGATCTCACCCGAGCTCGTGCCCGCCTCGGCCGGCGCGCTGCAGAGCACCGAATCGAAGATCGGCCCGTACGAGCTGCAGGACTTCCATCTCTTCTACATCGCGCGCTTCGGGCTGCGACCCTCGAAAGTCGCCTTCCTCGCCTGGCACGCCTGGCGGGACGCGAAGCGTGGTGACTGGCCGCCGGCATTCCCGGAGGAGGCGAAGCGCACCTACGACCTCGCCACCATCAGGAAGTGGCTCGAGGTGTTCCTGTTCCGCTTCTTCGAGATAAGCCAGTTCAAGCGCTCGGCGCTGCCCAACTCGCCGAAGGTCGTCGCGGGCGGAAGCCTTTCGCCGCGCGGGGATTGGCGGGCGCCCTCCGATGGCAACGCGCGCGTCTGGCTGGAAGAGCTGGAGAAGAACGTCCCGGGGTGATTGGATTCCCGCCTACGCAAGAATGACAAATAAAAGCTGCGGGATAACACACCGAAAGCCGCGGGAATGACAACGAAAACGTTGTCGCCCCGGCGTCGGCCGGGGCCCAATCTACATCTTGTCCAGCGCCACGCTCCCGTCGGCGCTCACCAGCGACGGATCCCGGCGCCATTTCTCGATGCGCTCGATGAGGCGTGCCGCGACGCGGTCGTCGCGGTCGCCCTGCTGCAGCTCGGCGTAGAGCGCCGCCGCGGCCTCGAGATCGCCGCGCGCATAGGCGTCGAAGGCCGAAGCGGTCTTCTCGGCCACCTGCGCATCCTCCACCGGCGTGAACACATCAACGGCGAGCGCCTTGCCGGCCACCTTGATCCGGTCCACGCGCCTCATGGGAATCCGCCCGCCCAGCTTCGCGACCGTGTCGCCGCTCACCAGGATCGGCGTGCCGTAGAGCTTGTTGCATCCTTCGAGGCGCGAGGAGAGGTTCACGCCGTCGCCCATCGCCGTGTAGGCGAAGCGCGTTTCCGATCCCATGTTGCCCACCACCGCCTCGCAGGTATTCACGCCGACGCGCATGCGCACTTCCGGCAGACCCTGCGCAACCAGCTCGGCCGCGAGCTCCTTCATCCGCCTCTGCATCTCGATCGCCGCCTGCACCGCCTCGAAGGCGTGCTCCGGGTCGTCGAGCGGCGCGCCCCAGAACGCCATCATCCCGTCGCCCATGAACGAGACCACGGTGCCGTGACTCGCGAGCACCACCTCGGTGAGCACCGTGAAGTGCCTGGTGAGGACCTGCTGGACCACGTCGGGGGCGGTCTTCTCGGTGAGCGTGGTGAAGCCCGCCAGGTCGGTGAACAGCACGGTGATCTCGCGCCGCTCCCCGCCCAGCATCGCCCGCCTGGGATCGTTCACGATCTGGTCGACCACCGCCGGTGAGACATAGAGCCCGAAAGCGCGCTGCAACTCTCGCTTGCGGCGGCTCTCGGTGAGGTAGGCGCGCGCCAGGTAGGCGAGGTAGATTGCCAGCGCGATGGCGATCGGCCCGGCGACCGGTATCCACAGCCTTTCCTGGGTGAAGGTGTACCACCCCAGTCCGGCGCAAAAGGCGGCAACCGCGAGGAACGTGGCGAAAGCCACGCCAGGTCGCCGACCGGGCCGCATGCCGAGAAACGACAGCACCGCCGCGAATGCGAATAGGGCGAGATTGCGGCCCGGCGTGGACTCCTTCAGCCAGGTGCCCGAGAGCGCGTTGTCGACCAGGGTCGCGTGGATCTTGATCCCGGCGGTGAGCCCCCCGGAGATGGAAAGGAACGGCGTGGCGAACATGTCCGCCTGCGCCATGCCGATTTCGGCCGTCGCCTGCAGGTCGCGGCCCACGATGACGATACGCCCGCCGAACGCCGTCTTCAGCTCCTCGGGGGAGGCCTCGAGGACCAGGTGGAAGGGGATCGGGTCGAAGGCCGAATCCGGCCCCATGTAGCGAATGAGCGCGCTGGACTCGGGCAGCGCAGGCACCGGGTGCGACGGCGCCTTCACCTGCAGGACCTTCACGACCTGCCGCCAGAAGGCGTCGGGGTCGTCGGGAATGCGGCGCACGAACTGGTCGGCGTCGAACGGCACGCGCGCCTGTCCGGCGATGGCGCCCGCATCCAGCAGCGTCGGGATCGGGTCGACCCGCTTCCACATTCGCAGCGCCGAGTTCTCGTCGTACGTGTAGCTCGAGGCGAGCACGACGTTGCCGGCCCTGGCGATGGCCTTGGCGAGCGCGGCATCGTCTTCAGGGTTCGACGGCTCGAAGAACACGATGTCCAGCGCGATCACTGCCGCGCCGCCGGAAGCGACGCGCTCGATCATCTGCGCGTAGAGCTTGCGCGGCCACGGCAGCCGCTGCTTCATCGCCGCCATCGCCTCCTCGTTGATCGCGATGAGGGTGATCGGCTGCGAGATCTCCCCCTTCGCGGTCTTCACCGTAAGGAAGTCGAACACGCGGCGCTCGAGCCCCTGCCATGCGGGGACGGTGGTGGCGACAAGCGCCACGACGGCGAAGACACTCGCCGCGATGGCCGCCTCCGCGTGGCGGGCGAAGGCCTGGCGAAGCGTCTCCAACCTCACCTAGAAGCGATAGTTGAGAGCGACGGCCACGGACTCGTCCGTGGACTTCGCGCCGATGCCGGCGAAGAGCAGTTCGATAGACCAGCGCTTCGCGGGACTTTCCCAATAGGCCTGCACGGCGCCGCTCCACTCCGCCGCCAGCCGCAGCGTGTTGGCCTCGTCGGTGAAGCGCTCGCCACGATGGGTCGCCTTGGCTGCAAGCCACCAGCGCGAGTCGGAGAAGAAAGTCGCGCCCACGGCCATGCGGCGCCTGGGCAGGTAGGCGAAGAGGCGTCCCGGATACGCGCCGGTGTTCTCGCTCGCGGCCCATGTGCCCTCCGCGAAGAGCGAGACCTGGCGGGTGGCGAGCGCATTCGCGGTGAAGCCGCTCTCGGTCATCTTGCCCGCGGACAGTGACGGGAAGCCCTCCAGCCGGTCGAGTGTCGCGAGCGCATTCACACTGCGATTGCGAAGGCGCTCCAGGTTGGTCGCGTCGGGCCGGAAATTGAGCACGCCGGCAAGGCTCGAGTAGAGGTTTTCGATTTCCTGGCGATCGGCGAACGCGGTCAGCAGCACCTTCGGGGTGGCTTCCCACTCGGCCTGAACGCGCGCGCGCTCGAACTTGCCGCCCGGCAGCACGTAACGGTCGTCGAGGACGATGCCGGCGGTCGAAGCGGGCCTCAGGCTGCCGATGGACGCGGGCCTCAGCCACCGCTGGTAGGCACCGCGAAGCGTGAGCGGCGCGATCGGCTTCCACACGGCACCCGCCCGCGGTGACCACTGGGTGTGCTCTATGCCCGCCGAGAGCTCTTCCAGTTGCTGGGCGAAGTCGCGCCGCACCACGATACCGTGGGACTTGTCGTAGCTCGAGCGATCGACCTGCAGCTCCCCCACCACCGCGTCGGTCGCGCGCGTGCGCGCCGCCACCTCGAAGCTCGCCGACTTGTCGCGTATGTCCTGGCGCACCGATTCGAGGATGCGGCTGCCCCCCGCATTGACGCGGCCGAATGCGTCCTGCTCGAAGTAGTCGATGGTGCGGAAGGTGGCTGCCTCCGCGGTGCACGACAGCTCGAACCCGTTCCCGAGTCGGTGTGTCGCGCGCGCACCGAGGTCGGCACGGCGCGGCTGCGAGGAGAGGTCGGTCTCGCGATAGGTCATGAACGGGCTCACCCCGCCCACCACGCGCGTGAGGTAGCGCGAATCCTCGTAGCCGTGCCCGCCCTTCACCCACAGCTGGCTATCCGGGCCGCGGCGGTAGAGCAGGCCCGCGTCGGTGCGATTGGCCGAGGCGCCCAGCACGCGATATCCGTCGAACGTGCTTCGGCCCTGGAATCCGTCGCGCGAATCGGGAATGAAGCGGTTGTCGTAGAAGAAGAAGCCGAACTCGTCGGTGAGCCTCAACCCGATCGCCGCGGTGACCGACGAGGCGCGATCGTCGTCATGCCGGTCGTCGGTCCATGACTTGAGCAGCACGCCCTCGAGGAAATACGCGATGCGTCCTTCGGCGGCGAGGCCATTCACGTTGACGAGCGGCTCGGTGAGCTTGCTCGCGGACGACTGCGAGCCGCGCCATGCGACGGTCGCGTATGTGCCTGGCCGGGATACCAGCGACTGGAAGCGGTTCGGGGCGCCGAAAGCGAGCGGGTCCGCGAGGAAGCCCTGCATCAGCTCGCTGTTGGACGCGAACTTGCCCGGCAGGCGGTCGGCGAGGAAGAGATGGCTCGCGGCCCAGAGCGGATCGAAGGAGTCCTGCGCGCTCTTGAGCGCCCACGACTCGAGCCCCATTTGTGCGAGCGGCGTACCGAGGTTCGCCCCGCCACGCAGGTTATTGGCGATGGCATCGAGGGATTTCGCGTATCGCAGCCGCGCCATCGCCTCGCGTGCGGCGGCCACCGCCTCGCCCGGCTTCAGGAGGTCGGAATGGATCATCGCGGCGAACTGGTAGGGCAGCGGATCCTTGGGATCGTGCGTCGAGGCGGTGCGCAGCCGCGCAAGCGCGTCCTCCACCCGGCCCTGCTGCCAATACGCCACGGCCAGGTACACGTGGGCGCGCGCATAGCGGGGCTCGATGAGCGTCGCCTTGAGGAGCGCTTCCAACGCGCCCTCGACATCGCCCGACTTGAGACGTGCGACGCCGAGGCCGGTCCAGCTGGCGAAGTCGTCGGGCTGCGCCTCGATCGCGCTGGCGAGCGTTTTGCGGGCAAAAGGAAGGTCGTACGAATTGGCTTCCAGCAGCCCGCGCTCGCCGAGTACGGTCGCGTTGCTCGGCGCGAGCTTTTCGGCACGGTCGAGCGCCCGCCGTGCGCGCCGTGGATCGGAGCGCTCGGCGTAGACCTGGCCGAGCGCGTGCCAGGCGCGCCAGTCGTCCGGCGCGATCTGCGTCGCCCGTCGGAGCGCGGCACCGGCGAGCCGCGCGTCGCCATCGAGGCGGGCGACTTCCCCGGCGTAGAGCTGCGATTCGAGCGTATCGGGGTATTTCGCGCGCGCGGTGGCCGCGGCTTCGCGCGCGAGCTCCATTTGGTCGCCGAAGAGGTACGCGCGGGCGAGCAGCCCTTGGGTGCGTGGCTCCGCCGGGAAGCGCGCCGCGGCCTTCTTCAGCCATTCAACCGCCTCGGCGGCATTGCCGCGATAGAGGGCGATGTCGGCGAGCAGGAAGTACCCTGCCGGCGCGTCATCCTTCTCCACCCGTGCCGCCAGCGCGCGACGCGCGTTCTCGATGTCGCCCGCATGGAGCGACTCGGCGATGCCGGCCAGCGGTCCGGGGCGCCGCAGCTCGGCGTAGGCCGTGGGCTCGATAGTGAAGCTGCTCACCCACTGCACCCGCTCCCGGGCGTTCTGCACCCGCCGCTTGTAGGGCGCGCGGCCCTTTTCCAGCACACCCTGCTCGTCGGCGCCTACCGAGAGCGATCCCTGGTCGTTCGAGATGTCGATCTCGCCTTCCACCACGGTGAAGGAGCTGCGCCCGTCGTCCTCCACCTCCACGACCCACTCGGTTCCGCGGATGGCGGCGAGGCCCGTGGGTGTGGCCATCGAAAAGCTCCTGGTGGGCGTCCTGGTCTCGAAGCGGCCCTTGCCCTTCTGGAAATCGACGATCGACTTCCTCGCCGCGCCGCCGTCGGCCACCTTGACCTGGAGCGTGGTGTTCGCGTCGATCGCGGCGTTGGTCTGGTCGGCAAGCAGCAGCGACATCTTGCTGTCCTGCTGCGTGCGCAGCCACGTGCCGGGATCGACCCGCTGCTGGACCTTTGCCGGGGTCCACCCGCCCGCGGGCGAGAGCGAGTAATCGCCCTTCCCCTTGAGGCTCACGATCTCCGCGGCCGGCTGCGCGAACGCTGCGATCGGCAGCGCGCATAGCACCACCGCGAGGCTTCTGGCAAGACGCAAGCTTCCCCCTTCGGAACTGATGCCATAGAGTGTCCGAAATCCTACCCCTTGCCAACCTCCGGACGAAGGATGGCCGGCTGGTTGCGGGAACGAGGGGTCGATCCGGTGGACCCTCGCGAGCAGCGCCGGCCCCTCCAGGGCGCCGAAGGGACGCAAGCCGGATCAAGGCCGAGTAAACGTCACCCAGGTGGGCGCATGGTCGCTCGGCTTTTCCAGGTCGCGCACCCAGCGGTCGACGCCCGCCTCGGCGAGCCGCGGTGCGAGCTGCGCGCTCAGCAGCAGGTGGTCTATGCGCAGGCCCGCGTTGCGCTGCCAGCTCTGGCGGAAGTAATCCCAGAACGTGTAGACGCGCTCCTCGGGAAAGTGCTTGCGCAGCGCATCGGTCCACCCCTGCGCGAGGATGCGCCGGTAGCATTCGCGGCTCTCGGGCTGCATCAGCGCGTCCTTGAGCCACGACCGCGGGTTGTAGATGTCGAAGTCGGTGGGTATCACGTTGTAGTCGCCTGCGAGGATCGTCGGGCGGCCGCTCGCGTAGAGCCCGGCCGCGTGCTCGATCAGGCGCTCGAACCAGGCGAGCTTGTAGTCGAACTTGGGTCCGGGCTGCGGGTTGCCGTTTGGCAGGTAGAGGCAGCCCACGATGAGATCGCCCACCTCCGCCTCCACGTAGCGGCTGTGCTCGTCGTCGGGATCGCCCGGCAGGGCGCGGCGGATCTCCTTCGGCTTCGCTCCCTTCACCAGGATGGCGACCCCGTTCCACGAGCGCTGCCCGTGCCAGATCGCCTCGTAGCCCGCGGCGCGGATGTCCAGCACCGGAAACGCCTCGCTCACCGCCTTGAGCTCCTGCAGGCAGGCGATATCCGGCTGCTCGCGCTCGAGCCAGAGGAGCAAGTGCGGCAGCCGCGCGCGGATGCCGTTCACGTTGAAGGTAGCGACTTTGAGGAACGGCATCCGCCGAAGCGTACTCCTCACGGACCGAGGCGCGAAAGCCCCAGCAAGCCCTCGATCGAGCAGGTTTCGTTTCCCGAGAGTTGCATGCGGAACTGGATGTCTAGCGAGATGCCGCTCACGTCGATCGCCGTGGTCTGGAAGGCGCCTTGCTTGCCGTCGCTGCAGCTCATGTTCCCCTGCACGGCGAGGCGCCCATCGACCACCTGGTAGCGGCCGATATAGTTGCAGTTGAGGCCCGTGATGCCGGACTGCACGACGCCGAAGTTGCCCGCGGCATCCGTGGACACGTCGAACTGCGCATAGGTGCCGCGGTTGCCGTTGCTTTGTGCGCTGGCGCAATTTGTACGCCTCTCGAGGTCCACGCCGTTCCAGCGTCCGTCGGTGAGCGCGAGCGCCGGCGGCGCGAACCGCGCGAGCGGATTGGTCTGTGCGCCGGCCGGCACCGCGGCCACGGCGATGGCGGTGAGGGCGGCATGGGGGAATCGGCAACCGAAGGTACGCATGAAGCAACTCCTTTCCCATCGGGCCGACGCGCGCACGCAAGGTTCCCCGTAGGGGAATGGAAAGATGTGCCTTCCGGCCCGAGGCCGCGAACGATGCGAGGCGTGCGGAATCCAAATCGGCACCATGGCACACGACATCCTCGACAATTCCGGACGCATCCCCGTGATCCTCAACGCCACCGCCGGCTCCGGGCACGACGCGAAGACCCACAGGGAATTGCACGAGCTCTTCGCCCGGCACGGCATGGTGCCTGACATCCACACGGCGCGGCGAGGAAGCGAGATCGGGGATCAGGTGCGCGGGGCGATGCGTTCCGACCCGCCGCTCATCGTGGTCGCCGGCGGCGACGGCACAGTGAGCGCCGTGGCCTCCATGCTGCGCGGAACATCCACCGCGCTCGGCATCCTGCCCGCGGGAACGCTGAACCACTTCGCGCGCGACCTGGGCATTCCGGGCGAGCTCGAGCGCGCCGTGGAGGTGCTCGCCACCGGCACGCCCGTAGCCGTCGACGTGGGCGAGGTCAACGGGCGGCCGTTCATCAACAACGCGAGCCTCGGGCTCTATCCGGACATCGTGCGGGACCGGACCCGCCAACAGCGCCGCCTGGGCCGCGGCAAATACTGGGCGATGCTCTGGGCGACCTTCGGCGTCCTCGGCCGCAGCCCCTTCCTGCGCCTGCACCTCGAGCTGGACGGCCGCGCGCTGCATTGCGTGTCCCCCTTCGTCTTCATCGGCAACAACGAGTACGTGATGGAGGGCTTCAGCATCGGCACGCGCTCGAGCGTGCGCGACGGGCGCCTGAGCGTCTATACCACGCAGCGCAACGGGCGCTTCGGCTTGCTGCGGCTCGCGATCCGCGCGCTTTTCGGTCGCCTCGAGCAGGCCGACGACTTCTCCAGCGCCCAGGCGCGGCAGGTGCGGATCGAGAGCGCGCGGCGTCAGCTCCTCGTGGCCACCGACGGCGAGGTGACGGCGATGGACACGCCGCTCGAATTCAGCGTGCGGCCCGCGAGCCTGCGGGTGATGGTGCCCCGGGGCTAGCATGCGCACCCTCGCCCATCTCTCCGACCTCCACTTCGGCAGCGTGGACGAGGCGGTCCTCGCGCCGCTGCGCGAGGCGCTGCAGGCGCTCGCGCCCGACCTGGTGGTGGTCTCGGGCGATCTCACGCAGCGCGCGCGGACGAGCCAGTTTCGTGCCGCCCGCGCCTTCCTCGACACGCTGCCGAAGCCACAGGTCATCGTGCCGGGCAACCACGACGTGCCGCTCTACAACGTCGTCGCCCGCTTCGTGGCGCCGCTGCGAAACTACCGCCGCATCGTGAGCGAAGACCTCGAGCCCGTCTTCATCGATGGCGAGATCGCGGTGGTCGGCGTGAACACCGCGCGCTCCGCGACCTTCAAGGGCGGACGCATCAACGAGGAGCAGGTCGCGCGCGTGCGCGCGAAGGTCTGCGCGCTGCCCCAGGAGGTGGTGAAGATCGTCGTCACCCACCACCCTTTCGACGTGCCGAAGGGCAGCCACGAGGGCGACCAGATCTTGGGCGGCGCGCGCATGGCGCTCGAGCGCCTCGCCGATTGCGGTGCCGACGTATTCCTCTCCGGCCACCTGCACGAGGGCCATGTCGGCCACACCGCCGACCGCTACCGAATCGCCGGCCTCTCGGCGCTGGTGGTGCAGGCGGGCACCGCGACCTCCAGCCGCACCCGCGAGTCGCCCAACTCATTCAACGTACTGCGCCTGTCGGGCGCGCACATCGAGATCACACAGCACGCCTGGACCGGAGCCGCGTTCCTGCCGGGCCCGGTGCTGGCCTTCGACCACGACAGCAGAGGATGGCACCACAGTGAGCGACTCGGCCGACCTTGCCAAGCGACGGCCGCATAGCCTTTCGCCGCGCGCGCTCACGGCTGTCGGCTGGATCGCCTTCGTGGTGGCCGGCGCGATCTTCTTCGAGCTCGCATGGAACGTCGCCTCCCATGCACCCCTGGTGGCGCTCGATGCCCGGGTCGCCACCTGGCTGCACCGCCACCGCTCCCCGACCCTCACGTCCCTGATGTTCGCCGTGACGCATACCCATTCCACCATCGGCATGACGGCGGCCAGCATCGTGATGGCGATCGTCCTCGCACGCATGCGCGAGTGGTACTGGATGTTCACGCTGGCGCTCGCCATGGCCGGCGGGCTGCTCCTCAACGTGGCGATCAAGCACGCCTATGAGCGCGCGCGACCGCATTTCGACGATCCCCTGGTCACGCTCGACACCTTCAGCTTTCCCAGCGGACATACCGCCGGGGCCACGCTCTTCTACGGCGTCCTCGGCGCTTTCCTCGTGTCACGGTACTTCGACCGGCGCGCGCGTGCGGCTATCGTCACCGCCGCGATCCTCGCGGTGTCGCTGGTGGCGTTTTCGCGCATGTACCTCGGCGCCCATTACCTGAGCGACGTGCTCGCCGCGGCGTCCTCGAGCACCGTGTGGCTGGTGCTCTGCCTTTCGAGCGTGCACGCGCTCGTAAAACGCTTGCGGTCGCGATGGCGCTGATCGTCGGCCGCGCGGTGCGCAAGCGCCTGCGGCTCGACTGACGCGCGCGCCCTCTTCTCATCCAGCGCCAAGGGGGCCTGGAAGCTCCGAGGCTTTCCTCACATCGATTCCCCGGGCGAGGTCGGCGAGGCAGTCGTAGGCCGCGTACTTGTACGCTTCGGCGAGGCTGGGGAAATTGAACACCATTTCGATGAACGCATCGACGGTGCCGCCCAGGTGCATCACCGCCTGCCCGATGTGCACCAGCTCGGTGGCGCGCTCGCCGATCACATGCACGCCGAGCAGCCTGCGCGTTCCCCGCTCGACCACCAGCTTCAGCAATCCCTCGGTGTCGCCCGCGATCTTGCCGCGCGCGTTCTCCGCGTAGAGCGCCCGGCCGATGGCGCACGCGATTCCCTTCGCGCGGCAGCTGGCCTCGGTTTCCCCAAGCGCGCTCACCTCCGGGATGGTGTAGATGCCATAGGGCAGCAGCTCGGCCATCGATTGCTTGTAGTCGAAGCCGAACGCGTGGCAGACGGCCACGCGGCCCTGTTCCATCGAGGTCGCCGCCAGCGCCGGAAAGCCGATCGCATCGCCGACCGCAAGGATGCTGGGCACGTTGGTCTGGTAGCGCGCGTTCACCGCGAGGTAACCGCGCCTGTCCGGCACGATGCCGACCGATTCGAGGTTCAACTCGCGGGTGCGCCCCTCGCGTCCGGCGGCGTAGAGGAGCTGCTCGGCCGCGATCCGGGATCCGTCCCGGAGCCGCGTCACCACCATGCCGCCTTCGCGCTGGGCACCCGTCCAGCCCGAACCGAGGCGCAGCTCGACACCCATGCGCCGCATCGAGCCGGTGAGCTGCGCCACCAGCTCCTGGTCGAGGAACGGGAGCAGCTCCTCGCGTGCGTCGACCAGCGTGATCCGCACGCCCAGCGCCGCGAACATGCACGCGTACTCGCAGCCGATCACGCCCGCGCCCAGGATCGTCATCGAGGCGGGGATGCGCTCGAGGGTCAGGATCTCGTCGCTGTCGTGGATGCGCTCGTCGTTGAAGTCGAATTCCTTCGGGTTGGAGGGACGCGAGCCGGTCGCGAGCAGGATCACCGCGGCGATCACGCGCTGCGTGCCCCCCCTGCTGAAGACGTCCACCGTGTGCGCGTCGACCACGCGCCCGAACCCCTGCAGGTAGGTGACGCCGTGGCGTTCGAGGTTGGCGCGGATGCGCCGCGATTCGGAGGCCGCGATGTCGGCCTTGCGCGACATCAGGTGCTGCAGCGTGGCCGCCGGCTCCAGCTCCACCGCCACGCCGTACATGTCGCGCGAGCGATACCCCGACAGGTACATCGCGGTCTCGCGCAGCGTCTTGCTGGGAAGGGTGCCGGTATGCGTGCCCGCGCCGCCGGGCTCCGTCGCGCATTCGATTGCCGCGACGCGCTTGCCGAAGTAGGCAGCCTGCACCGCGGCCTTCTCGCCGGCGGGCCCGACGCCGATCACGACCAGGTCGAATTCCATCGTCAGGAGAGCAGGTCGGCGGCCGCGCAGGCGACGACGCGGGTGGCGCGGCGCAGGTCCTCGAGCAGCAGGTTCTCGTCCGCGCGCTTGGCGTTCGAGTCCTCGATGGTGCGCGGGCCGGCGCCGTAGAGGACCACGGGAATCCCGGCGTGGGCGTAGTGCCGCGCGTCGGTGTAGAGCGGGACGCCCACCTCGGGAACGGGTTCGCCGAAGACGCGCGCCGCATGCCGCTGCAGCGCCTCCACCAAGCGCTCCTGTCCGGCGAGCGGGCGCAGAGGATCGGCAAGCAGCAGGCGCCGCAGCTCCAGCACCACGCCCGCGTGCCGGCTGGCGGATGCCTCGATCAGCTTGCGCAGCGCCGCCTCGACCTGCGCCGGATCTTCCTCGGGGACGATGCGCCGGTCGACGCGGAACATGACCCGGTCGGGAACGACGTTGGTATGCACGCCGCCCTCGATTCGGCCGACATTGAGCGTCGGATGGGTGATCCCTGGTACGCGCGACCTGATGCCACCGAGGGCGTCGCGGCTGGCGTAGACCTCGCCCAGCACCGCAGTCGCCGCGCGCAGGGCATCGACCCCGGAATCGGGAATCGCCGCGTGCGCGGAGCGGCCGCGCAGCACCGCTTCCAGCTGCAGGCAGCCGTTGTGCGCGGTGACGATGCCGTAGGAAAAGCCGGCGCAGATCGCGAGGTCCGGCTTGGCGATGCCCTGGGAGAGCAGCCATTCGGGGCCCAGGGACCCACCCATCTCCTCGTCATAGGTGAAGTGCAGCTCGACGCTGCCGCGCAGCTGCCGCCCCTGCGCCTGCATCGCCTTCAGCGCCGCGAGCGCGAAGGCGTAGGTGGCGAAGTCGGACTTGGAGACCGCGACGCCGCGTCCGTACATGCGGCCATCCTCGACCACGGCGCCATAAGGATCGCGCGTCCAGCCGCCGCCCGGCGGAACGACGTCGCCGTGTGCATTGAGGGCGAGCGTGGGACCGGCGCCGAAGCGGTGACGCACGACGAGGTTGGTGATCGAGGTGAGCCCCGCTGCGGCGACCGCGGCGGCCGGCACGATGTGGCGCTCGACCGCGAACCCCATCGCCTCGAGAAGCGCCGCGGCGCGCTCCGCGTGGCGCGCATTGTCGCCGGGCGGCGTATCGCTCGGCACCTTGACCAGCTCGGCGAGGAATTCCACCGCTTCGCGATCGCGCGCATCGAGCCAGCCTTCCACCGCGGCGTAGAGGTTCATGCGAGGCTTTCGAGGTACGCCAGAAGCACGCGGGTGGCCACCTCGGCATCCTCGGCCGACAGCGTCTCGCGCGGGCTGTGGCTCACGCCGCCGTTGCCGCAGCGCACGAACAACATCACGATCGGCGCTACACCCGCGAACTGCATCGCGTCGTGGCCCGCGCCGCTCGGCAGGTGGCGCACGGCGATGCCCTGCGCCGCGATCGCTCTGGCCATCCGCTCCCGCTCCACCGGATCGCAGGGCGCCGCGGCAAGGTCGTTCAGCCGCGTCCATTCGATCGCGACGCCGCGCGCCTTCGCCAGCGCGCGAAATGCCGCCTGGATCGCGCGCACGGCTTCGACCCGATGCGCGTCCTCGCCGGAGCGGATGTCCACGGTGAACTCCACCCGGCCCGGAATCACGTTGATGGCACCCCCGTTGGCGACCGCGAGCTTGCCGACGGTGCCGACGAGGCGGCCCTCGCTCGCGCGGCAATGTCCTTCGAGCGCCAGCACCATCTCGCTCGCCGCGGCGAGCGCATCGCGGCGCAGCGCCATCGGCACCGTGCCCGCATGCCCCTCCTCGCCCTGCAGCGCGATACGCGCCCGCGTCGAGCCGGCGATCGAAGTCACCACGCCGACCGGCAGCTTTTCCTCGAGCAGGACGGGACCCTGCTCGATGTGCGTCTCGACAAACACGCGGATCGCACGCGGGTCGCGGCGCAGTCCGTCGAGGGCGGAGGCGTCGCCGCCGAATGCGGCGAGCGCCTCGCGCACCGTAATGCCGTGCGCATCCTTGTTGTCCAGCACCGCGGCATCGAACCGTCCGGCGAGCGCCTTGCTCCCCAACATCGAGGTGCCGAAGCGCACGCCCTCCTCGTCGCCGAAAGCCACCACCTCGATGGCAAACGGCAGCCTGCGCCCTCGGGCATGCAGCTCCGCCACGCACGCGATCGGCGCCAGCACGCCGAACATCCCGTCGTACTTCCCGGCGTCGATGACGGTGTCCATGTGCGAGCCGGTCAGTACCACGGGCGCGGCGGTGTCGCTGCCCTCATAGCGGCCGACCACGTTGCCGAGCGCGTCGAACCCCGCGCCCATGCCCGCTTCCTGCATCCAAGCACGGATCTGCTCGCCCGCGCGACGGTGCTCGGGGGTGAGGTAGCTGCGCGCCAGCATGCCGGGGCGCTCGGTGATGGTGGCGAGGGTTTCCGCGCGCGCGAGGATCTCGGGGCCGAAGCGCATCAGGCGAGCGCCTCGAGCCGGAAGCGCGCGATGCGGCCGATCTCCTCGAGCGCGGTATCGAGCTCGGCCTCGGGCGTGTTGCCGAGGCGATTTTCGATGCGCTCGATGATGCCGCCCCAATCGAGGCCCTTCACCGCGACGATGAAGGGAAAGCCGAACTTGACGCGGTAGGCCTGGTTCAGCGCCTGCATGCGCGCCTTCTGCGCCGCGGTGCAACGGTCGAGGCCCGCGGAAGCCTGCTCGGCGCGCGAGCTTTCGGTGAGCTGCGCGGAATCGAGCCTGCCCAGCAGCTCGGGATGGGCGCGGATGAGGGCAAGCTGCTCTTCGGTCGACGCGCGCAGCACGGCGCGCTGCATCGCCCCATGCACCGCATCGAGCGAA
>JBDSRZ010000037.1:0-12084 GCA_039929025.1 Usitatibacter sp. | reverse complement strand
CCACCACGGCGGTGGCGTGGGCATGGGATTCTCGCAGCACGCCGGGGTGGTGATCGTCTGCGACGGCACGCCCGAGGCCGGAAAGCGCATCGCGCGCGTGCTCCGCAACGACCCGGGCTCCGGCGTGATGCGCCACGCCGACCGCCTGGTTGAAGACGTGATTGGCGTCGGCCCGGTCCTTGCGGCCCACCGCCTGGGAGACCATGGCGCCGGTTGCCGCCGCGAGCATCTGCGTCATCGCGAACGACGCGAACATCAGGTTGCCCGCCGCCGCCACCCCTGCGATCGCCGCATCGCCGAGGCCCGCGACGAAATAGAGATCGACGAAGAGATAGAACGTCTGCAGCAGCATCCCCGCCGCCATCGGCAGCGCGAGTGCCGCGAGGTGCCGCGGTATCGAGCCCTGGGTGAGGTCCTTCATCGGGAATTAAATGACTCCGACACCATTTATTTAAATGACTCCGACACCAATTATTTGCCGCGCAGCGAGATCTCCGCGGAAGCGAGGGCGACGACGCGGCCGTCGTCGAGGCGTACCAGCAGGGTGCCATCGGGGGCGATGTCCGCCACCTCGGCATCGAAGGGCGCTTCCCGGGGGGGCATGACGCGCACGCGGCGGCCCTGGTAGGCGTGAAGGCTGCGCCACGCCCCGCGAAGCGACTTGAAGCCACTGCTCTCGAACGCCGCGAGCACCTGCGCAAGCTCCCGCAGCAGGTGCGCCAGGAGCTCGCTGCGCGACGGCAGCGCGTTCGAGCAGTGCGCGACGTCGGTGACTGGCTGGTCGATGCGGTCGATCACCCGTTCCGCCAGCCGATAATTGACTCCGACACCAATTACCGCGACGCTCGGGCCCTGCATCTCGCCGCTGGTTTCGACGAGGATGCCGGCGAGCTTGCGGAAGTCGACCACCAGGTCGTTGGGCCACTTCACCTGCACGCGCTCGACGCCGCAGGCGAGGAGTGCGCGGGCCACGGCGACACCGACGGCGAGGGACAGGCCGCCCAGATGCGCCGCGCCCCGGTCGAAACGCCAGAGCAACGAAAATGTGAGGGAGCCGCCGAGCGCGCACACCCACGAACGCCCCCGCCGTCCGCGGCCCGCGCTCTGCCACTCCGCGGCGAGGCACGTGCCCGAAGGCGCGCCCTCGGCAGCCCTGGCGAGGAGCTGCGTACTGGTGGAATCGACCTCGTCCGCCACTTCTAGCCGCACGCCTGTGGATCGCAGCTCGCGCGCAAGGGCTTCGGCATCGAGGAATTCGATCGGCGCCGCGAGCCGATAACCCCGCCCGCGCACGCTGAATAGATCCAGCCCCAGCTCAGGCGCGCGCTTCAATGCCTCGGAAAGCGTCGCGCGCGAGCGGCCCAGGGAACGCGCGACGTCTTCGCCCGAGTGGAATTGGCCGTCGGCGAGCGCGCGCAGCGCCATGAAGGTGAGCGCGCTCATTTCAGGCGCGAGCGCCGGGCGCGAGGCTTCGATTCCTCCACGAGGCTCTCGCATGCCTCGCGCCGGTACGCCACGTCGGCGATGATCGAATCCAGCAGCAGCTCCACGCGCCGCGCGAGCCTGCTCGCCTTGCGGAAGTCGGCCTCGGCGATGAAGTCCACGCGGCCCGCTCCGAGGAGCTTCACGCAGGTCGCGCGCCCGTCGCCGCGCGGGTCGTACACCGCCACCGCGTGCCCACCGCTTTTCTTGGTGAGCGCCATCGATGGCACGTCGGTCATGCCGTCGCCGAGATAGATCATGTTCGGGAACGGGATTGGGCGCTCGGCCTCGGGCATGTGCTCGTTGATCGACTCGGTGATCGATTCCTTGCCCTTGTTGATGCGGAAGAGGAACTGTGTCTTCAGCGTATCGGTGACCAGGAGCTTCGGGAACGTCGCGACGCCGTGGTGGTTGAAGTGGTATTCGGAGGCGTAGATGCGCTTGAAGTGCCGGCGGATCGAGGCGCCTTCGAGGATCTCGCGCTGGCCCGCGGAGATGAGGTAATGCTGCACCTTCACCTGCCCGCGCGAGCGCCGCTTCACGTAGGCGTTCATGCGCGCGAACCACGTTGCCACACCGGGGAAATATTCGATCGCGCGCGCCATGACTGCGAAGTCCTCACGCTTCACGTCGACCTGGTGGCGCTCGAGCGCCTCGATGATGTGGCGCATGTACACGAGCATCGGGTCCGACTCGGTCTCGCGCGCCTCGCGGTTGACCAGCGCCCAGAATTGCGCCGGCGCGATGTCGATCTTTGGCAGCACGGTGTACTCCTGCATGGGCTGGGGCGAGAGCGTGCCGTCGAAATCGTAGACGAGCGCGATGGTGTTCTGGAAAAAGCCCTGCCGCATGCCTGCATTGTAGCGAAGCGCGGTTACCCATAAGATGCGGGCTGGGTCGGCGCACTACAACGACCAGTGGGAGCGCGAGGGAGGATGCAGCAACACGATCGGGCGCGGCATCGCGCCACCGGCCGCCGCGTTTTTTTCGCGGCTGGCTGCGGCATGCTGACGTTCGCGCTGGCCGCGATGGTGACGGCTGCGGAAACCAAACCGCGCCCCCAACCTGACGATCCCCTTACCGGGCGCATCCTCTATTTTGAGGAAAGCGGCGGCCTCACCACTCCCACGGCACCGGCGAAGGCGCCGGCCAGCAGCACGCCCCGGGACAGCGCCACGACGCCCCCGCGGGCCGCCGCGGCCCCCCCGCGCCTGGCGCCCCCGCTTCCGCCCCGTCTGGAGCCTCCGAAGGCCCCTCAGGCTCCTGCCAAGCCGAGCTCGGCTACCGCCCCGAAAGCCGCTCCGCCCCGAAAATCGACTCCGACACCAATTTCCCAGCCCGGCTCGGCGCCCGCAAAATCGACTCCGACACCAATTATCGAGCCGGCCGCGACCGCCGCCCAAAAATCGACTCCGACCCCAATTTTGGGGGAGGCGGAGCTGGCGAGGCAGCGCTATGCCGCCACCCTGGGGCGGCACGTGGCGAGGCCGGGGACGGCGGCGGAGCGGGCGAGGGCGTTGGCCGACGAGGCGGGCGCGGACATCGTGGGGCAGCGGGATTACCGGGTGGCGACCTCGCTGGGATGGCTCTTCATGGAGGCGAGCGATCCCGGAAGCGCGGGGCTGTGGTTCGAGCGCGCGCGGACGTGGACCGCGGAGCGCGACGAGCCCACGCGGGGCCTGGCGCGCGCGGCGCTCGCCGAGAACGACTTCGACCGCGCGCTGGCGGCGGCGCTGGAAATCGGCGACGCCAGCGAGCGCGAGCCCCTGGTCCGCGAAGCCCGCCTGGGCCTCGCCGTGAGCCATTACCGCAACCAGCGCTACCGGGACGCCTATCGTGAACTGCAGAAGGCCGGCAGCGAGGACGACCTGCCGCGCTACGCCCGCACCATGGCCGCCTGGAGCGCCCTGCAACTCGGCGACCGCCAGGAGGCCGGCCAGCGGTTCGCCGTGCTTTACCGCGAGGCGCCGGACCTCGAAGCCGCGCAGGGCCTGATGGCGACCGCCTCGGCCGCCCCCATCGAGCCCACGCTCGCCAGGGTCGAGCCGCTCGCGGGCCTCATCCGCCGCAAGGGCGCCGAGCGTGCCTCGGACGAGCGCCGCTTCCTCGAAGCCCGGACACTCGATCCCGAGCGCTACGGCAGTGTGGGCGCGATTACCTCTGCCTATGTCGCCGTGGCCTCGGCATGGCGCGACAAGTCGGGGGATGTCGGCACCTCGCGGCTGCGCCAGCACACTTCGGAGTCGGTCGAGGTCTCCGCGCCGATCGAGGGCGCGATGAGCCTGCGCGCACGCCTCGACCGCCAGTCGATCGATGCCGGCAACGCCGAGACGCGAGTGGACCTCGACTATGCCTCGGTCGGGTTGCGTATCGAGCGCGGCGTGGCGATCGATGCCGTGGTCGGCCGCGGGCCTTCAGGTGGCGCGGTGGCAGCGCGCACCTTCGGCGCGGTCGAGGTCGCGGCAAATCCCGGATGGGGCCAGGCGAGCGCCGCGGTGTATTCGGCCCCGGTGCGTGAATCGGTGCTTTCGGCCGCGGGCATTCGCGACAACGTCACCGGACAAGCACGCGGCGGCGTCATGCGCCACGGCATCGAGGCCCGGGCGTTGTGGCTGCAGAAGTCGCCGTGGTCGGCAGGGGCGCACGCGTTCCTGGCGCGCCTGGACGGCACCGGGGTCGATTCCAACCGCCATCACGGCGGCGACGTCCAGGGTGGCTACGACCTGGGCCTCAAGGGTTTCGCCTACTCCTCGGCGAGCGTGAGTGTCGGGGCCGAGAGCTACCAGCGCAACCTTGCCGGCTTCGCCCCCGGCGGCGGCGGCTACTTCAGCCCGCAAAGCTATCGGCATGCCGGTGCGTCGTTCGACTTCATGACCGCCGAGGGCCGCCCCTGGATCGTGCGCGGACGCCTGGCCGGCGGCTGGGCCCAGAAACGCGAGGACACGGTGCAGAGCAGCGGGCGCGATTTCTCGGCGCAGATCGCCGGCAGCGTGCGGCTGGCCCCCCATGTCCATGCCGGGTTCGCCATCGCGCGCGGCCTCTCGCCGCAATACCGCGAGACCCAGGCGCTCCTGCGGATCACGGTGCTGCTCGAGCCGCGCCTCATCGTGGCGAGCGCCGACATCCCGGGGTTCGGGCGATGAGCGAACAACCCCGCACCTTCCATATCCACGGCCGGCGTTCGATCGCGCGGCGCGCCTTCGACGAGATCCGCCGCGTCCCGGCGCACGCGGCGCCGCTGGTGCTCGCCGCCGGCGCGCTGATCTACATGATCGCGCTCGGCGAGGCGCAATTCCGCGAGGCCACCCAGCTCGGCGCCGGATGGGCCTGCCTCGTCCTCCTCTTCGTGCTCTCCCGATGGCCGGGCAGCCGCCAAAACGCGCTGCGGCTGGTGTTCGTGCTCCTCGCCGGCTACCTCGCGACGCGCTACCTCCTGTGGCGCAGCCTCGAGACGCTCATCTACACCAACCCCCTCGACTTCGTCGGCATGGCGCTGCTCTACATCGCCGAGGTGTACTCGATCCTCGTCCACTTGCTGGGACTGTTCATCAACGTCTGGCCGCTCGAGCGTGAAGACGTGCCGATGCCGCCGGACCGCAGGCAGTGGCCGACCGTCGATATCTTCATTCCCACCTACAGCGAAAGCGAGGAGATGGTTCGGCTGACCGCGCTCGCGGCGGCGCAGATCGACTACCCCCGCGACAAGCTGCGCATCTACATCCTCGACGACGGCGGCACCCTCGCCAAGCGCGCCCATGCCGAGCACGGCGGCGAAGCCTGGAAGCGCCGCTACCGGTTGAAGGAGGTCGCCGCCGAGGTGGGCGCCGAGTACCTCACGCGCGAGACCAATCGCCACGCCAAGGCGGGCAACCTGAACCACGGCCTCAACAATTCGAAGGGGGAGCTGATCCTCTTCCTCGACTGCGACCACATCCCGACGGCCGAAATCCTGCAGCGCACTGTGGGGCACTTCGTCCTCGACCCGAAGGTGTTCCTGGTGCAGACGCCGCACTTCTTCGCCAACCCTGCCCCGGCCGAGCGCAGCATCGGCGGCGGCGCGCCGGTGCCCGACGAGAGCGAGATGTTCTACCGCGTCATCCATCCGGGCCTCGACTCCTGGAATGCCAGCTATTTCTGCGGCTCGGCGGCGGTGATGCGGCGCGTCTACCTCGAGGAGGTCGGCGGCCTCCAGGGGCTATCGATCACCGAGGACGCCGAGACCGCCTTCGAGCTGCATCGGCGCGGCTACCGCAGCGTGTACGTGAACCGCCCGATGGTCTGCGGCCTCGCGCCCGAGTCGTACGCCGACTACATGCTGCAGCACACGCGCTGGGCCCAGGGCATGGTGCAGATCTTCCTGCTGCACGACCCGCTCTTCGTGCCCGGCCTCACGCTCGCGCAGCGCCTGTGCTACTTCAACTGCTGCCTCTTCTGGTTCTTCGGCATCGCGCGGGTCCTCTACTTCATCGCGCCGGCCGCGTTCCTGCTCTTCGGCATGGCGATCTATCACGCGGCCGCGCCGCAGATCGTCGCCTACGCGTTCCCGTATGTCCTGTCGACGTTCGTGGTGACCGACTTCCTCTTCGGCCGCATCCGCCGCCCCTTCTTCTCCGAGATCTACGAAAGCGTCCAATCCGTGTTCCTCGCCCCCGCCGTACTGTCGACGCTCCGCCATCCCCACAAGCCGACCTTCAAGGTGACGCCGAAGGGCCTGGGCGTCAAAGACGAGCAGCTGAGCTCGGTCTCGCTCCTCTTCTTCGCGCTCCTCTGTCTGAATGCGGCCGCGGCCGCGGCCGGTGGGATCCGGCTCTACACCCAGCCCGAGTTCCGGGACGTGATCCTGGTGACGCTGGGGTGGAGCATCTACAACATGTATCTCGCCCTGATTTCCGTGGGCGCCCTGTGGGAACGGCGCCAGGCGCGGCGCCACCACAGGCTCGCAGTCGCGGGCGAGGCGATGGTGCAGTTCCCGCGCGTGGCGACGCGCATGTCGGTGACGCTCGTCGACATGGCGCTCAGCGGGATGTGCTTTACCGCGAAGGCCGGCTTTCCCCTGAAGCAGCGCGAGCGCATCGTGATCGAGGTCGGCGCCTCCGACGGCCTGGTGCACTATTTCGAGGGCGAGGTGCTGCGCCACCAGCCCGGGGCGGGCGAGGGCGAGGTCGTCTGCGGCGTGCGCTTCCTCACCCCGAAGGAATCCTTCGACGACGTGGTGCGTTTCGTCTACGGCGACAGCCGCCGCTGGCTCGCGGTGTGGGACATGCGTGCCCAGAGCCGGCCGCTGACCGAGATCATCTGGCAGCTCTGCGGCATGGGGATGCGCGGCGCGGGGGTGTGCGGCAAGCTCACGGCGAAGATGGCGTGGGACCAGACCAAGCGCGGCGCGCGCGCGAGCCGCAGGGGTGCGGTTGCCCTGGTGGCCGCAGTGGCCGCCCTCGGCGCCCAGGCGGAGACCATGAAGATCCCGCTGCAGCAGCTCACCGCCGCGAAGGAAATGGAAATGCGCTGCGTGAGCGACTCCAAGGAGGTCCAGGTGCCGCTGCCGGAGCGCTGGGACCTGAAGCGGCTCACGCTGCACCTTCGCTACACCATATCCGCGGGACTCCTGCCCGATACCTCGACCCTCGCCGTGAAGATGCGCGGCGTAACGGTGGCGCAGGCGCGGCTCAATCCCTTGGCACCCGACGTGAAGCTGGGCATCGAGATCGCGCCACGGCTGCTCGAACCGGGCTACAACCCCCTCACCTTCCACGTGGCGCAACACGCCTCGCGCGGCCAGTGCGAGCTGCCGTGCAGCGCCGACCTCTGGACCAGCGTGAACCTCAGGGACTCGTACGTCGAGCTCGAATACGACCTGATGCCCCTGCCGCGCGAGCTCTCGGCGCTCTCCACCCACGTCTTCGATCCGCGGCTGCTCCCGGAGGGCGAGGTGCATATCGTCACCGAGGACGCGTCGGTGCCGAGCGTCACGCTGGCGGGCATCGTCGCGAGCGGCATCGCGCGGCGCTTCGATTATCGGCGCGTCGGTTTCACCGTCTCCCGGGACCTGCGCCCCGGCGTGGACAACGTGGTCGCCGGCAAGCGCGACTTCGTGCAGCGCCTGCTGCAGGCCCGCGGCATGAAGGCGCCCGAGATCTCGGCCGGCTACCTGCGGCTGCTGCCGATGGCGGCCGCGGGCGGCGGCGAGGATCCGACGCATGCGCTCCTCGTCATCTCCGGCGCCGACGCGGAGGCCGCCCGCCTCGCCGCGGTGACCTTCTCCAACATCAGCTTCCGCTTCCCCGGGACCGACGAGCTGCTCGCCTTCGCCTTCGCGATGCCCGACGTGGCGCAGTACAGCGGGCGCGAGACGATCGCGACCGACCAGATCTACCAGCTGAAGACGCTCAACTTCCCGACGCAGAGCTGGAGGGGCCTCAATCCCGGCGAGCGGACCCTCAGCTTCCGCCTGCCGCCCGACTTCCACATCCGCCCCAACCAGTACGCGAAGCTCGCGCTCAGCTTCTCCTACGGCGCGGGGATGAGGAGCGACTCGTCGCTCAACCTCTCGGTGAACGGCCGCGGCGTGCGCGCGGTGCAGCTCACCAACACCGGCGGCAGCTTCATCGACGGCTACCAGGTGGACATCCCGACGTACGTGTTCAAGCCCGGCGACAACACCATCGGGTTCTCCGCGCAACTCAACATCGGCGGCCAGGTGTGCGACCTGGTGCAGCCAGAGGGACTCTTCCTCACCCTCTACGAGGTCTCGACGCTAGTCTTCCCGGCGATGCCGCATTTCGTCGAGATGCCCAAGCTCGAGCTCTTCGTCCACAGCGGCTTTCCGCTCACGCGCTGGCCCGACGGGCACGAGGCGTACGTGTGGCTCACCGAAAAAGACGATCGCACGCTCGCCGCAGCGCTGAACCTGGTAGGCCTTGCCACGCAGAGGAACGGCTTTCCCCTCTTCGGCCTCACCTATACCTACGACAAGCCGGCCACCGGCGGCGAGCTGCTGGTGGTGGGGTCGGGCACCACCATGGCACGCGAGCTGCGCGCCGCGGCGCCGCTCAAGATGATGGAGGACGGCGTCGTGGTGCCTTACCCGGTGGTGCGCGGGTGGAACACCCAGTCGGTCGCGGCGACCAGCCGCCAGCAAAGCGCGCTGGGGCCGGGTCGTGGGCTGCTGATGCAGTTCCAGTCGCCGTTCCAGGCCGGGCGCAGCGTCGTCATGCTCACCGCGACCACGCCGGAGGACCTGGTGACCGCGAGCCACGCGCTCCTCACGAGCGAGGTCCAGGCCCAGACGCGCGGCGACCTGGTGCTGATCGAGCCGGGGGTACCCGAGCCCAAGGTCACCACGATGGATGCGGGCGAGCGCTACGTCACCGGCAAGACGGGGAGCTATTCGGCGGTCGAGTCGTACCTCTACACGCGGCCCATCGCCTACTACTCGGCGCTCGGGGCGGCGATCGTGGCGCTCGCCGTGGCGATCTTCTTCGCGCTGCGCCGCTGGCGGCGCGGGCGCGCGACCCGATAGGGTTACTTTCCGGGAACCGAGAAGTTGATTGAGCGGCGCTCCTCGCCGCCGACCTTGTTGCCCGCGGTGATGTAGGCGGCTACCGCGAGCACGATGAGGAGCGGCACGCCGATCACCAGGCCCAGCTTCCACGCGGGCGTGGGCGGCTTCGCCGGGGCCACCGGGGTGGCGCGGTCGCGCTCGATCTCCTTCGGGTCCCAGAACACGATGTAGCCACGGAAGGGCATGCTCTTGCCCTTCAGCGTCACCTCGCGGTCGAAGCGCGTGTAGAACTCGGATTTGTCGCTGAGGGCGGTGTAGGTGTCTTCCGAGATGAAGATCTCGCCGGGGTTGGCGGCGGACTCGAAGCGCGAGGCGGTGTTCACCACGTCGCCGAAAACGTCGTTCTTTTCCAGGATGCATTCGCCCGTGTGCATCCCGATCCGCGCGAGCAGCAGCGACTTGTACTGCTTGGAGATGTTGATCTCCTCCATGCCGCGCTGGATCGCCGCCGCCGCGCGGCAGGCCGGCAGGGCGTCGACGAAGTGGGAGAGCGAGCCGTCCCCGATGGTCTTCACCAGAGTGCCGCCCTGCGCGGTGATCGCCTGCTGGCAGAGGTCGTGGTAGCGCTTGAGCATCGCGCGCACCGCCATATCGCCCGAGGACTCCGCGATCGCGGTCGAGCCCTTGAGGTCGGTGAACATCACCGTGAGGACGCGCTGGAACTTCTCCTTCATCGCGCGCTCGAGGCGCTCGCGGTCCTCGAGCATCCGGCCGATGTCGCTGGTGAGCGACTGCGTGGGCGAGGGGTGTGCGTCCGCCTTGGTGGCTGCGGCCTCTGGCGCGACGCCCGCGCCCATCGGCCTGGGACCGAGGGCGTAGAGCGTCTCGCGCCATTCCGTCAGGTTCTGGGGGCGATGGGCCTTCATCATCGACATCGCCCAGCGGATCGCCTCGAGCATCATCGGGGAGTAGCGCTCGGCGGCGGGTGCGAGGAAGGCCCCCACCGTGTCGCCGTTCATGCGCGAGACCGCGTCCGGAGGGCTCTTCCCGGTGATGGCGTAGAAGAGCACCGCACCCAACGCGTAGATGTCGGTGGCCGGCCCCTGCGGCGAGTCGGCACTGTATTGCTCGAGCGGCGCGTAGCCGGGCGTGACCATCGTCGTGAGCGCCTGGGTGGAGGCCGCCGCCTGCCGCGCCGAGCCGAAATCGATCAGCACCGGGTCGCCGCGCGCGCGCACGAAGATGTTGTCGGGCTTGATGTCGCGGTGAAGGAAGCCCGAGGCGTGCACCTTCTCAAGGCCGTCGAGGAGCGGAGCGAGGAGGCTCTTGAGGATCTCCTCGTCGGGCATCGGATTCCTCTTCAGCCAGGACTTGAGGGACTGGCCGTCCTCGTAGTCCATCACCATGTAGCCGGTGGCGTGCGCCTTGAAATAGCGGTTGACGCGCACGATGTGAGGATGGCTGAAGCCCGCGAGCGTCCGTGCCTCCCGCAGGAAGCGCTCGAGGCCCGTGTCGTAATCGCTCGCCACTTCGGGCGAGGTGAGCGTCACGTCGCCATTGCCCCCGCGGGCGACGGCGCCGCCGGGAAAGTACTCCTTGATGGCGACGGCCTTGTCGAGGTGCGTGTCGCGCGCGAGATAGGTGATGCCGAAACCACCGACGCCGAGGATCGCCTCGATACGGTATTCCATCAGCTCGCTGCCGATGGACAGCGCGTTCGGATAGTCTGTGAGCTGCTCGGTGGTCACGCCCGGAACCCCTTGGTTCTGCCTGAGTCGGTAGGACTATATCAATCATAACGTCCGAGGAGAACAGACCGCCACCATGGCCGCCTCATTCCTCGCTCTGCCTTCCCCTCGAGGCGAGCTATCCGCTGCTCTTCGGCATGCTGCTGGCATCAGAAAAATCGACTTGGGAAATCGACTCCGACACCAATTGTTCTTACAAAACCTTGCCGGGGTTCATCAGGCCGTGGGGGTCGAAGGTGCGCTTGATGGAGCGCATCAGGTCGAGCTCGAGCGCGCTCTTGTAGCGCTTGATCTCCTCGCGCTTGAGCACCCCCAGGCCGTGCTCGGCGCTGATCGAGCCGTTCAGCTCGGTGACGGTCTCGTAGACGAGTTGGTTGACCTCCGGCGCCTGGTCGAAGAAGAGCTTCGCCTCGCCGCGCTCCGACTTGGAGCAGTTGTAGTGGATGTTGCCGTCTCCCACGTGGCCGAAGGCGACGATACGGACGTCGGGGAAGCGCTCCTTCAGGCGCGCATTGGCGCGCTCGATGAATTCGGGCACGCGGCTCACGGGTACCGAGATGTCGTGCTTGATCGACGGGCCCTCGACCTTCTGCCCTTCGGTGATGTTCTCGCGCAGCTTCCAGAACTCCTGGCGCTGCGCATGGCTCGCGGCCATGGCCGCGTCCCGCGCGAGCGACTTCTCCACCGCGCTCCCCAGTGCCTCCTGCAGCAAGGTCTCGAGCACATCGCCTTCGGTGCTGTCGGACAACTCCACCAGCACGTACCAGGGATGGGGTTGCGGCAGCGGGTCGCGCGAGCCGGGGATGTGCCTGAACACAAGGTCGAGGCAGATGCGCGAGATGAGCTCGAAGCCGGTGATGCGCTCGCCGCAGTGCTCTCGAAGGTGCGAAAGCAGCCCCACGGCGGCGGCGGGGCTTTCGACCGCGACGAAGGCGGTGGACTGCGAGCTCGGCTTCGGGAAGAGCTTCAGCACCGCGGCGGTGATGATCCCGAGGGTGCCCTCGGCCCCAACGAAAAGATGCTTCAGGTCGTAGCCGGTGTTGTCCTTGCGCAGCGCACGCAGCCCGTCCCAGACGCGCCCATCGGGCAGCACCACCTCGAGGCCGAGCACCAGCTCGCGTGTGTTGCCGTAGCGAAGCACGCCGGTGCCGCCGGCATTGGTCGAGAGGTTGCCGCCGATCTCGCAGCTGCCCTGGGCGCCGAGGGAGAGGGGGAAGAGCCGCCCATGCCCGTCGGCCACCTGCTGCAGGGCGGCGAGCACGCAGCCCGCCTCGACCGTCATCGTATTGTTCTGCGCATCGACGCCGCGCACCCGATTCATCCGCGAGAGGTTCACGACCACCTGTCGGCCGG
>JBDSRZ010000036.1:0-12040 GCA_039929025.1 Usitatibacter sp. | reverse complement strand
TGGCTCATTCCGACGACGCTCCTCTTCCACGCGTTCTGGGGCATCGACGCCGCGCAGGTGCAGAACCAGATGAACCACTTCCTGAAGAACGTCTCGATCATGGGCGGTATGCTCCTCGTGGCCGCGTTTGGCGCCGGCGCGTGGAGCCTGGACGACAAGCGATGAGCGCGGTCCTCGAGAAAGTCCGTGGCGTCGAGCGGGTGGTGAAGTCGCAGGTGGCGCCGGTCGGCACGTTCACAGTGCGGCGCGCGCTCCCCGACCGCCAGCGCCACTCGGTGGGCCCGTGGGTGTTCCTCGACCACTTCGGCCCATTCCGCGTGCAGCCGGGCCAGGATGGCGTTGGGGCGCATCCGCACGCCGGCATCGAAACGGTGACGTACCTGCTGTCCGGGCGCCAGGAGCATCGCGACTCCGCTGGCCACACCGGGATAGTGAGCGCCGGTGGCGCGCAGTGGATGACCGCCGGGCGCGGCATCGTCCACGCGGAGAGCTCTCTCGCGGAAACCGAGCAGGAGCGCACCGCCCACGGTATCCAGCTGTGGACGTCGCTTCCGCGCGCGCTGAAGCTGATGGAGCCGCGCTACCAGCGCATCGACGCGGGCTCGATCCCGACCACCACGGCGAACGGCGTGCGCGTGCGCACGATCGGCGGCACGCTCGGCAACGACACCGGCCCCGCGCAGGTGCTGATGCCGCTCGTGCTCGCCCACGTCTCGGTCGACCCGGGAGCGCGGTTCGACGCGGCGATCGATGAAGGCTTCGAGCTTGCGGCCTACGTGCTCGAGGGAAGCGGCCGCTTCGGCTCCGCAGCGGTTTCCGCAAGCGCGGGAGAGATGGTGCTTTTCAGCACGGGGGCCCGCGTAGGCATCGCCAACGACTCTTCCGGCGCCCTCGAGGTGATGGTGCTCGGTGGCGCACCCGCCGAGGGGCCGCTCGTCTTCCACGGCCCCTTCGTGATGAACAACGTGGAGCAGGTTCGCGCGGCCGAGATCGCGTACCGTACCGGACGCATGGGAACGATGGAAACGTGAGACCGGGGGCCCATGGCCCCCGGCTATCGCGCGAATTGGAAAATTTGATTGGCCGGCGGAACCCGATTGGGCGATGCTGTCCAATCAGCAAATACCACCCGGTGGAGGGCACATGGCGGTCGTCGAACTCACGAAGGAAAATTTCGAGCAGGTGGTGACGGGAAATCCCACCGTCGTCGTGGACTACTGGGCGCCGTGGTGCGGCCCGTGCCGCGGCTTCGCGCCGGTGTTCGAGAAGGTGTCGGAACAGCATCCCGACGTGGTGTTCGCCAAGGTGAACACCGAAGAGGAGCAGGAGATCGCGCAGCACTTCCAGATCCGCTCGATTCCCACGCTGATGGTTTTCCGCGAGCAGATCATCGTCTTCTCGCAGCCGGGCGCGCTGCCGCAGGGCGCCTTCGAGCAGGTGGTCGCGAAGGCGAAAGCGCTCGACATGGACGAGGTGCGCAAGCAGATCGGCAACCAGCCCGAGGAGGGCGGCGCGCAGGCCGCTGGCCAGGCGAATTGAATTAAGCTTCGAGGCCCATGCGCTTTGCCTCGAAGCTCGTCGAAGGGCGCCTCATCCGGCGCTACAAGCGTTTCCTCGCGGATATCCAGCTCGCCGATGGCGTGGTGACCGCGGCCTGCCCGAACACGGGTTCGCTGATGGGTTGCTGCGAGGCGGGCAACCGCGTGTGGCTTTCCGAGAGCGACAAGGTCACGCGCAAGTACCGCCACACCTGGGAGATCGTCGAGGTCGGAAAGGTGATGGTCGGCATCAACACCGGCCTGCCGAACGCGCTCGTCGCCGAGGCGATATCCAACGGCACCATCGCGGAGCTCGCGGGCTACCCGGCGATGCGCCGCGAGGTGCCGTACGGCGAGGAGAGGAGCCGCGTGGACCTGGTACTCGAAGGCGGTGCGCGCGAGGACTGCTACGTCGAGGTGAAGAACGTGACCGCGGCCGCCTCCAAGGGGGTGGCCCTCTTTCCCGACTGCGTGAGCGAGCGGGGATCCAGGCACCTGCGGGAGCTGATCCGCCTCAAGGCGCACGGCGTGAGGCCGGTGCAGATGTACTGCGTGCAGCGGGCGGACGTGAAGGAGGTCCGTCCCGCGGACGGCATCGACCACGAATACGGCCGCATGTTGAGGGAGGCGATCGCAGCGGGTGTCGAGGTGCTGGCCTATCGCGCGAAGGTCTCGACCACCGAGGTGCGCCTTGCCGAGCGCATCCCCGTGGTGTGCCCCTGACGGCCTAGTCGGCCGCCTTTTCCTTCAGCTTCGCCACACCCTTCGGCGCCTTCGCGCCCGAAAGCAGCACCATCATCGCCTCGCCATCCTCTTTCCAGGAGGCGACCGCGTCGCGCACGATCTCGACGAAGGTCTCGAACTGGTCGGGGTGGGCCGCGAGCAACCCATCGATGTGGTCGTAGTAGATGAGGTAGCCGTCGCCGTCCACCCATTCGAGGTCGGTGAGGCATTCCTCGAGCGCGTCCCAGTTGTGGCCGAAATCCTTGGGGAAGTGCAGCGCCAGCGCCACGTGGTTCAGGAGCTGCTCCTTGCGCGCGATATTCTTGCCGTCGATATGGAAGAAGGCATAGCCGGCGCGTTTGGCCGCGGCCTGCATCGATTTGACCTCGGCGTGCTTCGGGGAGAACCAGACGCCCCCACGACCTTCCTCGAGCAACGACTCGATCGCCCCGACCGGCATGGAAGCCCCTATTCGACGATGCGGCTGAAATGGTTGTAGTGGTCTTGGGTGTAGTAGTACTCACCGGGCGCGCCGGAGACGATGCGGCGTGCGCCGCGCGTACGTTCCCCCGGCGTCTTCACAGTGTATTCCCGATAGTAGCCGCGCTTCTGCTTCGGCAGGATCGCTTCGCGGTTGCCGAAGACGATGCCGTCTTGCGCATACGGGTAGGGGCCGGCCTTGCGGATGAGGGCGAGGGTGGCGCGTGCTTCCCGCGGCAGGTCGGCGGTGCCGATCTTGCCAACCGCGGGCGGCGTGGCCCTCTGCGCCATCGCGGCCGGGGCGACGAACGAGAGCGCAAGCGCCGCCGCGGCAAGCCAGCGCGCGAGCCTCATGTGCCGGCTCCCGCCTTCGCCTCGACCTTGCGCGCGAAGCGCACGGCATCGATCACGTGGCGCTCGTGCGTGCCCTCGGTGATCGCGTCGACGCCGTCGTGGGCCGACACGTGAAACACCAGCCGCCGCCCATCGACCGCCTCGAGGCGCGTCCTCACCTCGACCGTCATCCCGGGAGGAGTCGCCGCCGTATGCGAGAGGTTCACGTGGGTTCCGAGGCTCTGCTCCGCCGGCCAGTCGAGGTGCGCCTTGATGAGCTCGATGCAGGCCCACTCCATCAGCGCCACCATGAACCCGGTGGCGAACACCGCCGGCATCATCTGGAAGTCCGGCGCTTCCTCGTAGATGCGCGGCACCGTCTTGGACTCCGGCACCGTGTAGCGAAACACCCCCTCGAGGCCGGGTCGGAGCGTCTGCCTCATCGCGCGCTCATCCCTTCGGGCGGTGCGGGCAGGTCGCTTTGATGCAGTCGGCGTACAGGTACAGCTGGTGGTCGTGGATCGCGAAGCCGCGCTCCCTGGCCACCTTGTTCTGCCGCTTCTCGATCTCGGAGTCGTAGAACTCCTCGACGCGCCCGCATTGCAGGCAGACCATGTGGTCGTGATGGCCACCCTGGTTCAGCTCGTAGACCGCCTTGCCGCTTTCGAAGTGATGGCGTACGAGGAGCCCCGCCTGCTCGAACTGGGTGAGCACGCGATACACCGTCGCGAGCCCGATGTCGGAATGCTCGTCCAGCAGCCGCCGGTAGACATCCTCGGCGGTGAGGTGGCGGTCGGGACTGTGCTGGAAGAGGTCGAGGACCTTGAGCCTCGGCACCGTGACCTTGAGGCCCGTATCCTTGAGTTCCCTGGGATCGCTCATGGGGCGCGCGTTGTGGTGGGCATCAAAATCATACAGGGGGCGTTGATATAATGCGCGATTGCCCGCTCGCCGCCCGCCCGCTCATCCATGCGCATCATCGCCCTCGCAGCAATCCTCCTCGCCGCCACCGCGTGCGGCCCCTTCGTTTACAAGATCGACGTGCAGCAGGGCAACTACGTGACCCAGGACACCGCCGCGCGGCTGAAGAAGGGCATGAGCAAGGCCGAGGTGAAGCAGATCCTCGGCACGCCGCTCCTCGCCGACGTCTTCCACGCCAACCGCTGGGACTACTACTTCAGCAACGTGAAGGGCCACAAGGCCGAGGACCGCACCCGCTTCACGGTGGTCTTCCTGGACGACAAGGTGGTCGATTTCACCGGCACCACGCGGCCCACGGCCGCGTTGCCGGTCGGACCGAGCACGCCGCCGCCCCCGACGCGATGAGCGCGGTGCGGGTCGCCATCGCGGGCGCGGGCGGCCGGATGGGCGCGGCGCTGATCGAGGCAGCGCGCGTGACCGAGGGCATCGAGCTGGCGGCCGCGCTCGACATCGCGGGCGGCAACGCCGAGGGCCTCGCCATCGGCACCGATATCGCCGCCGCGGTGGGCGCGTGCGACGTGCTCATCGATTTCACGCGGCCGCAGGGCACGCTCGCCCACGTGCGCGCATGCCTCCTCGCCGGGCGCGCGATAGTGATCGGCACCACCGGCTTCGAGCCCGCGCAGCTGGAGGAAATCCGCGCGGCCGGCGCGCAGATCGCCATCGTCATGGCGCCCAACATGAGTGTCGGCGTGAACGTGAGCCTGAAGCTCGTGGACCTCGCGGCCAGAGCTCTCGGCCCCGACTACGACATCGAGGTGTTCGAGATCCACCACAAGCTCAAGGTGGACGCTCCATCCGGCACGGCGCTCAAGCTGGGCGAAGTCGCGGCCCGGGCGCGCGGCACGAGCCTCGAGCGCGACGGCGTCTACGCGCGCCACGGAACCACCGGCGAGAGGAAAGGCGGCTCGGTCGGGTTCTCGGCGGCGCGCGCCGGTGACATCGTCGGCGACCACACCGTGTTCTTCGCCGGTCCCGGCGAGCGGATCGAGATCACCCATCGTGCCGCCAGCCGCGAGACCTACGCCCAGGGGGCCCTTCGCGCCGCCCGCTTCCTGCGCGCGAGAGCGCCGGGACTCTACGACATGCAGGACGTGCTCGGCCTTCGCTAGAGAGGATTCACCGCCGTTTTCTGCTATAATTTTCGACCAGTGAAAGCGGGACGAGCCGGTAGTTCTTCTTGCGCTCCCCCGCTTTTTTTGCGCCCGCAGTTTTCACCCCGTCCTGGAGCGTTTCCTTGTCGCAGAAGACTCCCGCCGTCCTGGTTCTAGCCGACGGGAGCATTTTTCGTGGCTGCAGCATCGGGGCGGAGGGCCAGACGGTGGGCGAGGTGGTGTTCAACACCGCCATGACCGGCTACCAGGAAATCCTCACCGATCCCTCCTACTCCGGGCAGATCGTCACCCTCACCTATCCGCACATCGGCAACACCGGCACCAACGCCGAGGACGTGGAATCGCGCGGCCTCTACGCGGCGGGCCTCGTCATCCGTGACCTGCCGCTCGCCGCCTCCAGTTGGCGCAGGAGCGAGGACCTCTCGGCATACCTCGCGCGCCACGGCCGGGTCGCGATCGGCGATGTCGACACGCGCCGCCTCACACGCCTGCTGAGGAGCCTGGGCGCGCAGAACGGCTGCATACAGGCCGGGAAGATCGATGAGGAGGCGGCGCGCCGCGCCGCACGCGCCGCGCCGAGCATGGCCGGGCAGGACCTCGCCAAGGCCGTGAGCGTCGACAAGCCCTACGAGTGGAACGGCAGCCTGTGGGCGCTCGGGACGGGCTACAAGCCGATGGGCGCGGCGCCCTTCAACGTGATCGCGTACGACTACGGCGTGAAGCACAACATCCTGCGCAACCTCGCCGAGCGCGGCTGCAAGGTCACGGTGCTGCCCGCAACCGCCACCGCGAAGGAGGCGCTCGCCCTCGAGCCCGATGGCGTGTTCCTCTCCAACGGCCCCGGCGATCCCGAGCCCTGCGATTACGCGATCAAGGCGATCCGCGAGATCCTGGCGAGCGGTACGCCGCTCTTCGGCATCTGCCTCGGCCACCAGCTCCTCGGCCTCGCGACCGGTGCGAAGACGGTGAAGATGAAGTTCGGCCACCACGGCGCCAACCACCCGGTGCAGGACCTGCGATCCGGCCGCGTTTTCATCACCAGCCAGAACCATGGCTTCGCGGTGGACGAGACGACCCTGCCCGTGAACGTGAAGGCGACGCACCGCTCGCTCTTCGACGGGTCGCTGCAGGGCATCGAGCTCACCGACCGCCCGGCCTACAGCTTCCAGGGCCACCCGGAAGCCTCGCCGGGTCCGCGGGAAATGGCCTATCTGTTCGACAAGTTCGTCGCGATGATGAAGGAGCGCGCGAAGAAATGAACGCCGCTTTTCAACACAGAGGACACGGAGGTTCCACAGAGGTCCACAGAGGTTTTCGTGTATCGCATCGCGGCTACGGCAAGCGCAGCCACGAGCACAAGACAAGAACCTCCGTGATCCTCTGTGAAACCTCTGTGTCCTCTGTGTTGAAACACACCGCTTCCCGTCTCCCCGATGCCCAAGCGTAGCGACCTCAAGTCCATCCTCATCATCGGTGCCGGCCCGATAGTCATCGGCCAGGGCTGCGAGTTCGACTACTCGGGCGCCCAGGCGTGCAAGGCGCTGCGCGACGAGGGCTACCGCGTGGTGCTGGTGAACTCGAACCCGGCCACCATCATGACCGACCCCGAGATGGCGGACGTGACCTACATCGAGCCGATCACCTGGCAGATGGTGGCGCGCATCATCGAGAAGGAGCGTCCCGACGCGCTGCTGCCGACCATGGGCGGGCAGACGGCGCTCAACTGCGCGCTCGACCTCGCGCGCGAGGGTGTGCTGGAGCGGTTCGGCGTGGAGATGATCGGCGCCCGCAAAGAGGCGATCGACAAGGCCGAGGACCGCGAGAAATTCAAGAACGCGATGACGAAGATCGGACTCGCGAGCCCGCGCAGCGCCCTGGCGCACTCGCTGGAAGAGGCGCTGCAGGTCCAGGCGGTCGTGGGTTTCCCGACCATCATCCGGCCGTCCTTCACCCTCGGCGGCACCGGCGGCGGCATCGCCTACAACATGGAGGAGTTCACCGCCATCTGCGAGCGCGGCCTCGACGCTTCCCCCACCCGCGAGCTCCTCGTCGAGGAGTCGGTCATCGGGTGGAAGGAGTTCGAGATGGAGGTCGTTCGCGACAAGAACGACAACTGCATCATCATCTGCTCGATCGAGAACCTCGATCCCATGGGCGTGCACACCGGCGACTCGATCACGGTGGCCCCGGCGCAGACGCTCACCGACAAGGAATACCAGATCATGCGCGACGCCTCGATCGCGTGCCTGCGCGAGATCGGGGTCGAGACCGGCGGCTCCAACGTGCAATTCGGCATCAATCCCGCCGACGGCCGCATGGTGATCATCGAGATGAACCCGCGCGTGTCGCGATCCTCGGCGCTCGCGTCGAAGGCGACCGGCTTTCCGATCGCCAAGATCGCCGCCAAGCTCGCCGTGGGCTACACGCTGGACGAACTCAGGAACGACATCACCGGGGGTACGACGCCCGCTTCCTTCGAGCCCGCCATCGACTACGTGGTCACGAAGGTGCCGCGCTTCGCCTTCGAGAAATTCGCGCGCGCCGACGACCGCCTCACCACGCAGATGAAGAGCGTGGGCGAAGTGATGGCCATTGGACGCAACTTCCAGGAGTCGCTGCAGAAGGCGCTGCGCGGCCTCGAGGTCGGCGTGGACGGCTTCAACCTGAAGTCCGTGGACATGGAGAAGATCGAGGACGAGCTCGCCTATCCGCGCGCCGAGCGGCTCTGGTACGTGGCCGACGCGTTCGGCGTCGGCATGTCCCTCGAGGACATCCAGCGCTTCACGAAGATCGATCCGTGGTTCCTGGTGCAGATCAAGGACCTGGTGGACACCGAGCTCGAGATCGAGAAGAAGACGCTCGCCGATTTCGGCCGCGACGAGCTCCATGCCCTCAAGCGCAAGGGGTTCTCGGACCGGCGCCTCGCGCACCTGTGGAAGACCACCGAGCACGAAGTCCGCAAGCGCCGCCACGAGCTCGGCATCCGGCCCGTCTTCAAGCGCGTCGATACCTGCGCGGCGGAGTTCGCCGCCAAGACCGCCTACATGTACTCCACCTACGACGAGGAGGACGAAGCCGAACCCACCGACCGCCGCAAGATCATGGTGCTCGGCGGCGGGCCCAACCGCATCGGCCAGGGGATCGAGTTCGACTACTGCTGCGTGCACGCGGCGTTCGCGATGCGCGAGGACGGGTTCGAGACCATCATGGTCAACTGCAACCCGGAGACGGTGTCGACCGACTACGACACCTCGGACCGCCTGTACTTCGAGCCGGTCACGCTCGAGGACGTGCTCGAGATCTTCGACCGCGAGAAGCCCGTGGGCGTGATCGTCCAGTTCGGCGGCCAGACGCCGCTCAAGCTCGCGCGCGACCTCGAGGCGTGCGGAGTCCCGATCATCGGCACGTCGCCCGACTCCATCGACCGCGCCGAGGACCGCGAGCGCTTCCAGCAGATGCTGCACGAGCTCGAGCTCCTGCAGCCCCCCAACCGCACCGCGCGCACGCCGGAGGCGGCGCTGGTCGCGGCGAAGGAGATCGGCTATCCGGTGGTGGTGCGCCCGTCGTACGTCCTCGGGGGGCGCGCGATGGAGATCGTGCACGCCGAGAGCGACCTGGTGCGCTACATGCGCGAGGCGGTGAAGGTCTCCAACGATTCGCCGGTGCTGATCGACCGCTTCCTGAACGACGCGATCGAGGTCGACGTCGACGCGGTCTGCGATGGCAAGGACGTGCTCATCGGCGGGATCATGGAGCACATCGAGCAGGCGGGCGTGCACTCCGGCGACTCGGCGTGCTCGCTGCCGCCCTTCAGCCTCAGCGCCGCCACCCAGGACGAGCTGCGCCGCCAGACGGTGGTGATGGCCCGTGCCCTCAACGTCGTGGGGCTGATGAACATCCAGTTCGCGATCCAGGACGAGAAGATCTACGTGCTGGAGGTGAACCCGCGCGCCTCGCGCACCGTGCCGTATGTGTCCAAGGCCACGGGTGTGCCGCTCGCCAAGGTGGCCGCGCGCTGCATGGTCGGCAAGACGCTGGCGCAGCAGGGCCGCAAGCGCGAGGTGGTGCCGCCCTACTTCTGCGTGAAGGAAGCGGTGTTCCCGTTCATCAAGTTCCCCGGCGTGGACACCATCCTCGGCCCCGAGATGAAGTCCACCGGCGAGGTGATGGGCGTCGGGCAGACTTTCGCCGAGGCGTTCGTGAAGAGCCAGCTCGCCGCGGGCATCCGCCTGCCCACCGGCGGCAAGGCCTTCCTGTCGGTGCGTGACGGGGACAAGGCGCGCTCGATCGAGGTCGGACGCGCGCTCGTGGGCCTCGGCTTCGGCCTCGTCGCGACCCGCGGCACCGCCGCCACGCTTTTGCAGGCCGGTCTCAAGGTGCAGCCGGTGAACAAGGTCCAGGAGGGCCGGCCGCACATCGTCGACATGCTGAAGAACCGCGAGATCACGATGATCATCAACACGGTCGAGGAGGATCGGCGCTCGATCCAGGACTCCTACTCGATCCGCAACACCGCGCTGCAGAACCGCATCACGTACTACACCACCATCGCCGGCGCGCGCGCCGCGTGCCTCGGCATGCAGCAGCTCCAGGAGCTGCGCGCCTACGACATCCAGTCCCTGCACAAGTCGCTACCCTAGACGGAGCCCAGACACGATGGCCAAGATCCCGATCACCACCAACGGCGCGGAGATGCTGCGCGCCGAGCTGCACAAGCTGAAGACGGTGGAGCGCCCGGCGGTGATCACCGCCATCGCGGAGGCCCGCGCCCAGGGCGACATCACCGAGAACGCGGAGTACGAGGCGGCGCGCGAGCGCCAGGGCTTCATCGAGGGCCGCATCATCGAGCTCGAGGCGAAGCTCTCCAACGCGCAGATCATCGATCCGCAACTCCTGGACGACGACGACCGTGTGGTATTCGGTTCGACCGTCGAGCTGATCGACGTCGCCACCCAGGAAACCATGAGCTACCAGATCGTGGGCGAGGACGAGGCGGACCTCAAGCTCGCGAAGATCTCCTACTCGAGCCCGATCGCCAAGGCGATCATCGGGAAGAGCGCGGGCGACGTCGCGGAGGTGCGTACTCCTGGGGGGGTGAAGGAGCTCGAGATCGTGGATGTGAAGTACCTTTGACCCCGTCGCCGCGGGGTTGCGCCTTCGTGGACCCTGGCACGGGGTCCAATTTGCGTTTCGGCTTTTTCTCTTGCGGATTCTCGCGGTAGATCACGAACACCTTGCCGATTCTCTGCACCGCGTGCGCTTCGAGGCGCTCGCAGATGGCGCCCAGCCACCCGTCGCGGGCATCGCGGTCGTCCGTCGCGGCGCGCACCTTGATCAGCTCGTGGGCCTTGAGCGAGCGGTCGATCTCGGCGATCACCAGCTCGGTGAGGCCCTTGTCGCCGATGATCACGACCGGGGTCAGCTGGTGCGCCTCGGCGCGCAGTTCACTGCGTCTTTTGGGAGGGAGTGCGGTAGGCATCGGGGGAGTATAGCCGCTGGTTTTCAACACGGAGGCACGGAGGATTCGCAGAGGTGCACAGAGAAACAAATGTATCCGCTCGCTCGATTCTGAAAACATCGCACGAAACCGACACATTGCATTCCTCTGCGCCACCTCTGTGAATCCTCCGTGTCCTCTGTGTTGAAGCGCACCGCCCGAATGGCCACGCTGCCCGCCCCGTGAAAAAGTCCCAATCCAGCAAGCAGTGGCTGCGGCGCCACTTGAACGACCCGTATGTCCAGCGCAGCAAGCGCGACGGCTACCGCAGCCGCTCGGCCTACAAGTTGACCGAGATCGACGACCGCGACAAGCTCCTCAAGGCCGGCCAGCTGGTGGTGGACCTGGGCGCCGCCCCCGGCGGTTGGGCGCAGGTGGTCGCGAAGCGGATCGGGCCTACCGGAAAGGTGGTCGCCATCGACCTCCTCGCCATGGAACCTGTTTCAGGTGTGACCTTCCTGCAGGCCGACTTCGGAACCCTCAAGGGCCTCGCCGCGGTCGAAGGCGCTCTCGAAGGACGCCGTGTGGACGTGGTCCTCTCGGACATGGCCCCCAATTTCACGGGTATTTCGATGTCCGACCAGGCAAGGACACTGGGGCTCGCGGAAGTGGCGCGCGATTTCGCGCTGTTGCACCTGCAATCGCACGGCGCGTTCGTGGTCAAAATCTTCCAGGGCGCCGGGTATGATGAATACCTCAAGTCGCTGCGCTCGCTGTTCGCGAAAGTGCTGGTGCGCAAGCCCGATGCGTCACGCGACGAAAGCGCCGAGCAGTACCTGTTGGCGCGCGGCCTCAGAACGCCACCCAGCGCCCCGGGGACTTGATATCCGGGAGATCCGCCCGAACTTTGCTAGAGTTGGCCCCTGTTTCACATCTAATTGAAATCGAAGCAGTTTCCCCCCGGAGGGATTAGCCAGTGAACAACACCATTCGGACCATCATGGTCTGGCTCGTGATCGGAGTCATCCTGACCATGGTGTTCATGCAGGTCGGCAGCCGCCAGTCGAGCGCCAACATCCTCGACTACTCGACCTTCATGGAGGAAGCGCGACAGGGCCACATCGGCAAGGTCAAGATGGACAGCACGCGCACCCTCAAGGCCACCACGCGCGACGGCAAGGCTTACACCGTCTACACCCCCGGCATCCAGGATCCCTGGATGGTCGGCGACCTGATGAAGAACGGCGTGGTCGTCGAGGCCAAGCCCGAAGAGGAGCCCTCGCTCCTCATGAACATCTTCGTGTCGTGGTTCCCGATGCTGCTGCTGATCGGCGTGTGGATCTTCTTCATGCGCCAGATGCAGGGCGGCGGCCGTGGCGGCGCTTTCTCGTTCGGCAAGAGCCGCGCGCGCATGCTCGACGAGAACCAGAACC
>JBDSRZ010000035.1:0-13367 GCA_039929025.1 Usitatibacter sp. | reverse complement strand
GTCCCGGCTTGGGCCGGGACCCAATCATCGGGCCCCGGCCCAAGCCGGGGCGACGGCATGCGCTTCGACATCGATGCCACCCGCAAGGTAAACCTCCTCAACGGGCTGGATGAGATCGGGCTCACGTTGCGGCATTCGGACGACATCAAGGCGTACGAGGAGCGCCGCAAGCGCACCGAGCCGTGGATTTTCTCGTGACGTCGTGTCATCCCGGCGAAGGCCGGGATCCCATTGGGCCCCGGGCCATCGCCGCGATTGCGGCGCCCGGGGCGACAACTCGATGAAGATCGCACTCCTTGCCGGCGATGGCATCGGCCCTGAAATCCTGAAGGAGGCGGTCAAAGTCCTCGACGTGCTGCGCGGGGAAGGGCTCGCGATCGAGACGCAGGAAGCGCTCGTGGGCGGTGCCGCCTACGACGCGCACAAGGATCCGCTCCCTCAATCGACCCTCAAGCTCGCCAAGGACGCGGACGTCGTGCTCTTTGGCGCGGTTGGCGGTCCGCAGTACGACACGCTGCCCCGCGACAAGCGGCCGGAGATAGCGATCCTCGCGTTACGGAAGGAGTGTGATTTCTTCGCGAACCTCCGCCCGGCCACGGTTTTCCCGGAGCTCGCCGATGCCTCGAGCCTGAAAGCCGAGATCGTCTCGGGCCTGGACATCATGATCGTGCGGGAGCTGACTGGTGACATCTACTTCGGCGAGCCGCGAGGCATCACGGGCGAAAGGGGCGCGCGCATGGGGTTCAACACCATGCGCTACACCGAGCCGCAGATCCGTCGCATCCTGCACGTGGGTTTCAAGACGGCGCGCCAGCGGGGCAAGAAGCTCTGCAGCATCGACAAGATGAACGTGCTGGAGACCACGCAGCTCTGGCGCGACATCGCCGAGGAGATCGCCCCGGAGTACCCGGATGTGGCGCTTTCGCATATGCTCGTGGATAACTGCGCCATGCAGCTGGTGAGGAACCCGAGGCAATTCGACGTGATCGTGACGGGCAACATGTTTGGCGACATCCTTTCCGACGAGGCCTCGATGCTCACGGGCTCCATCGGCATGCTGCCCTCCGCCTCGTTGGACGCCAACGGCAAGGGTCTTTATGAGCCGATCCATGGCTCGGCGCCCGACATCGCCGGCAAGGGCAGCGCCAATCCGCTCGCCATGATCCTGTCGCTGGCGATGATGTTCCGTTACACCTTCGATCGCGCCGACATTGCGGCGCGGATCGAGAAGGCGGTGCGCTCCGCGCTCGCCTCGGGCCTGCGCACCGCGGATATCGCGGCCAAGGGCACGAAAACGACCACCACCACCACCACGGAAATGGGCGCGGCGGTGGTCAAAGCGCTCAGGTAGCAACCGGACGAAGGCGGGCTCGTGAGGCGACCCGCCTCCGAGGTCCCCTAAACTCGCCTCATGAATTGAGGTCCCGGGCCAGCGCCGCAACCGCGGCGCCCGGGGTGACAGGGAATGAACATGACCAAGGTTGGATTCATCGGCTGGCGCGGCATGGTGGGCTCGGTGCTCATGGAACGGATGCGCGAGGAGCGCGACTTCGATTCCATCGATCCGGTGTTCTTCACCACCTCCAACGTGGGAGGCGCGGGCCCGGTCATCGGCAAACCGGTGGGCGCGCTCAAGGATGCCAACGACGTGAGCGAGCTCGCCAGGAACGACGTCCTCATCTCATGCCAGGGCGGCGACTACACCAAGGCAATCTTCCCCAAGCTGCGTGCCGCGGGCTGGCCGGGCTACTGGATCGATGCCGCGTCGGCGCTGCGCATGGACAAGGACGCGGTCATCATCCTCGACCCCGTGAACCGGCCGGTGATCGACAAGGCACTCGCCTCGGGGGTGAAGAACTACATCGGCGGCAACTGCACCGTGAGCCTGATGTTGATGGCGATCGATGGGCTGTTGAAGGCGGACCTGGTGGAGTGGGTCTCGGCCATGACCTACCAGGCGGCTTCCGGCGCCGGGGCCCAGAACATGCGCGAGCTGCTGCAGCAGATGGGTGAGCTCCACTTCGCCGCCCAGAAGATGCTGGAGGACCCGGCCTCGGCGATCCTCGAGATCGACCGCGAGGTGGCGGGCATCCTGCGCGACGAGAGCTTCCCCACCGAGCATTTCGGGGTGCCGCTGGCAGGGAGCCTTCTTCCCTGGATCGACGCCGACCTCGGTAACGGCCAGAGCCGCGAGGAGTGGAAGGCCCACGTCGAGGCGAACAAGATCCTCGGGCGGGTGGCCGCGAAGGAGATCGCGATGGATGGCCTGTGCGTGCGGGTGGGTGCGATGCGCTGCCACAGCCAGGCGCTCACCATCAAGCTGCGCCGCGACGTGCCGCTGGCCGAGATCGAGTCACTCCTTGGCGACGGCAATCCGTGGTGCAAGGTGGTCCCCAACAACCGCGAGCAGACCCTCGAGCGGCTGACCCCGGTGGCGGTCACCGGCACCCTCGATGTCCCCATCGGGCGACTGCGCAAGCTCCGCATGGGTGGGGATTACCTGTCCGCTTTTACCGTCGGCGACCAGCTGCTGTGGGGCGCCGCGGAGCCGCTGCGCCGCATGCTCGGCATCCTGCTCACCTCCCGCGTGCTCTCCACTGTTACGGCGTAAGTGCCGGTTTTGGCGCGGGAAAACACTTGTAAAACGCCTGAGTTAGGCGATAATGTGAAAAAAGGGGTGAGGTTGAACTAATAAAGCCCTGATGTTACGATCATTTCACCATTATTCCGGGCCAGGGATAGGTAAAACAAATATGCGGATGATCAATAGCGGAGTCGCGCTTGCGTTGCTCCTCGGCGTCTCGGGAGCGAACGCCGCCGGCCTGGGCAAGCTCACCATCAACTCGTCGCTCGGGCAGGTCCTCAACGCCGAGATCGACCTGGTTTCCGTCCAATCCGGCGAGCTCGAGCTGCTCACCGCCCGCGTCGCGCCCCCGGAGGCGTTTCGCGATGCGCGGATCGAATACACGTCGTCCCTGCGCCTGTTGCGCTTCTCGGTGGAAAAGCGCGCGAGCGGCCAGCCCTACATCAAAGTCACCAGCAGCGCCCCGGTCAACGAGCCCTTCGTCGATGCCCTGATCGAGGTGACCTGGCCGCAGGGTCGTATCCAGCGCGAATACCCGATCCTCCTCGACCCGCCCGGTTACAGCCAGTCGCGCACCGCGGCGCCCACCGTGGCCGCCGCTCCGCCGCCTTCTGCGCCCGCTCCCGCCGCTACATCGGCGCCGGCTGCCGCCTCCGTTACTCCCGCGCCGGCCCCCTCCGCCACAGCCGGTTCGCCCTCCGCCCGGTCCGAGATGCCGGCCACCTCGAGCGGCCTCGCCACCGAAGCCAGCGCCGATACCTACGGCCCGGTGAAGAAGGGCGACACGCTCCGCAAGATCGCCGAAGAAGTGAAGCCGTCCAGCGTGAGCCTTGACCAGATGCTGGTCGCGCTCTATCGCGAGAACAAGGCGGCGTTCGTGAACAACAACATGAACCGCCTCAAGGCCGGCCAGATCCTCAAGGTGCCGAACGCCGATGAGGTCAGCGCTGTCCCGGCCAAGGAAGCCACCACCGAGATCCGTACCCACGTCGCCGATTGGAAGTCGTATCGCGGCCAGCTCGGCAGCGGTGTCGCCTCGGTGCCCGCGCGCCCCGAATCGACCAGCGCTGCCTCGGGTCGCGTCGCTTCGGCCGCGGTCACCCCGCCGCCGTCGCCCGCCGCCGAGAACAAGGATGTGCTCAAGCTTTCGAAGTCCGACGCCGGCAAGGGCGCTACCGCCACGGGCAAGGGCGGGAACCAGAATCGCCTCAACGCGATGCAGGAGGACCTGGTCGCGAAGGACAACGCCCTCAGGGAATCGCAGTCGCGCGTTGCCGACCTCGAGAAGCAGATCCGCGACATGCAGCGCCTGCTGGACTTGAAGGGCGGCGCTCCGGGCAAGGCCGACACCAAGGTCGCCGCCGCACCGGCTCCCGCACCGGCGAAGGCTCCGGAGCCCGCGAAGGTCGAGCCCGTCAAGCCCGCCGAACCCGCGAAGCTCGCCGTTGCGCCCACGCCGGCTCCTGCTCCGGAGCCCGCAAAGGTCGAACCCGCCAGGACCGCCGAGCCGCCCAAGGTCGCCGAAGCTCCGAAGACAGAAGCGCCCAAGGTCGCGGAGGCACCGAAACCCGCGCCGCCCAAGGCTGTGGCCAAGAAGCCGCCCCCGCCACCCGAGAAGAGCTTCGTCGACGAGCTCACCGACAACCCCGTCTACCTCCTGGGGGGGCTCGGACTCCTTGCGCTCGGAGGTGGCGCCTTCCTCTTCATGCGCCGCCGCCGCAACCAGGCCTACGAGGCAGGTCCCTCGAGCGCGAACATGAGCGCGTTCCCGTCGGACCTCAAAGTGGACACTACGACGGGAAAGTCGGGGGGCGGGCTGGTAGACACGGGCAACAGCTCGTTCCTCACTGATTTCGACAAGACGGGCCCGGGCACGATCGATACCGATGAGGTCGATCCTGTCGCGGAAGCGGAGGTCTACATCGCGTACGGCCGTGATGCACAGGCCGAGGAGATCCTGAAGGAGGCGATGGCGCGCGACCGCTCCCGCCCCGAGATCCCGCTGAAGCTGCTGGAGATCTATCACGCACGCAAGAGCGGCACGGCGTTCGAGACGGTGGCCAAGGAGCTGCATGCGCAGGTCGGCGATTCCCACCCGATGTGGCAGAAGGCGGCCGCGATGGGGGCGCAGATCGATCCCACCAACGCGCTCTACGGTGGCGCCACCAGCGATGCCGCCGCGACCATCGCACCGGCAGCGGCGCCCGCACCGCGTCCCAACCTCGACTTCGATATCGCGAATACGTCCAGCACCGGCGCGGGGCAGTCCACCGACTTCGACCTCGACAAGCCCGGTGAGGAGCCGGCGGCGCCGGCGCTCGACTTCGACATCGAACCATCCGCTGCCTCGGCGAGCGAGCCCGCAGCCGAGGATAAGCCCGCCAACTTCGACTTCGATCTCTCCGGCCTCGATTTTCCCAGCTCCACGCCAGCCGCGGCCGACACCGCCTCCGCGCCTTCGCCGGACCTCGCCGACCTGAGCCTCGATCTGCCGTCCGATGCGGGTAGCGAAGGCGTGGGCACCAAGCTCGAGCTCGCCAAGGCGTACCTCGAGATCGGCGACAAGGACGGCGCCCGCGAGATCCTGCAGGAAGTGGCCAGGGAAGGCTCGGCCGCGCAGAAGGACGAGGCGCAAAGGCTCATCTCTTCGCTCTGATCGAAACCGGGGTCAGACCCCATTTCCCGCATGGCGGAAAATGGGGGTCTGACCCCGGTTTCATTTAGCGCATGCGTATTGCCCTCGGCATCGAGTACGACGGCTCGGCCTTCTGCGGGTGGCAGACGCAGTCTGAAGGCTGCGGCGTGCAGGACCGTCTGCGCGCGGCGCTTTCGAAGCTCGCAGACTCTCCGGTCGAACTCACCGCCGCCGGCCGTACGGACGCGGGCGTGCATGCCACCGGGCAGGTAGTCCACTTCGATACCGACGCCGTTCGCGATGCCAGCTCCTGGGTCCGCGGCACCAATGCCAACCTCGATCCCTCGGCGCGTGTCGTGTGGGCGACCGAGGTTCCTGGCGATTTCCACGCCCGCTTCAGTGCCCGTGCGCGCAGCTATCGCTACCTGCTGTTGAACGAGCCGGTGGCGCCCGCGGTGATGTTGAAGCGCGCCGGGTGGTACCACCACCCCCTCGACGTCGACGCGATGCAGCGCGCGGCCACGCTGCTGGTGGGCGAACACGACTTCAGCGCTTTCCGCGATGCACAGTGCCAGGCGAAATCGCCCATCCGCAACCTCACCGAGGCGCGCGTCGTCCGGTCTCGCAACCTGGTGAAATTCGGGTTCACGGCCAATGCGTTCCTGCACCACATGATCCGCAACGTGGTGGGATCGCTGGTGTACGTGGGCGCGGGGAAGCAGCCGGTGGAGTGGATCGGCGAGTTGCTGGCGGCACGCGACCGCACCAGGGCGGCGCCCACCTTCATGCCCGACGGGCTATACCTTGCCGGCGTCCAGTACGATCCAGTTTTCTCGCTGCCGCCCTTCCGGCCGCAGCCGCTCCTGGAGATGGAATTCCGATGAGCATCGGCCGCACGCGCATCAAGATCTGCGGCATCCAGGTACCCGCGCACGCGCGCCTCGCGGCCGAGGCCGGGGCCGATGCGATCGGCGTCGTCTTTCACCCTGCGAGCCCCCGATTCGTGACGATCGCGCAGGCGGCCGCGGTCGCCGCGGTGCTGCCGCCCTTCGTGACCGTCGTGGGACTCTTCGTGAACCACGATGCGAACCGGGTCCGCGAGACGCTCGCTGCCGTGCCCCTGGGCCTGCTGCAATTCCATGGCGACGAGCCGCCGGATTTTTGCGCGCAATTCGGGGTGCCCTACGTGCGCGCCGTGCGCATGGGGGAGGGGACCGATTTGGTAGAATACGCAGGTCGTTTCAAAGGGGCTCGCGCCTTGTTGGTCGATGCGCATGTGCCCGGGCAGCCGGGCGGAACCGGGCGCGTTTTCGATTGGAGCCTCATCCCGCGCGAGTTGCCCATCCCCATCATCCTTTCCGGGGGCCTCGACGCGGCCAACGTGGCCCGTGCGGTACGCGAAGTGAAGCCTTGGGCGGTGGATGTCTCCAGCGGTGTCGAAAGCAGCCGCGGAACGAAAGACCCTGCCAGGATCGTCGAATTCATACGGAGCGTGCTAAGTGAAGATGCATCCCGCTGAGGGATCCTGGTCCGATTATTCGCTGCCCGATGCCGCCGGCCACTTCGGCCCCTACGGCGGCGTGTTCGTGGCGGAGACCCTGCGCGCCGCGCTGGACGAGCTCGCGGGCGCCTACGAGCACTTCCGCAAGGATGCGCAGTTCCAGCAGGAGCTCGCCTGGGAGCTCGAGCACTACGTCGGTCGCCCGAGCCCGGTCTATCACTGCAAACGCCTCTCGGAGGAGCTGGGCGGCGCGCAGGTGTTCCTGAAGCGCGAAGACCTGAACCACACCGGCGCGCACAAGGTGAACAACACCGTCGGCCAGGCGCTGCTGGCCAGGCGCATGGGCAGGCCGCGCGTGATCGCTGAGACGGGTGCGGGCCAGCACGGGGTCGCCACCGCCACGGTCGCCGCCCGCTACGGCATGGAGTGCGTGGTCTACATGGGCGTGGAAGACGTCCATCGCCAGGCGCAGAACGTCTATCGCATGAAGCTCCTGGGCGCGACCGTGGTGCCGGTGGAGAGCGGCTCGCGGACGTTGAAGGACGCGTTGAACGAGGCGATGCGCGACTGGGTCACGAATGTCGGCAACACCTTCTACATCATCGGCACGGTCGCGGGACCGCATCCCTATCCGATGATGGTGCGCGACTTCAACTCGATCGTGGGCAAGGAGTGCCTCACGCAAATGCCGCTCGCCGCGGGCCGGCAGCCCGATGCGGTGCTCGCGTGCGTGGGCGGGGGGTCCAACGCGATGGGCATCTTCCATTCGTACATTCCCGACACCGGGGTGCGCCTGATCGGTGTCGAGGCCGCGGGCCTGGGCCTCGAGACCGGCAAGCACGCGGCGTCGCTCTCCGCCGGCAGCCCTGGCGTGCTGCACGGCAACCGCACCTACCTGATGCAGGACGCCGACGGCCAGATCCTGGAGACGCACTCGATCTCCGCCGGCCTCGACTATCCGGGCGTGGGCCCCGAGCACGCATGGCTCAAGGATTCAGGCCGCGCGGAATACGTCGCGATCACCGACGACGAGGCGCTCGCGGCATTCCATCGCCTGTGCCGCACCGAGGGCATCATCCCGGCGCTCGAATCGAGCCATGCCGTCGCCCACGCGATGAAGCTCGCGCCGACGATGGCGAGGGACAGGATCCTGCTGGTGAACCTCTCGGGCCGCGGCGACAAGGACATGCACACCGTCGCCAAGGCCTCGGGGCTCTCGCTCTAGTGAGTCGCATCGCCGCGACGTTCGAGACGCTCAAGACCCAGGGCCGCGCGGCGCTGATTCCCTTCGTGACCGCGGGCGATCCCGCGCCCGACCTGGCGGTCGCGGTGATGCACGCGCTGGTGCGCGGCGGCGCCGACCTGATCGAGCTCGGCGTGCCCTTCTCCGATCCGATGGCCGATGGTCCGGTGATCCAGCGTTCCTCGGAGCGCGCGTTGAAGCACGGCGTGGGATTGCGGGACGTGCTCGGCTACGTCGCCGAGTTCCGCCGCACCGATTCGAAGACGCCCGTGGTGCTGATGGGTTACGCGAACCCGATCGAACGCATGGGCCTCGGGGCGTTCGTGGTTGCGGCATCGAAGGCCGGCGTCGATGGCGTGCTCATCGTCGACTACCCGCCCGAGGAGAGCGCCGACTGGCTCGCCGCGCTCGGCACTTCCGGCATCGATCCCATCTTCCTGCTCTCGCCCACCTCGAGCGATGCGCGCATCGACCTGGTGTCGCGCGTGGCCAAGGGCTACATCTATTACGTGTCGCTGAAGGGCGTGACCGGCTCCGCCAACATCGACACCGCCGCTGTTGAGGCGATGATCAACCGCATCCGCGCGAAGACCAGGGTGCCCGTGGGCGTGGGCTTCGGCATCCGCGATGGCCAGACCGCTCGCCGCGTGGGGCAGATCGCCGACGCGGTAGTGATCGGCAGCCACATCGTGCAGGCGCTCGCCGAGGCGCCGGCCGAGTCGGCGGCCAGGCTCGCAGAGACCATCCTCGCCGCCTTCCGCGCTGCGATGGACACGGCCGAGGCGCGCGCATGAGCTGGTTCAGGAAGCTCCTGCCGCCAAAGATCAAGCGCGAAGCGTCGCAGATCAAGAAGGCGGTGCCCGAGGGCCTGTGGAGCAAGTGCCCGTCGTGCGAGGCGGTGCTTTACTTCACCGACCTCGAGAACAACCTGCACGTCTGCCCGAAGTGCAACTTCCACAACCGCCTGTCCGCCCGCCAGCGCCTCGATCTCTTCCTCGACGCCGAGGGCCGCGCGGAGCTCGCCTCCGAGGTGGTCCCGCTCGATCCGCTCAAGTTCAAGGACAGCCGCAAGTACAGCGAGCGCCTGATCGAGGCGGAAAAGGAAACCGGCGAGACCGACGCGCTGGTGGTGATGCAGGGCGCGGTGAAATCGGTGCCGATGATCGCGGCCGCGTTCGAGTTCGGATTCCTGGGCGGCTCCATGGGGTCGGTGGTCGGCGAGCGTTTCGTGCGCGCGGTGCAGGCATGCTGCGACGAGGAGCTGCCCTTCGTGTGCTTCACCGCCACGGGCGGGGCGCGCATGCAGGAGGGGCTTCTTTCCCTGATGCAGATGGCCAAGACCACCGCCGCGCTGCACCAGCTTTCGGCCGCGCGGCAGCCGTTCATCTCGATCCTCACCGATCCCACCATGGGCGGTGTCTCCGCGAGCTTCGCCTTCATAGGCGACGTGGTGATCGCCGAGCCCGGTGCGTTGATCGGCTTCGCCGGCCCGCGCGTCATCGAGCAGACGGTGCGCGAGACTCTGCCCGCGGGCTTCCAGCGCTCGGAGTTCCTGCTGGAGAAGGGCGCGATCGACCTCATCTCCGATCGCCGCCAGCTGCGCGACCGCGTCGCGCGGCTCGTCACCCTCCTCAAGCGCGAACCGGCGCCAGAAACTTGAGCGGTCGTTCGCTCGAGGACTGGCTTGCCTACATCTCGGCGCAGCACCCGGCCACCATTGCGCTGGGGCTGGACCGCGTCCACGCGGTGGCCAAACGCATGGGGCTCGAATATTTCGCCCCGGCGGCCGGGGCCCAATCTGTCACCATCATCGTCGGCGGCACCAACGGCAAGGGCTCCACCTGCGCTTTTCTCGAAAGCATCCTTTCCGAGGCCGGCTACAAGACGGGCCTGTACACCTCGCCCCACCTGCTGCGCTACAACGAGCGGGTTCGCGTCGGCGGCGAAGAAGCCTGTGACGCGGTGCTTGCCGACTCCTTCGCGCGCGTCGAGGCGGCGCGTGGCGACACGCAGCTCACCTACTTCGAGTTCGGCACCCTCGCGGCCATCGCCGTGTTCGCCGACGCCAAGGTCGACGCGGCGATCCTCGAGGTGGGGCTGGGAGGGCGCCTCGACGCCGTGAACATCGTCGATGCCGATTGCGCCATCGTGGCCAGCGTGGATCTGGACCACCAGGCTTTCCTCGGCACGGACCGCGAGTCGATCGGCTTCGAGAAGGCAGGCATCTTCCGGTCGAATCGTCCGGCGATATTCGGCGACACCGGTCCCCCGTCGAGCCTCGTGGCGCATGCCGAGGCCGTCGGCGCCGATCTCCAAATTTTCGGCCGCGACTTCCGCTACGAGGCCGCCGAGCGCCAGTGGGATTTCTTCGGCCGCAAGGGTGCCAGGCGCGCGCTGCCGATCCCGGCCTTGCGCGGGCGATGGCAGCTCAAGAACGCCTCGACTGCACTGGCCGCCTTGGCCGAGGTGGACGACCGCCTGCCAGTCTCGCTGGGCGAGGTGAAGCACGGCCTCATGCACGTGAGGCTCCCGGGGCGGTTGCAGGTGCTTCCCGGCCGGCCCTCGATCGTCCTCGACGTGGGGCACAACCCCCACGCCGCCCGCTCGCTCGCCGATGGCCTCGGCGACATGGGGTTCTTCGAGAATACCTTCGCCGTGTTCGCGATCCTGGCGGACAAGGACGTCGGCGGGGTGATCGATGCGATGCGCGGCCGCATCGATCGGTGGTATGTGAGCGCGGCGCAGGCGGAGCGTGCCGCTCCGGCAGCCATGGTGAGCGAGGCCCTCGCGCAACGCGGCCTCGGCGAGGTCACACGCAGGTTCGCAAGCGTCGCCGGCGCGCTCGACGCGGCACGCCGCGACGCGGGACCGAATGATAGAATTATCGTATTCGGTTCGTTCTATACCGTGGCTGAAGCGCTGCGGTCCGCACGCTGACTAAATGGCGTCTACTGGGTCCCCCGAAGCGAGCGAGATCCGGAGCAGAGGCCGGCGGCGGTTGATCGGCGCGATCGCGCTGGTGATGCTGCTGGTGGTGTTCGTGCCGATGGTGCTCGACTCCGAGCCCAGGCCCGCGGGCAAGGAGCCCAGCGCGGTCATCCCACCCCGCGACAACGCCCCCCCACTGCCTCCTCCGGCGCCTGCGCCCAAGGTCGTGGCTGCACAGCCATCGGCTGCTACGGTGACGCCAAAGGCCGCGGAGCTCAAAGCCGCCGAACCCGCGCCCGTCAAGCCGCCCGAATTGAAGGTCGTTTCGCCCCAACCGCCCGCCAGGATGCTCCCGCCGCCCGCGGCTGCCCCGGACACCGCGTCCGTGGCTCCCGCGAAGCTGGAAGGCTTCGCCGTCCAGGTCGGCGCCTTCCGCGACGAGGCCAAGTTGAAGCAACTGCGCGAGAAGCTCGCGGACGCGAACGTCGTGCATTACACCGAGCGTCTCGAATCGAAGGCCGGGCCGCTCACCCGATTGCGCGCGGGGCCCTTCGCCACGCGCGACGAGGCCGAGGCGGCGCTGGTGAAGTTGAAGCGCGCGGCGGTCGACGGCAAGGTGGTGCCGCTGCAATGAGGGAAAAATGGTGTCGGACATCTGTTCTGCAAACGCAGCCGTGTTATCCGGGTAATCCCGGTGCCTGACAACAGTTTTCGGAACGTCAAGCCATGTGCGGAATCGTAGGAGTCGTCGCCCGCAGCCCCGTCAACCAGCTGCTCTACGACGGGATGACGGTGCTGCAGCATCGCGGGCAGGATGCCGCGGGCATCGTCACCGCCGAGGGCCACAGCTTCCACATGCACAAGGGCCGCGGCCTGGTGCGCGACGTCTTCCGCACCCGCGACATGAGGAACCTCGCGGGCCACATGGGGATCGCCCATTGCCGCTACCCCACCGCCGGCTCCGCATCCTCGGAAGCGGAGGCGCAGCCGTTCTACGTGAACTCCCCGTACGGCATCGTGCTGGGGCACAACGGCAACCTGATCAACGCCGAGCAGCTGCGCCGCGACCTCTTCATGGACGACCGCCGCCACGTCAACACCAACTCCGACTCGGAGGTGCTGCTGAACGTCCTCGCCCACGAGATCAACGACGCGGGCGCCGGCCGGGACCGCCTCAATCCGGAGATCATCTTCAAGGCGGTGGCGGGCGTGCACCGCCGCTGCAAGGGGGCCTATGCGGTGGTGGCGATGGTCGCCGGCCACGGCATGCTCGCTTTCCGCGACCCGCACGGCATCCGCCCGCTCATCATTGGGCGCGCGGATAACGACAAAGGCGTGGAATTCCTCGTCGCCTCCGAAAGCGTGACACTCGATACGCTGGGCTTCAAGGTGATGCGCGACGTGATGCCGGGCGAGGCGATCCTGGTGGACGAGAGCGGCAACTTCCACAGCCGCCAGTGCGCCGACGACCCGCAGCTGAACCCTTGCATCTTCGAGTTCGTCTACCTCGCGCGGCCCGATTCGATGATCGACGGCATCTCGGTCTACGAGAGCCGCCGCAACATGGGCAAGAGCCTCGCCGACAAGGTCGTGAAGCTGGGAATGAAAGACGAGATCGACGTCGTGATCCCGATCCCGGATTCCGGGCGCCCGGCGGCGCTCGAGCTGGCGGCGAAGCTGAAGAAGCCCTACCGCGAGGGCTTCATCAAGAACCGCTACATCGGCCGCACGTTCATCATGCCGGGACAGGAGCTGCGCCGGAAGAGCGTGCGCCAGAAACTGAACGCGATGGGAATCGAATTCGCCGGCAAGAACGTGCTGCTCGTGGACGATTCCATCGTGCGCGGGACCACCAGCCGCGAGATCGTGCAGATGGCGCGCGAGAGCGGCGCGAAGAAGGTGTTCTTCGCCTCCGCGGCGCCGCCGGTGCGCTTCCCGAACGTCTACGGCATCGACATGCCGACGAGGAGCGAGCTCATCGCCACCGACCGCACCGAGGCAGAGATCGCGGCGTTGATCGGCGCCGACGCGGTGATCTACCAGGACCTCGAGGCGCTGATCGACGACGTGCGCAAGCTCAATCCGGAGATCAGGCAGTTCGACTGCTCCTGCTTCGATGGCGTGTACGTGACCGGCGACGTCTCGCAGGAATACCTCGACGGCATCTCCGTCGGGCGCGGCGACGGTGAGAGCGGCTCCTCGCGGCTTTCGAGCTATCAGCTCGACCTGGGCCTGTCGCGAGTCGACTAGCCCCATCGGCTAAACTTGGCGGTCGGCCTTCCACCGGTTCTCCGAATATGACTTCTGAGTACAAGCGCGACACCCTCGGCGTCCGAGCGGGGGGTGTCCGGAGCGATTTCCAGGAGCACTCGGAAGCGCTCGCCCTCACCACGAGCTTCGTCTACAAGAGCGCGGCCGAAGCCGCGCGGAAGTTCGCGAACGAAGAGCCGGGCAACATCTACTCGCGCTTCACCAA
>JBDSRZ010000034.1:0-3410 GCA_039929025.1 Usitatibacter sp. | reverse complement strand
CGCTTCATCGACGCCGCTTCGTCGCCGCGCGCGAACACGAAGACGCCCGAGACGAACCACTCCTCGCCGCCGCCCTTCAGCTCCACGTGGCGGTAGCCGACGTCGTAGTCCGTGGGCGTGCGCAGTCGCAGCGTGCCGGTGCGGTCGACCGTCTCCACCGCGATCACGTGCTCCCACGTCTCGCCGCCGTAGCAGCCGGCGTTCATCGCCAGAGCCCCGCCGAGCGTGCCCGGCACGCCGGCCAGCCACTCGCCGCCGCCGCCACCGTGCTTCGCGGCGTAACGCGCGAGGTGCGGCGAAGGAACACCGGCGCCCGCCTTGAAAGTGGGGCGGGAAATTGGTGTCGGAGTCGATTTTTCGCCGGCCGGCCGCGAGGCAGCCGATAAATCGACTCCGACACCAATTTCCGCGATGCCGGTGAGGGCGTGATGGGTGAACACGACGGTGCCGTGGAAGCCGCCGTCGCGGACCAGCAGGTTGCTGCCGAGGCCGAGGAAGAGGATCGGCTCGAGGGGGTCGAGGTTGCCCAGGAAGACGCAAAGGTCGGCCACGTCGGCCGGCTGGTAGAAGCGGCGCGCGTGGCCGCCGGCGCGCCAGCTCACGTGCTTTGCCATCGGCTCGTCATAGCGAAGCGTTCCCCGAAGCCCTGTGTTGAGAAGCGCCTGGAGCGATGGATTCGTGCTCATGTCCATCCTCAGCGCGGCCCGCGGGCCGGCAGCGGCCGCCAGGAGCCGGTGGCGCTCGCCGCGCCCTTCCCCACGGGCGCCACGGCCGGCGGCACCGCGAGCTCCGGCGCGAGGTGACCGACGGAGCCCGCGCCCATCGTGAGAACCACGTCGCCATCGCGCACGCGCGACAGCACTGCGTCGCGCATCCCGGAGGTCTTTTCGACGAAGAGCGGCTCGACCTTGCCGGCGATCCGCACCGCGCGCGCCAGCGCTCTTCCATCGGCGGCGACGATCGGCGCCTCGCCCGCGGGATACACGTCGGCGAGCACCAGCTCGTCGGTGGTCGAGAGCACGCGCACGAAATCCTCGAACAGGTCGCGCGTTCGAGTAAAGCGATGCGGCTGGAATGCGAGCACCAGCCGCCGCCCCGGGAAAGCTCCGCGCGCCGCGGCGAGCGTCGCCGCCATCTCCACGGGATGGTGGCCATAGTCGTCGACCAGCGTGAACACGCCGCCGGCGGCGATCGGGATGTCGCCATATCGCTGGAACCGCCGCCCCACCCCGCTGAACTCCGCGAGCCCTTTCGCGATCGCCGCGTCCGGGGCGCCCACCTCGCGGCCGACCGCGATCACCGCGAGCGCGTTCAGCACGTTGTGCACGCCGGGAAGGTTGAGCATCACGTCGAGAGGCGGCGTGCGCCCGTCACGGCTCACCGCCTCGAAGCGCATCCGGCCGTTGTCCCAGCGAACATTGCGCGCCTGCAGGTCCGCGTCCTCGCCCATCCCGTAGGTGAGCATCGGGCGCGTGACCGCCGTCATGATCGCGCGCACGTGGGGGTCGTCCTTGCACACCACCGCGAGCCCGTAGAACGGCAGGTGGCCGAGAAACTCCACGAAGGTGCCCTTCAGCTTCTCGAAGTCCTGCCCGTAGGTTTCCATGTGGTCGGCGTCGATATTGGTGACCACCGAGATCACCGGCTGCAGGTAGAGGAACGACGCGTCGGACTCGTCCGCCTCGGCGACCAGGAACTCGCCCTTGCCGAGGCGCGCGTTGGTGCCGATGGAATTCAAGCGCCCGCCGATCACGCAGGTGGGATCGAGCCCCGCCTCGGCGAGCACCGCCGCGATCAGCGATGTGGTCGTGGTCTTGCCGTGCGTTCCGGCCACCGCGATGCCTTGCTTGAAGCGCATCAGCTCGGCGAGCATCATCGCGCGCGGCACCACCGGGACGTGCGCTTCGCGCGCGCGCACCACCTCCGGGTTGTCGGGCTTGACCGCGGAGGAAGTCACCACCGCATCGGCATCGGCTACGTTTTCGGCGGCATGCCCGATGGCGATCCGGATGCCCATCTGCCGAAGGCGCCGCACCGGCGGGCTCTCGGAAATGTCCGAGCCGCTCACCGAGTAACCCAGGTTCGCGAGCACCTCGGCGATGCCCGACATGCCCGAGCCGCCGATGCCGACGAAATGGATGCGCTTCACCTTATGCCGCACGCGCCATCTCCTCGCAGAGGTCCGCGCAGCGGCGCGTGGCGTCGGGCTTGCCGAGGGCGCGCGCCCTGGCGGCAATATCGAGCAGCCGCTCGCGCGTGAGCGCGCGCAGCAGGTCCGCCAGCATCGCCGGAGTGGTCTCGAGCTGCTTCATGGCGATTCCCGCGCCGCGATCGGCGAGGAACGCGGCATTGGCGGCCTGCTCGTCGGCGACGAACCACGGTAACGGAAAGAGGATCGCGGCAATGCCCGCGGCGGCGATTTCCGCCACGGTGATCGCGCCCGAGCGGCAGACCAGCACGTCGCACCACGCGTAGCGCGCCGCCATGTCGTCGATGAAGGGAAGCACCTCGGCGGTCACGCCCGCGGAGCCGTATGCGGCGCGCAGGCCCGCGAAGAGCTTCTCGCCCGCCTGGTGCACGACCTCGGGCCGCTCGCCGGGCGCCATCGCCGCCAGCGCGGCAAGCACGAGGTCGCTCATCGTCTGCGCGCCGAGGCTGCCGCCCACCACCAGCAGCCGCAGCTTTCCAGCGCGCCCGGCCATTCGCGCCGCGGGCGGAGGCAGCGCCGCGATCTCCTCGCGCACCGGCGTCCCCAGCCATTCGACGCGCTTCGGCTTCGGCACCGCGTTCGCCCACTTCTGTGCGACCGGCCGCTCGAATGCGCCTTCCATGCCGACGACCACTCGATCCGCAACCGGCGCGAGCGCGCGATTGGCGATGCCGGCGACCGCGCCCGGCTCGTGGACCACCAGGGGCTTGCCGAGGAATGCGGCCATCATCCCGCCGGGAAACGCGACATAGCCGCCCATCGAGAGCACGACGTCGGGACGGATGCGCCGAATCGCCGCGGCCGATTGCCAGAACGAGACCAGGATCCGCAGCGGCAGCACCAGCCACGCAGCGACACCCTTGCCGCGCACGCCGCTTGCGTTCACGGTGACCAGCGGGAAGCCCGCCTGGCGCACGAGCTTGTTTTCCATCCCCGCGGGCGTGCCCATCCAGTGGATCGACCAGCCACGCGCCTTCAGCTCGTTCGCGATCGCGATGCCGGGGAAGATGTGGCCACCGGATCCGGCTGCCATGATGAGGATCGTGCGACTCACGCCGCGCCCCGAAGCCAGAGTTCGCGATCGCCCGCGGCAAAGTCGGGGTTGCTCTCGAGCCGGCCGTTCTTCTCTCGATCGCCAGGAATTGGAGCGACATGGGTAGTAGCGACATCCCTCCCCTGCGATCGAGAGAAGAACGGCCGG
>JBDSRZ010000033.1:0-3734 GCA_039929025.1 Usitatibacter sp. | reverse complement strand
GGCACCGCCTCGTCGATCGCCGCCTGGAGAGTCCAGCGGCCCTCGCCGGAATCGGAGACACGGCCGCCGTAGGCCCCGAGGTGCGGATCCTTGAGCAGCGCGCCGGCCGAAAGGTCGAGCAGCCAGGACCCGATCACGCTGCCGCGCCGCCAAACCTCGGCGATTTCGGGGAGGTTCATTTCGTACTGGTAGAACTGCGCATCGCGAAGCGGCGTGGTCTCCGCATCGTTCTGCCCTGCGCGCTTGCCGATATTGGCGCCGCGCAGGATGGCGAACCCCTCGGCGTAGGCCGCCATGACACCGTATTCGATCCCGTTGTGAACCATCTTGACGAAGTGCCCGGCGCCGTGGGGGCCGCAGTGCAGGAACCCCTGCTCGGCATGGGTTGCGGCACCGCTTCGCCCCGGCGTGCGCGCCGCTGCGCCCACGCCGGGCGCGAGCGAAGAGAGAATCGGCGCCAGGTGCGCGACGACATCGGGCTCGCCGCCGATCATCAGGCAGTAGCCGCGCTCCTCGCCCGCGACGCCGCCGCTCGTCCCGATGTCGACGTAGTGCTGCCCCGAGGCGCCCAGCTCCTTCGCCCGCCGGATATCGTCGCGGTAGTAGGAATTGCCGCCGTCGATCACGATATCGGCGCCTTCGAGGTGCTCCACCAGATCGCCGAGCACGGGGTCGACGACAGCGGCGGGCACCATCATCCAGATCGCTCGAGGCGGGGTCATTTTCGCCACCAGCTCGGCGAGCGATGCCGCGCCGATGGCGCCTTCCTTACGCAGGGCCGACACCGCCGCCGGCCGCGCATCGTGCACGACGCACTCGTGGCCATGCTTCATGAGGCGCCGCACCATGCTCGCGCCCATTCGACCCAAACCAATCATTCCGAGCTGCAATGTGCACCTCCGATGTGAAAGCCGTGAACCCCGATACGCGCCGCATGCGCATCAATCATAATCCGCTGGAACAACCCCACGTGAGCCCGATGCCGCTCGCCATCGAAGACTACGCCCTGATCGGTGATTGCCATACTGCGGCGCTCGTGGGCCGCGACGGTTCCATCGACTGGGCGTGCTTTCCCTGTTTCGACTCGGGCGCATGCTTCGCGGCGCTCCTCGGCGAGGACCGGCATGGGCGCTGGCGGATCGCGCCGGCCGGCACCGTGCTGCGCACGCAGCGACGATACCGCGAGGGCACGCTGGTCCTGGAAACCGACTTCGAGACGGCCGAGGGCGCGGTGCGGGTGATCGACTGCATGCCTCTTTCCAGTGAGCGGCGCGACATCGTGCGCATCGTCGAGGGCTTGCGCGGCCGGGTGGCGATGCGCATGGAGCTTGTCATCCGCTTCGACTACGGATCCGTCGTTCCCTGGGTGCGCCAGGTCGATCGCTCGTTGCTCGCGACGGCCGGGCCGGACACCCTGGAGCTGCGCACCAGCGTGCCGACCCGCGGCGAAAACCTGAAGACCGTGGCGGAATTCGCCATCGGCGAGGGGGAGCGCGTTCCGTTCGTGCTCAACTATCACCCCTCCTACGAGGCGGGCCCGCCGGCCCGCGACGCGGAGCAGGCGCTGGAGGCCACCGATCGCGGCTGGCGCGAGTGGTCCGATCGCTCCGCTTACCAGGGACGCTGGCGCGAAGCCGTGGCGCGCTCGCTGATCACGCTGAAGGCACTCACCTACGGGCCCACCGGGGGAATCGTCGCGGCACCCACCACTTCACTGCCGGAGCAGCCTGGCGGCGTACGCAACTGGGACTACCGGTATTGCTGGCTGCGCGACGCCACGTTCACGCTGAATGCGTTGCTCGCCGCCGGTTACCAGGAAGAGGCGGTGGACTGGCGGGAATGGCTGCTGCGCGCCGCCGCGGGAAGCCCCGAAGACCTGCAGATCATCTACGGAGTTCGCGGAGAGCGGCGCCTGGATGAAACCGAGCTCGGCTGGCTGCCGGGCCACGGCGGCGCGGCTCCGGTTCGGGTGGGCAACGCCGCCTCCACCCAGTTCCAGCTCGACGTCTATGGCGAGGTCATGGACACGCTGCACCTGGCGCGGTGCGCGGGGCTCGCTCCGCAACCGCAGGCCTGGAGAATACAGCGGGCCTTGCTCGAGTTCCTCGAGACGAGGTGGGAGGAGCCGGACGAAGGCATCTGGGAGATACGCGGCCCCAGGCGCCACTTCACCCACTCGAAAGTGATGGCGTGGGTGGCGTTCGACCGCGCGGTGAAAGGCGTGGAGCGTTTCGGGCTCGATGGCCCGGGCGAGCGTTGGCGCCGCGTGCGTGACGCGATCCACGCGCAGGTCTGCAAAGCGGGGTTCGACCTACAGCGCAACTCGTTCGTGCAGTCGTACGGCGATTCGCGGGTGGACGCGAGCCTGCTGCTGATCCCGCTGGTCGGCTTCCTTCCCCCCGACGATGCTCGCGTGGGCGGCACGCTCGCCGCGATCGAGCGCGATCTCGTGGTGGAAGGCCTGGTGCAGCGCTACTCGACGACACCCGACCTGGATGGCCTGCCGCCCGGTGAAGGCGCCTTTCTGCCGTGCTCGTTCTGGTTCGCCGACAACCTCGCGTTGATCGGGCGTCGGCAGGAGGCCGAAGCGCTGTTCGAGCGATTGCTGGCGCTGCGCAATGACCTCGGGCTGCTCTCGGAAGAATACGACCCGCGCGGACGACGCATGCTCGGAAATTTTCCGCAGGCGCTGACGCACATGGCGCTCGTCAACACCGCGCGGTTGTTGTCCCTGCCTGCCCACGAGGCGCGGAAATCCGGCGAGCAAGGCGAGCGTCCCGCCGCGGTCGCCCGCACGCGATGACGATCGGGGCGCGAGGCACATGAAGATACTTGTCGTCGATGTCGGCGGTTCGCACGTGAAATGCCTTTGCACGGGCCACAAGACCCCACGCAAGTTCGAGTCCGGAGCGCAGATGACCCCGGACGAGATGGTCGAAGGCGTGCTGAAGATCACCCGGGGATGGCGCTACACGGCGGTTTCGATCGGCTTTCCCGGAGTGGTCCGCGACGGCGAGGCCGTGAAAGAGCCGCACAACCTGGGCCCGGGCTGGGTCGGCTTCGATTTCGAGGCGGCATTCTCGCGGCCGGTGAGAATCATCAACGATGCCGCGATGCAGGCGCTCGGCGCCTACGAACGCGGCACGATGCTGTTCCTGGGGCTGGGGACCGGGCTGGGATCCGCCCTCGTCGTCGATGGCCGGGTCGCGGCGATGGAATTGGGCCACCTGCGCTACGCGCGGAAGCGCACCTACGAGGATCATCTTGGCCAGCGCGGTCTCGAGCGGCAGGGCGAAAAGAAATGGCGTCTCAAGGTGAACGAGGTCGTGGAAGGATTCCGCCTCGCGTTGCTGCCCGACGACGTGGTGCTGGGCGGAGGCAACGTGAGGAAGCTGAAACGCATGCCGCCGGGGGCGCGTCGCGGCGGCAATGCCGACGCCTTCCGCGGCGGGTTTCGATTGTGGGAGGCCAAGGAGGATTGAGCGACGCCCGCTGGATCGGCGTCGCCGACGCCGGGCTCGATCACGTCCCGATTCCGCACGACTGCGTGCATGTCATTCCGGGGGAGCTCGGCGCCCGCGCGGCGGCGCTCGCCTATGCGCAAATGCTCGGCAGCACCGGCGATTTCGACCTCGTCCTGCTCGGGCTCGGTGAGGACGGCCATACCGCGAGCCTCTTCCCGGGGCGGGATCGGAGCGCCACGCCGGGCGACGCGGACGTGTTCGCGGTCCTCG
>JBDSRZ010000032.1:0-3266 GCA_039929025.1 Usitatibacter sp. | reverse complement strand
TGGTGGCGAGTCAGGGATTTGAACCCCGGACCAACGGATTATGATTCCGCTGCTCTAACCGCTGAGCTAACTCGCCAAGCTTGCTATTTTCTCACACGTTAAAGCGGAAGTGCATCACGTCGCCGTCCTTGACGATGTAGTCCTTCCCTTCGAGGCGCATCTTGCCCGCCTCCTTGGACTTGGCCTCCCCGCCCAGGCGCACGTAATCATCGTAGGGAATGACCTCGGCGCGGATGAAACCCTTCTCGAAGTCGGTGTGGATCACGCCGGCCGCCTGGGGCGCAGTCGCACCCTTCCTCACCGTCCAGGCGCGCACTTCCTTCTCGCCCGCGGTGAAATAGGTCTGCAGGCCGAGCAGATCGAAGGTCGCGTGGATCAGGCGGTCGAGTCCCGGCTCGGTCATGCCCATGTCGGCAAGGAACATCTCCTTCTCCTCGTCGGCGAGCCCGGCGATCTCGCTCTCCAGCTTGGCGCTGATCGCGACCACGGGAGCGCCTTCCTTCGCCGCGTATTCCTTCACGCGCTCGAGGAGCGGATTGCCCTCGAAGCCGTGCTCGCCCACGTTGGCGATGTAGAGCGCGGGCTTCGCGGTGAGCAATTGCAAGGGCTGCAGCAGCGCCATCTCGTCGTCGGTGAGCCCCATCGCGCGCACCGGGTGGAAGCCATCCAACGCCTTCTCGACCCGCTCGAGGAGCGGCACTATCTTCATCGCTTCCTTGTCGCCGGCGCGCAGCGTCTTACCGAAGCGGTGCTTGGCCTTCTCGATCGATTGCATGTCCGCAAGGGCGAGCTCGGTGTGGATCACCTCGATGTCGGAAATCGGGTCCACGCGGTTGTTCACGTGGATCACGTTGCCGTCCTCGAAGCAGCGCACCACGTTGGCGATCGCGTGGGTCTCGCGGATGTTGGCGAGGAACTGGTTGCCCAGGCCCTCGCCCTTGGATGCGCCGGCGACGAGGCCCGCGATGTCGACGAATTCGACGATCGCCGGGATCACCTTGAGAGGCTTGTCGATCGCGGCGAGCTTCTTCAGGCGCGGGTCGGGCACTTCCACCACGCCCACGTTGGGCTCGATGGTGCAGAAGGGGTAGTTCTCCGCAGCGATTCCCGCCTTGGTGAGGGCGTTGAAGAGGGTCGACTTGCCGACGTTGGGCAGGCCGACGATGCCGCATTGGAGACTCATTCTTTACTCTCGGGTGATTGGGCCCCCGTCTTCACGGGGGCGACAGCCGCGGGAACGGCAGCCGGTGATTGGGCCCCGGCCTTCGCCGGGGCGACGGCGTCACCCTCGGGCGCCGCCTTCGGTGCGGTGTGCAGCCACTTCATCGCATCGTTCATGCGGCCGCTGGCCAGGTGCGGCAGGAGCTCAAGGCTGCGCTCGAACGCGACATCGATCGCGTCCTGCTCGACGCGCCGCGCCTTGTCGAGCACGTAGTCGGCGACCAGGTCCTTGTCGCCGGGATGGCCGATGCCGATGCGCAAGCGCCAGAAGTCCTTGGTATCGAGCGCGTCGGCGATGTCGGCAAGACCGTTATGCCCGCCGGTACCGCCGCCGCGTTTCAGCTTCACCACGCCCGGCAACAGGTCGAGCTCGTCATGGACTACCAGCATCTGCCCGGGCTCGATCTTGAAGAACCGCAGCAGCGCCGAGACGCTGCGGCCGCTCTCGTTCATGTATGTGGAGGGCTTTAGAAGCGCGAACTCGCTTCCGCCCTCCTCGACCTTCGAGGTCCAGCCGGAGAATTTGGTCTCGCGCTTCCAGCTCGCGCGCTTCGACTCGGCGATGGCGTCGACCCACCAGTAGCCCGCGTTGTGGCGCGTCTTCGCATACTTCTCGCCCGGATTGCCCAGGCCGACGATAAGGCGGATTTGGTCCATTCGTTGCTCTGTATCCCGAAGCAAAACGCCCGCCGGCAAGCCGGCGGGCGCCCTTGCGTGCCGATGCCCCGGCGGCTTACTTCTTCGCTTCCTTCATGTTCTTCTTGTCGTCCTTCACGGTCGGCTTGTCCCTGCCGCCGCCGCCACCGCCACTGCCCTCATCCCCCTCCTTCACCTTCTGTGCGATGGTCGGCACCTCCGCCGCGGCCGGGGCCGCGGTGGTTGCCGCCAGCTCGGCAGCTTCCTCGTCCGCCGTCATGACCCTCGGGATCACGACGGTCGCGATGGTGGGATCCTCGCCCTTCAGCACGACGGCTTCGACACCCGCGGGCAACTGCAGCCCCGAGAGGTGGAACGAATGTCCCGCCTGCAGGTTGGAAAGATCCACCTCGATGAACTCGGGCAGGTCCTTGGGCAGGCACTGGATGTCGAGCTCCTTCAACACATACTCGACCAGGCCGCCCGCGATCTTCACGCCGGGCTAGATCTCCGCATTCACGAAGTGCAGCGGCACCGACATGTGGATCTTCTTATTGGCATCCACGCGCTGGAAATCCACGTGCAGAATCAGCGGGCGGAAGGGATGCATCTGGTAGTCGCGCAACAGCACCTGCGACTTTTCCCCGCTGACTTCGAGATCGAGGATGGAGGCGTGGAACGCTTCCATCTTGAGCTTGAACCAGAGCTCCTTGTGGTCGATTTCGATCGATTGCGCGTCCTTGCCGGCGCCGTAAAGGATGCCGGGTACCTTCGACTCGCGGCGCAGGCGGCGGCTCGCACCCGTGCCCTTTACGCTCCGCGGTTCGGCCTTGATTGCGATTTTCATGACATCTCCAGAGTTGGGTCGAAACACGCGCGCCCGCGACCAGGCCCGCGACTGTTGCTGCTACTCCACGAAGAGAGAGCTCACCGAGCTCTCCTCACAAATCCTGCGCATCGTCTCGGCCATCAGCGTGGCAACGCTCACGACGCGGATCTTCCTGCACGCCTCGGCATCGGGCCTGAGCGGGATGGTGTCGGTCACCACCAGCTCGTCCAGCACCGAGGCCTCGATGCGGCTGATCGCCTGCCCCGAAAGCACCGGGTGCGTGCAGTAAGCGACCACCTTCACCGCGCCCTGCTCCTTAAGCGCGCGCGCCGCCTCGCAGAGCGTGTTCGCGGTGTCGACCATGTCGTCCATGATCACGCAGGTGCGGCCGTTCACGTCGCCGATGATGTTCATCACGGTGGCGACGTTGGGACGCGGACGGCGCTTGTCGATGATCGCGAGATCGCTTTCCAGCCTCTTCGCGATCGCGCGCGCGCGCACCACGCCGCCCACGTCGGGCGACACCACCACCTGGTTCTTGTACCCGTGCTTCCAGAGATCCCCCAGCAGGATGGGCGTC
>JBDSRZ010000031.1:0-7131 GCA_039929025.1 Usitatibacter sp. | reverse complement strand
GCGACCGTGCGCCTGGTGCTGCCGCAGCCCGGATCGCCCGACATGGTGTTCACGGCCAATGCGGGGCTGGTGAAGGACCGGCGCTTCCTGGTGGCGCGCTTCAAGTATCCCGAGCGCCAGTACGAGGAGCCGTACTTCGCCGACTGGTTCATGGACCGCGGCTACGAGGTGACGCTGATGCCGCGCGACGTGCCCTTCGAGGGCGCGGGCGACGCCCTCTTCGACCGCGGCGAGGAGGTGCTGTGGATGGCCCACGGCCACCGCTCGATCTCGGCCGCGCGCGAGGTCATCATGGAGCGGCTCGGCATCGAGGTGGAAACGTTGCGCCTCACCGACACTCGCTTCTACCATCTCGACACGTGCTTTTGCCCGCTGGAGGGCGGCCACCTGATGTACTACCCGCCGGCCTTCGACGAGGCGTCGCGCGCGGTGATCGAGAAGCGTGTGAAGCCCGCGCGGCGCATCGCGATCGACGAGGAGGATGCGCTTGCCTTCGCCTGCAATGCAGTTAACATCGATGCGACCGTGGTGGTGAACCGCGCCACGGCCTCGTTCGTGAAGGCGCTGGCCGCCAAGGGCTTCGAGGTGGTGCAGACGCCGCTGGCGGAATTCATGAAGGCGGGAGGATCGGCGAAATGCCTCACATTGAGGCTGGACGAACCCTGATCGCGCTGGCCTTGGCGCTTGCCGCGGCGATGCCGGCGCACGCCATCTACAAATGGGTGGACAAGAAGGTTTGCCTCGACGACAAGGACCGGCCGGCGCATATCGCGGAGTTGAAGCGGGCCGTCGGGGAATTCTGCGATTGAGATGAGGCGCGCGGCCATCCTGCTGGCCGCTGCGATGCTCGCGATCGCTTGCAACGAGGAAGTCCCGCCGGAGCGCCTGCCGCGGTTCGAATCGCCCGCCACCACGCCGCGCCTTGCGCTCGTCCTGGGTTCCGGCGGCCCACGCGGATTCGCGCACGTGGGCGTGATCAAGGTGCTCGAAGAGAACGGCATCAAACCCGATCTCGTCATCGGATCGAGCGTTGGTGCGGTGGTGGGCGCGCTTTATGCGGCCGGCGTATCCGCGGCCGAGCTCGAGCGCCTCGCCCAGGACCTCGACATCAAGCGCTTTTTCCTCGAGTGGCAGGTGCTGCGCGGCAATCCCGCTTCGGGCGAGGCGGTCCAGACCTACATCAACCGGCACGTGGGGAGAGGGACCATCGAGCAGCTCGCCATGCCCTTCGCCGCCACGGCGACGCGCGTCTCCGATCGCAAGCTGGCGATCTTCAACCGCGGAGACACCGGCCTGGCGGTGCGCGCCTCGGTTGCGAGCCCGGGACAGTTCGAGGCGGTGCGCATCGGCAACGACTACTACCTGGACGGCGACGAGGCGAGCCCGGTGCCGATCCTCGCGGCGCGCGCGCTGGGGGCGAAGATCGTGATCGCGGTCGATGTCTCGGCGTATCTGGAGAGCACGCCGCCGGGCGTGCCGCGTGACTGGGTGGCGAAGGACGAGCGCCGCGCTCGCCAGATCCGGCACGAGGCGCCGGCGGCCGACATCCTCCTGCATCCCGACATCGGCTACTACGCGGGGCACGACGAGAATTACCGCAGGCGCGTGATGCAGGTCGCCGAGCGCTTCACCCGCGAGCAGATGCCGGCGATCCGCGCGGCGCTCGCGAAAGCCGGCGCGTCCTAGAAACCGTCGACGGCGCGGATGCCCTCGGGCGAGGCCTCGAGGTAGCCGCAGCCCGAATACCAGTCGCTCAGCACCCAGCGCACGCACTCGCGGCCATTCACGACGTGCGCATGGCGGCCGGGGCGGTGGGTATGGCCGTGGATCATCACGGCGCAGCCGGAGGTGGCGAACGCCTCATCGACCGCCGCGGGGGAAACATCCATGATCTCCATCGACTTGCCCTGCTTGGCGCCCTCACTGTCGGTGCGCATCGTCTGCGCGATCGCTACGCGCTCGGCGAGCGGGCGCGCGAGCGCCACCGCCTGCCACGCGGGGTCGCGGACCTGCGCGCGGAAGCGCTGGTACGCCTGGTCCTCGGTACAGAGCGTGTCTCCGTGGAGCAGCACCGTGGGGGTGCCGTAGAGATCGACCACGGTTGGATCGACGAGGAGCTTCACGCCGGTCTCGGCGGCGAACCGCTCCGCCACCAGGAAATCGCGGTTGCCGTGCATGAAGGCGATCGGCACGCGCGTGCTCGCCTCGAAGAGGCGGGATGCGGTGCGGGCGGGAAGGGGAAGGTTGATTCCGTCATCGCCTATCCACGACTCGAAGAGATCTCCCAGGATGTAGAGGTAATCCGCCCCGGGCGCGAAGTCGGCGAGGAAGCGCTCGAACTGCGCGACCGCGGACGGGCGCGCCTCGTCGAGGTGAAGGTCGGAGATGAAGAGGGTGCGCCCGCGGCTGCCCTTGGGCGCACCCACGGCTACGCGCGCTCGGCCTTCTCGATCATCACGACCTGGGTCGGGACGTTCTGGTGCCCGCCCGCGTTGCCGGTGGCCACCTTCCTGATCTTGTCCACGATCTCCTTGCCCTCTACCACCTTGCCGAACACGGCATATCCCCAGCCCTGCGGCGACTCGCCGCTGTAGTTGAGGAAGTCGTTGTCCTTCACGTTGATGAAGAACTGCGAGGTGGCCGAGTCGCGCACGCCGGTGCGCGCCATGGCGACGGTGTAGTTGTCGTTCTTGAGGCCATTGGCACCCTCGTTCTTGATCGGCGCGTTCACCGGCTTCTGCTTCATGTCGGCGGTGAAACCGCCACCCTGGACCATGAAGTCGGGGATCACGCGGTGGAAGATGGTGCCGTTGTAGTGCCCGGCATCGACGTAGGCGAGGAAGTTGGCGACGGTCGTGGGGGCCTTGCCCTCGTCCAGCTCGAGCACGATCGGGCCGTGGTTGGTGGTGAGCTTCACTTTCATTGCGTGTCCCTTTCCTTGGCGCCCTAGAGGCACTCGGCCTTCTCGATGGTGACGGGCGAGGTGGGCACGTTCTGGTGCCCGCCCGCGCTGCCCGTGGCCACCTTCCTGATCTTGTCCACCGTATCCTGGCCCGCGGTCACCTTGCCGAACACGGCGTATCCGGGCTTGAAGTCGTCGGTGTAGTTGAGCATGCCGTTGTCGACCACGTTGATGAAGAACTGCGAGGTGGCGGAGTTGGGGTCGTTGGTGCGCGCCATGGCCACGGTGTATGGCTCGTTCTTCCGGCCGTTCGAGGCCTCGTTCCTGATCGGCGGGTTGGTCGGCTTCTGCACCATGTCCTTGGTGAAGCCTCCTCCCTGGATCATGAAGCCGTCCATGACGCGGTGGAAGATGGTGCCGTTGTAATGGCCGGACTTCACATACCTGGCGAAGTTCTCCGAGCTGATGGGCGCCTTCGCCTGGTCGAGCGCGAGCGTGATCGGGCCCATCGAGGTGGTGAGCTTCACGCTCGAGCAGGTGCCGGAGCCGGCGGCCTTGGGGGCGGAAGCCTCCGGGGCCTTGCTCTGGGCGGAGGCGGTGAACGGGATGAACGCGGCTATGACGGCGATGGCGATGCGGGTTCGATTCATGGGGAGAAATCCGGAGTCGTTGGGAAGGGATGATGCGGGAGCTGCGAAATCACTTTGCTGCTGCGGCGCGGGAGGCCTGCGGACGCTGGCCGGCGGGCTTGCCGGAACTGAGGAGATCCTTGATCAGCGCGAGCTTGCCCTGCGCCGCGGTGTTGTCCTTGTCGAACTGCAGCGCGCGCGCGTAGGCGCGGCTGGCAAGCTGCGCATAAACGTCGCCGAGGTTTTCGTGCGCGGTGGCGTAGCTCGGGTACGTCTGGATCGCGAGCTCGAGGGCCGACCTGGCCTTCTCGTAGTTGCCCTGCTGCGCGTAGAGCACCGCGAGGTTGTTGTACGGCTCGGGCAGCTCGGGGAAATCCTCGGTGATCCCGGTGAACACCTGGATCGCCTCGGCGGTGCGCTTCAACTCGGTGAGCAGGATGCCCTTGAGGAAGCGGCCCTGGGCGTCCTTGGACTGCGCGCCCAGGATTGCCTCGACCTTATCGAGGGCGGACTGGACCTTGCCTTGTCCGTACAGTTTCTGCGCCTCGCGGAGGTCGTCGGCAGGTGCCGCCCCGGCCGGCGCGGCCGCTGCGAGGATGGCCGCCACGAGCACCGCGGCGAACCGCGACTTGATCGGAATCCGGTGCCGCATCGTTGCTATAATTTGTTGAATTTAATGGAACAATATTCTACCTGCCTTCGCTCGCCGCGGGTATGCCGAAATCCGACGACATGTCCACTCTCCAGCTTTACAACACGTTGAGCCGCAGCAAGGAGGCGTTCACGCCTCGCGAGCCCGGAAATGTCGGCATGTACGTGTGCGGCCCCACTGTGTACGACTATTTCCACGTCGGCAACGCGCGCACCTTCACCACCTTCGACATGGTCGCGCGATGGCTGCGGGCAAGCGGCTATGCGGTCACCTACGTGCGCAACATCACCGACGTCGACGACAAGATCATGGATCGCGCGCGGGCGAACGGCGAGGACATCGAGGCGCTCACCGCCCGCATGATCGCCGCGCTCGACGAGGACTGCGCGCGCCTCGGGCTCGACAAGCCCGATCGCGAGCCGCGTGCCACGCGCCACATCGAGGGCATGCTCGAGATCATCGCGCTGCTCGAGAAGAAGGGCCTCGCCTACCGCGCCGGCAATCACGACGTCTGCTACTCGGTGCGCGACTTCCCGGGTTACGGCAAGCTCTCGCGCCGCAACCTCGACGACCTGCGCGCGGGCGAGCGCGTCGCGGTGGACTCCGCCAAGCGCGATCCCCTGGACTTCGTGCTGTGGAAGACCGCCAAGGCCGGCGAGCCCTCGTGGCCGTCCGTCTTCGGCGCGGGCCGGCCGGGCTGGCATATCGAGTGCTCGGCGATGTCACAGAAGGACCTCGGCATCCCCTTCGATCTCCACGGCGGAGGCTGGGACCTGCAGTTCCCGCACCACGAGAACGAGATCGCGCAGAGCGAGGGCGCGTTCGACAAGCCCTTCGTACGCTACTGGATGCACGGCGGCTTCCTCAACATCGACCACGAGAAGATGTCGAAGTCGCTCGGCAACTTCTTCACCGCGCGCGATGTCCTCGGCCGGCTCGACCCGGTGCAGGGCGGCGAGCAGCTGCGCTGGTTCCTGCTGCGTGGCCACTATCGCAGCGAGATCGGCTTTACCTGGGATCTGCTCACCGATGCGGGCACGGCGCTGCGCGGCTTCTACGCGACGCTGCGCGAGACGCCCGCCGACGGCGCGGCGCTCGACTGGTCGAATCCCTATTGCGCGCGCTTCCGCGACGCGATGAACGACGACTTCGATACGCCGATCGCCTTCTCGGTGCTGCACGACCTGCGCGGCGAGGTGAACCGCACGCGATCACCCGCGCTCGCGGGACAGCTGCGCGCGCTCGCCGGCACCATCGGCTTTCTGCAAGCCGATGCCGAGACGTTCCTCAAGGGCGCCGGCAGCGATACCGCCCTGGACGTGGACGCGATGATCGCCGCGCGCAATGTGGCCAAGGGTGCGAAAAACTATCCGGACGCCGATCGCATCCGCAAGGAGCTGGAAGCCGCGGGAATCATCCTCGAAGACAAACCGGGCGGCGTCACGGAGTGGCGGCGGAAGTGACGGCGCCCGGGGTGACGCCTCATGCAGCCGCGGCGCCCAGGCGACGGCTCACCGCACGAACTTCTGGTCCTTCGAGATGATCGTCAAGTCCACAAACTTCGACCCGCTGCGGTTCCCCGGTCCGTAGCTCACCTTGAAGCCGCCGGCGTCGTAGTCGTTGATCGACTCCATCGCCTTGATGAAGTTGTCGCGGTTCAAGTTCCGGCCGGCGCGGCGCAGCCCCTCGACCATCACCTTGGCAGCGATGTAACCCTCGAGCGTGCCGAAGCCCGGCTCGCCCTTCACCTCTTCCAGGGCCTTGCGGTACTCCTTTACCACCGGCACCGTGTTGTCCCAGGGGAACGGAACCACCTGCGAGATCTGCACCCCGCGGCCTTCCTTGTCGAGCTCCTTGGCGAGCGCCTTGCTGCCGACGAAGGACACGTTCCAGAAGGTGGGATTCGAGCCGGCCCTCTTCATGTCCCTGATGAACGCCGCGCACGACTTGTAGGCGCTGATCATCACGATCGCCTGCGGCTGCGCCTGCTTCATCGTCGCCACCGCCTTGGCGACCTCGACGGTGTTTCTTTCGACTGTGCCCTTGGCGCCGATCTCGAGGTTGCGCTTCTTGAGCGCGCGCTCGACGCCGGCGAGTCCCGCCTGGCCGTAGGCGTCGTTCTGGTAGAAGACCGCGATCTTGTTCACGCTCATCGCGGTCAGGTGCTGCACGATCGCCTCGGTCTCGTCGTAGTAGCTCGCGCGCACGTTGAAGATGTACGGGTTCACCGGGGCGCGCAACAGCTCCGCGCCGGTGAAGGGGCCGACGAACGGCACTTTCGCCGCAGTGAAGATCGGCAGCGACGCCTGCGAAGTCGGTGTGCCGACGTAACCGAAAAGCGCGAACACGCGCTCGTCGTTGATGAGCTTCCTGGTGTTCTCGGCGGCGCGGGCGGACTCGTAGCCGTCATCGAGGGTCTTCAGCACGATCTTGCGGCCGTTGACCCCGCCGCGGGCGTTCACGGTGTTGAAGTAGAGCGTGGCGCCCATCTGCATGTCGAGGCCCAGCTGCTGCGCGGGGCCGGTGAGGGCGACGGACTGGCCGAGAAGGATCTGGGAATCGGTCACCCCCTGGGCAAGGGCGGAAGTGGCTGCCAGTGCCAGGGCCGTGGCGAGCGCGCGAATCATCGAAGGACTTCTCCCGGGCCTCTGGGATCGGCCCTCAAAACATCATAGTACGGCAGCCCCCTCATCCCGCGAAGAACTCCTTGACCTTGTCCATGAAGGACTTGGCGCGGGGGTTGTGGCGGGCATCCTTGTTGCTGATGTCCTCGAGCTCGCGCAGCAGATCCTTTTGCCGCTCGGTGAGGCGCACCGGAGTCTCGAGCACCACCTGGCAGAGGAGGTCGCCGGGGTAGCTCGAGCGCACGCCCTTGATGCCCTTGCCGCGCAGGCGGAACACCTGCCCGGTCTGGGTCTCGGGCGGCACCTTGATCTTGGCGGAGCCCT
>JBDSRZ010000030.1:0-49875 GCA_039929025.1 Usitatibacter sp. | reverse complement strand
TCTCCACCCGCACGATCTGTCCACTGCAACGCAACACCAGCTTCCCCGTCGGGCTGTCGAACTCGACCGTGAACTCGATCGCGTTTCCCTCGGCCATCTTCTCGTCGGTTTCGAAGAAGACCCCGCTGGCGCTCACGTCCCTCGTTATCCCGGCGGCCCGGCCCTCCACGATCACCGGGAGGGCTGCCTTCACTCGGGCGTCTCGGAGCTTCGTCTCGGGCACTTTTCTTTCTCCTGGCTTACGGCGGGGCCGATGTCCAGCCATTGCCTTGTTTATGCCCCCGATGATTGGCTTCCTGCGTCCCCCCTGTCATGAGAGGACTCGGCCTATTTAATAGGCCCAACACCCTAGGGATTCCGCCCCCTCTCCTAGGAGGTGAGTCCTACACCGGGTTTGAAGGAAAGGGGAAACCCCCGTCCGAACAAGAGCTTGGATTGCAGCCGTAGTGAGGCGGTAATACGAAGTGGGGTCCGGGCGGGCTAGAATGCTCTCCAAGCCAAGAAGGCCGGAGCGCGGGGAGCGCCCGAGCAACCAACGACCAACAATGGCAGCCATCGCGCAATTCTTCGCCAGGCCGCAGGCCCTCCAGGAAGGGGCGTCCCGCTCCATGGACGCGCGCATGGTGGCGTTCATGCGCTGCGTGCTGGCGATCTCCGGCCTCGCCATCATCTACGTGGATCCGACCGAGCCGGCGCGCTACGTAGCCCTCACCTACGTCTCCCTCAGCGCCTATTGCCTCTGGTCCCTGGCCCTGCTGGCGAGCGCGAACGGCAGCTCCCTTCGGCAATCCCCCTGGATCGACGTCCTGTGGGCCACCTATCTCGTGGCGCTCACCCAGGGCACCAGCAGCATCTTCTTCTTCCTGTTCCTGTTCGCGATCCTGGTCGCCTCGTTCTCGGAGGGTTATCGGGCCGGGTTCACCGTCGCGCTCGCGTCTACCTTACTTTTCTGTGCCGTCGGCCTCGCATTCGCCCCGGAAGGCGAGGGCTTCGAGCTCAACCGCTCGCTCATCCGGCCCGTCTACCTGCTCGCGATGGGCTGGATGATGGCGGTCTGGGGAGGGCGTGAGATGGTCCTGCGGCGCCGCCTCGCGCTGCTGCGTGACATCGCCAACGAATGGAATCCGCGCCTGGGCGTGGCCCGGACCGTACATGCCAATCTCGAGCGCGTCCTCGCCTTCTTCGCCGCGCGTGAGTGCCTGCTGGTGATCCGCCGCCGGATCGGCGGTGACGACAAGTTCATGCTCTACAAAGTCGCGGCCGGAGCAGAGGGCCTTGCAAAGACCGTGACCGAAATGGAGGCCGGTGTCGCGGCCCCGTTGCTCAAGCTTCCCGCGGACGCCTCGATCGCCTACGACGCCAGGCACTCGGCCTCATCCCCGGCGGATGCCCACGCGCTCGCCCACCTCCTCGACGCGGGGACCTACGCGAGCGTTCCCTACACGCAAAACGACGGTTCCTATGGGCGCCTCTTCGTGGTCCGGGGCGAGGCCGTTTTCGCGGTAACCGACATCCAGTTCCTCGAGCAGCTCGCGCTTTCCGTCTCGCACGCGGTCGAGAACACCCAGCTCATCGACGAGCTGGTCCTGAAGGCCGGCGAGCACGAGCGATTCCGGATCTCGCTGGACATCCACGACTCGACGGTACAGCCCTATATAGGCCTCAAGCTCGGCCTGGACGCCCTCTATCGCGCGGCGGAGAGCAATCCCCTGCAGCGCCGCGTGGGCGAGCTCCTCGACATGGCCGACATGACGATTCGCGACCTGCGCGGCTTCGCGACCGGCGTCCGTCAGCGAGCGCCGATGTCGGGAGAATCCCTGGTGAAGGCGATCCGCGAGCAGGCCGACCGCTTCCACCGTTTCTACGGTATCGAGATTCAGGTCGAGTGTGACGAGATCCTCTTCGTGAGCCCGCAGCTCGCTTCCGAGGCCTTCCGCATGGTGAGCGAGGGGCTGAGCAACGTCGTCCGCCACACCTCCGCCCGGCGCGCATTCGTGCGCCTGTCGCGTGCCGAGAAGGAGTTGCGACTGGTGATCGCCAACGAGCCCTGGACCAAGGGCGGCAACCCGGCCGAGTTCACGCCGGCCTCGATCAACGCCCGCGCCGGTTCCCTCGGCGGCCACATCTTCGTCGAGCGCGGCGCGGATGGCAGCACCGCCGTCCACGTCACCATTCCCGTGTAGCGAGGAGCCGATCTTGCCCGAGACGAGAAACCCCGGAGCCATCCGCGTGATGCTGGTCGACGACCATCGCAGCGTGCTATGGGGTCTCCAGCGCCTGGTCGACGGCGAGAAGCCGCGCATGAGCGTCGTCGCGACCGCCCATAGCGCCACCGAGGCGTTGGCCCACCTCGCGGCGCAGGAGATCGACGTGATCCTGCTCGACCTCGACCTCGGCGGCAAGAGCGGGCTCGACGCCATTCCACTCTTCATCGCCAAGTCGAAGGCCCGCGTGCTGATCCTCACCGGCATGCGCGATCCGGCGGTGCACGACAAGGCGATCCTCGCGGGCGCGTGCGGCGTGGTGCTGAAGGAGGACAAGGCCGAAACGATCCTGAAGGCGATCGAACGCGCCTACGTGGGCGAGCTGTGGCTCGACCGGGCCGCGACCGGTCGCATCTTCGTCGAGCTCTCGCGCCGCACCGGCGAGCCGGCGAAGGACATACAGAAGGTGCGCATCTCTTCCCTCACGGCGCGAGAGCGGCAGATCGTCATCGAGATGGCGAGCGACGCCGGCGCCACCGCCCGCGTCGTGGCCGAATTGCTCTGCATCAGCGAGCACACCCTGCGCAACCACCTCACTTCGATCTACGAGAAGCTGGGGGTCTCGAGCCGGCTGGAGCTCTGGGCCTACGCCAACGAGCACGGGCTCACGCGCAAGTCCGCGTAGCATTTCATCCCACCCATGCCCGTGCATTGCGGAACATCCGCATCCACGGCGAGTCCTCGCCCCACCCTTCGGGACGCCATGAGAACAGCACCGATCGGAAGACGCGCTCGGCGTGCGGCATCATGATCGTGAAGCGCCCGTCGGGGGTCGTGACCGCGGTGATGCCCTGCGGCGAGCCGTTCGGGTTGTACGGATACGCCTCGGTCACCTTGCCCCGATTGTCTACGTAGCGCGCGGCGGCGAGGTACTGGCAGGCCTCCATCGCCTGGTCATCCCTGAATACCGCGCGGCCCTCGCCATGGGCGGTGACGATCGGGATGCGGCTTCCCTCCATTCCCGCGAAGAAGAGCGACGGCGACTTCTGCAACTCCACCAGGGTGAATCTCGCCTCGTACTGCTCGGAAAGATTGCGCTCGAAGTGCGGCCAGTTCTGCGCGCCCGGGATTATGTCCTTCAGGTTCGACATCATCTGGCAGCCGTTGCAGGCGCCGAGCGCGAACGAATCGTCGCGATCGAAGAAGGCTTCGAATTCCAGGCGGGCGCGCGCGTTGAAGAGGATCGACTTGGCCCAGCCCTCGCCCGCACCGAGCACATCGCCGTAGCTGAAGCCGCCGCAGGCGGCGAAGCCCTTGAAGCCGGCGAGCGAGACGCGCGCGGCGAGAATGTCGCTCATGTGGACGTCGATCGCCTCGAATCCCGCGCGGTCGAAAGCCGCGGCCATCTCCATCTGTCCGTTCACGCCCTGCTCGCGCAGCACCGCCAAGCGTGGACGCGCGCCGCGCGAGACGAAGGGCGCCGCGATGTCGTGGGCGGGATCGAAGGTGAGGTGGACGTTCAGGCCCGGATCGCCTTCGTCCAGCAGCCTTTCGTACTCCTGGTCTGCGCATGCCGGGTTGTCGCGCAGGCGCTGGATCTGGTGGGTGACCTCGGACCAGGCGCGATGGAGATCGGCGCGCTTCTCGGCGAGCGCCGCCTTGCCGTTCGCGATGACGCGCACCTGCCCGTCGGCGTTCGGCTGCCCGATCACGTGCGAGTGCGGGGACAGGCCCGCCTCGCGCAGCGCCTGCATCGCCGCAGCCCGATCGCTCCTGCGGACCTGGATCACCGCGCCCAGTTCCTCGTTGAAAAGCGCCGCCAGGATGCGCTCGTCGACGTTGCCGGCGAGCACATCGCCCTGGCGCTCGTGGCCGTCGACATCGAGGCGGCGCGGATCGATGAGAAGCGCGTCGAGGTTCAGGGTGACGCCGGCGCGCGAAGCGAATGCCATCTCGCAGGCCGCGGCGAAGAGCCCTCCGTCGGAGCGATCGTGGTACGCGAGGATGCGCGAGTCTGCATTCAACCGCTGGATCACGGCGAAGAACGCGGCGAGCATCGCCGGATCGTCGACATCGGGTGCGGTGTCGCCCACCTGCGAGTAAACCTGCGCAAGCGCCGAGCCGCCAAGGCGGTTCCTGCCAGCGCCGAGGTCGATCAGCAGGAGCTCGGTCTCGCCGGCGTCGGTCCTCAGCTGGGGGGTCAACGTCCGGCGCGTGTCGCGCACCGGCGCGAAGGCCGTGATGATGAGGGACAGCGGCGCGGTGACCGCCTTGTCCTCGCCCGAGCCCGGATCCCTCCATGTGGTGCGCATCGACATCGAGTCCTTGCCGACCGGAATCGAGATGCCGAGCGCCGGGCAAAGGTCCATGCCCACCGCGCGCACGGTGTCGAAGAGCGCCGCGTCCTCGCCCGGGTGGCCCGCCGCGCACATCCAGTTGGCGGAGAGCTTCACTTCGGAGAGCGACGCGATGTCCGCGGCGGCGATGTTCGTGATCGCCTCTCCCACCGCCATTCGCCCCGAAGCAGGGCCGTCGATGAGCGCCAGCGGCGGGCGCTCGCCGACCGCCATCGCCTCGCCGAGGTACGTCGTGTATCCCAGCGTCGTCACCGCGCAATCGGCCACCGGCACCTGCCATGGTCCCACCATCTGGTCGCGCGCGGTCATGCCACCGACGGTTCGATCACCGATCGAGATGAGAAATGTCTTGTCCGCGACACAGGGAAGGCGCATCACGCTATAGGCAGCGTCTTTCAGCGTCATCGCCTTGAATTCGAGAGGGTGCAGCTTCCTACCGCGTCGCCTCACCTCTCTATGCATTCGCGGCGGCTTGCCCAGCAGCACCTCCAGTGGCATGTCCACCGCCTTGGTGCCGAAGAGCGGATCCTCCACGACCAGCTCGTGGTCCGGGCGCGCCTCGCCCACGACCGCGAAGAGGCAGCGCTCACGCTCGCAGATGGCGCGGAATTGCGCCAGCCGCGAAGGATCGATGGCGAGCGCGTAGCGCTCCTGCGACTCGTTCGACCAGATCTGCATCGGCGTCATGCCGTGCTCTTCCACCGGTATGCGGCGCAGATCGAAGGTGGCGCCGGCGCCGCCGGAATGCGCGAGCTCGGGGAGCGCATTGGACAGCCCCCCTGCTCCCACGTCGTGGATCGAGAGGATCGGGTTGGCCCCGCCCATCTGCCAGCAGGCGTCGATCACCTCCTGGCAGCGGCGCTCGAGCTCGGCGTTCGCGCGCTGCACCGAGCCGAAGTCGAGCGACTCGACGTTCTGACCCGAGGCCATCGAGGAGGCCGCCCCGCCGCCCATGCCGATGAGGAATCCGGGACCGCCCAGGTGGATGAAGAGCGTGCCCGCGCCGAGCGGGCGCTTCGCGGTATGCGCCGCGGAGATGTTGCCGTATCCGCCCGCGAGCATGATGGGCTTGTGGTAGCCGCGCACCTCGCCCGCGCACGCGATCTCGAGCGTGCGGAAATAGCCCGCGAGATTTGGTCGCCCAAACTCGTTGTTGAACGCCGCGCCACCGATGGGGCCGTCGATCATGATCGAGAGCGCCGAAGCGATGCGGTCCGGTCTTCCGTAGTGGTCCTCCCAGGGCGCACGCGCCGCGGGAATGTTCAGGTTCGAAACCGAGAAACCGGTGAGCCCCGCCTTGGGCTTGCCGCCGATGCCGGTGGCGCCCTCGTCGCGGATCTCGCCGCCCGCGCCGGTCGCCGCGCCCGGATGGGGCGCGATCGCAGTCGGATGGTTGTGCGTCTCCACCTTCATCAGGATGTGGGTCAGGTCGTCGCTGTATTTCCAGCTTCCGTTGGCATCGGGAAAGAAGCGGTCGATACGCGCGCCCTCCATGACCGCGGAGTTGTCGGAGTAGGCGACCACGGTGCCGCGCGGGCTGCGCTGGTGCGTGTTGCGGATCATCTGAAAGAGCGACTTGTCTTCGTCCTTGCCGTCGATGGTCCACGAGGCGTTGAAGATCTTGTGGCGGCAATGCTCGGAGTTGGCCTGCGCGAACATCATCAGCTCGACGTCGGTGGGATCGCGTCCCATGCGCGTGAAGCTGTCGATGAGATAGTCGATCTCGTCGGGCGCGAGCGCGAGTCCCATCAGGGCATTCGCGTCCGCGAGCGCCGCGCGCCCGCCGCGCAGGATGTCCACGGTAGCGAGCGGCCCGGGGCGTGCCTGGTCGAAGAGGCGGCTTGCCTGCGCGAAGTCTTCCACCACCGCCTCCGTCATGCGATCGTGGATGGCAGCGGCCAGCGCGCCCCGCGATGCTTCGGCAAGCGCGCCCCCGTCGCGCGGCTGGATGTAATACGCCACCCCCCGCTCGACGCGCCCGATCTTCGCAAGGCCGCAATTGCGCACGATATCGGTCGCCTTCGAAGACCAGGGCGAAACGGTGCCGAAGCGAGGCAGCACCAGGAAAAGCGCGCCGCGCGGCTCGCTTTGCGCGGCAGTCCCGTAAGTGAGGAGCTTTTCCAGCACCGCGGTCTCGTCCGCGGGGAGCGGCGCGGACAGGGCAACGAAGTGGACGAAACGGGTGTCGATCACGACCGAGCTCGCGAGCGCGGGCAGCAGCGCGGCGCCGAGTTTCTCGATCCTGAAGGCGGACAGCGCAATCGCGCCCGGCAGCGTGAGGACCTGCTGCGGCGGCGCACCTTGCGGATTCATGTGCCGAATTATAGCCTGCAGCGGCACCCCGCCTCCCGGCCTAAAACCGGGGACGTACCCTCAATTCACAGAATGAAACCGGTCGCGCCTACCTCCAAGCATTGTTGATGTGGGCGACCTGCTTTCGGCACCGGCCCTGGCTTCGATCTCCCCACCCTGAAACCCATGCGGACGAGAAATTCGTCGGACCCCAGCGGCCGACCCGAGCGGGACGCGCCCCTGATTCTAGCCACCTCCTCCACTGACAAATCCGTCGAAAACAAGCCGCAGTAGGCGGCATGCCGCTCTTCGGTCGTAGCGCCCAGGGCAAGATAAAGCGGATGAGGCGTGAGCAGGCGCGACGCCGCGCCAGCCGCATTGGCCGCGTAACTCGACCATGGATAGCCAGCGGGATAGTCCGCTAGCCTGGCGCGCACGGGATTCATCTCGACGTAACGCTGACAGGTGAACAGGTACCGCTCCGATTCTATCGGGCAGGACCAGAATCGCCCCTGCCAAAGAGAGCCGCTCCAGCCATAAGTTCGGTTGACGCGCTGTCCGTATCGCTGATTGACGATGCTCATCATGTCGGAGAAGCCATGCGGGTCTGCCGGCGTGAGCAACAGGTGCACGTGATTGGTCATGAGAACATACGCGTGGATCGCGCAACCGTGCGGTGTGGCGAACTCTTGAAGGAGTCCCAAATAGAGCTCGTATTCGGACGTGCCAAAGAAGCAGCTTTGCTTGCTGCGTCCCCTTTGCACGATGTGGAGGGGAACGCCAGGAATGCGAAGGCGGGCTGTTCGCGGCATGGCTTCATAACGCGGAGTTTTGCGAAGGGTGCACAAGATGCCTTTGTTTCAATACCCGAGATGAGGGTACGTCCCCGGTTTAGGGGATAACCCGCTCCGTGCCCGCTTTCGACCTCGCGATCGTCGGCGCCGGAATCATGGGATTGGCGCACGCGCTCGCTGCCGTGCGCCGCGGCTTGCGGGTGGTGGTGATCGAGCGCGACGCGCGTGCAAACGGCGCCTCGGTGCGCAACTTCGGGTTCGTGACGATCACCGGACAGGAAGCGGGCGACACACGCCGACGCGCGCTGCGCTCGCGCGAAATCTGGGAAGCGGTGGCGCGGGAAGCGGCCGTCGACATCCTGCAGCGCGGCACGCTTTTCGTCGCGCGTCGCCCGGAAGCGCTCGCGGTCCTGGAGGAATTCGCGGCGGGCGAGATGGGCGATGGCTGCGAGCTGTTGTCGGCACGCGACGCACGGGGACGGTTGCCGCAGCTGCGCGCCGGGATCGCCGGCGCTCTCGCGAGTCCCCACGAGCTGCGAATCGAGGCGCGTGATGCGATCGCCGCGATCGCGGCGTGGCTCGAGGATCGCCACGGCGTTGTTTTCTCGTGGAGCAATCCTCTGCTATCGATCGAGGGAACCACGGTGCGTCACGCGCACGGCACGCTCGAGGCCGAGGCCGTGGTGCTGGCGCCCGGAACGGCGGTCGGCGACTTCGCGCCCCAATACGCGCGCCGGGTCGAGCTCGCCCAATGCACCCTGCAGATGATGCGCATTGCCGCGCCGGGTGCGCGGCTGCCGGCGGTGGTGATGTCGGACCTCAGCCTGTTGCGCTATGGCGGACTCGCCTCACTGGGATCGGCGGCGGCGCTTCGCGAACGCGTCGAGCGCGAATGTCCCCGCGCGATCGCCGAAGGGATCCACCTGATCGTCGCGCAATCCTCCGACGGCTCGCTGGTGATCGGCGACTCGCACCGCCATGCCGCCCTTGCGGGTCCGTTCGCGAGCGCCGCAACGGACGAGCTGATCCTGGACGAGTTGCGCGCGCTCCTCGATCTCCAGCGTGTCGAGGTGACCGAGCGCTGGCTGGGCCACTACGCGGTCGCGACCGTGAAGCCCCTCCTCCGAGAGACGCTGGCGCCCCGGGTCGAGCTGGTCTCGGTCACCAATGGCCTCGGAATGAGCACCGCCTTCGCCATCGGAGAGGAAACGATCGCGGGCCTCTTCGCCTAGCCTCCCGCGGCCGGATGTGAACGTCCGGCCTCCATGCGACCGCATTCAAGGAGTGGATGGACCTGGGAGCAACCTGCCCTCCGGTCTGAGCGGCTGTAGAGTAGGGGCGAACCTTCCCGCTGCCTGGGGTCACGTGCAGCACGATTCGCCCGCCACGACTTTTCTTTTCACCGACATCGAGGGCAGCACGCGGCTCTGGGAGCAGGAGCCCGTGCGCATGCGCCCGGCGCTCGCGCGCCACGACGCGATCGCGCGCTCCGCGGTCGAGTCCAATCGTGGGCGCGTCGTGAAGACGACTGGCGACGGGCTGCATGCCGCCTTCGCCGATCCGCTCGACGCGCTGCGCGCCGCGCTCGCGCTGCAGCGCGCCCTGCATGCGGCGCAGCCGGAGCTGGGCATCGCGCTCCCGGTGCGATGCGGGCTGCACGCGGGCCCCTCGGAAAGCCGTGACAGCGATTTCTACGGCGGCGTGGTGAACCGCGCGGCGCGGGTGATGAGCGCGGCGCACGGTGGCCAGATGCTGGTGTCGCGCGCGGTCGCGGAGATGGTGAGCAACCGGCTTCCCGCGGATGTAGGCCTGCGCGACCTGGGTGACGTGCGCCTGCGCGACCTCGCGAGCCCCGAGCGCCTCTTCCAGGTCGTCTGCGCGGGCCTGCGCGCGGACTTTCCCGCGCTGCGGTCGCTGGAGCAGACCCCCAACAACCTGCCCCACGCCCTCACCGCGTTCATCGGCCGCGAGCGCGCGCTGGCGGAGACCGCACGGCTGATCGCGTCGCACCGCCTGGTCACCGTGGTCGGCATGGGCGGCCTGGGCAAGACGCGGCTCGCGCTCCACGCCGCGGCCGGCGTGCTGGACGATTTCTCCGATGGCGTCTGGCTGGTCGAGTTGGCGGCGATCCAGGACGCGCGCCGGGTGTCCCAGGCCGTAGCTTCGGCCCTTGGCGTACGCGAGGAGGCGGGAAGCACGCTGGAAGAGGCGCTGCTGCGCTACGCGAAGGGTCGGCGCGCGCTCATCGTGCTCGACAACTGCGAGCACCTGCTGGGCGAATGCGCGCAGCTGGCGCGCCGCATCCTCAACGCCGGCGAGGGGATCAGGATCCTCGCCTCGAGCCGCGAGCCGTTGAAGGTCGCCGGTGAAGCGGTCTACCAGCTCGCGGGACTGGAAGTGCCCGGGCCGCGGCAGGCAGTCGATCCGCAAGCCGCCGCTCGTACGGAATCGGTGAGGCTGTTCCTCGATCGTGCCGCCTCTGCCGCACCTCGCCTCGCATTCACACCCGAGCAGGCGAGCGTCGTCGCGGCGATCTGCCACCGCCTCGAAGGCATACCGCTCGCCATCGAGCTCGCGGCGGCACGGGTACGCACGCTCTCCTTGCAGCAGATCGCGCTGCGACTCGACGACCGCTTCCGCCTGCTGGCCGCTGGCGATCCCAGCGTGCCGCAGAAACAGCGTACCTTGCGCGCCCTCATCGACTGGAGCCACGACCTCCTCGGTGAACCGGAGCGTGCGCTCTTCGCGAGCCTTGCGGTATTTGCCGAGGGGTGGACCCTGGAGGCGTGCGAATCGGTCTGCGAACGCGGAGACGGCGGCGAGATCGTGGACGACCTCGCGCGGCTGGTGGAGAAGTCCCTGGTCGCCATGGACCCGGGTGGCGAACGCTACCGGATGCTGGAAACGATGCGCGAGTACGCGCGCGAAAAGCTCGCGGCCTCCGGTGCGGGCGCGGCGGTGCGCGAGCGGCACTTCGCGTACTACCTCGCGTTCGCGGAGAAAGCCAAGGCAGGGCTCACCGGACCGGACCAGGCGGCCTGGCTTGCGACGCTCGACCGCGAGCGCGAGAACATCCTTCTCGCCCACGCACACGCGCTCCAGCATGCCGAAAGCGCGGAGCCTGGACTACGGCTCGCGAATGCGGTGAAGCTCTATTGGGCAAATCGCGGGCTCCTCGAGCTCGGCCACCGTGTCGTGCGCGAGGCGCTGGGCCGCACGGCGGCCACGGACCGCACCTTCCTTCGCTGCCGCGGCCTGTACGAGGCCGGCCAGCTCAGTTCGTACATGGGTCGCTACGGTGAGGCGCGCCACGATCTCGAGGAGAGCCTCGCCATCGCACGCGAGCTCCAGGACGAACGCGCCATCTCGATCGTCCTGCCGCCCCTCGGCATGGCCGCGCTCGGCCAGGGTGACCTGGAGGCGGCGCGCGGCTACCTGGCGGAGGGTCTGGAGGGTGCGGAGCGTGGCGGCAACTCGCGCGCGCTCGCGGCGGCGTCGATGGAGCTCGGCCAGCTCGAGCGCGTGGAGGGAAACGCCGAGCGCGCCCAGGCGCTCTACGATCGCGCGCTCCGGATTGCCGAGGAGATCGATGATCGCGAAACCGTGGCCATCGCGCGCCTCAACATGGCGATGCTGCGCATAACCCAGGGCAACCTCACCGCCGCCCGGACCCTGCTCGCCCAGGGGCTCGATATCGCAGCCGAGGTAGGCTCGCGCCGCATGGTGCAGTGCGCCCTGGAAATCGCGGCCGGCCTGGCTGCAAGCCAGGGGGAGTGGCGCCGCGCCGCGCGGCTATTCGGAGCGGCGTCTTCCCTCGCCCGCAGCACCGGCCTGCACCGCGAGCCCGCGGACGAGGCCTTCCTGCGGCCATTGGTGGAGCTTGCCCGCCAGGCGCCGGGCGCCCGGTTCGAGGCCGACGAGTCCGACGGGCGGGCGCTCGGCCTCGCCCAGGCGACGGCGGAAGCCCGCGACGGGCTCACATCTCGTTGATGACTCCCGGATCGTGGGGCGCGCAGACCTTGCCGTGGTCGACCACGTTCACCGTGTAGGGATATTTCCCCAGCGTCGTGGAGTTATGCATCGGGAACGTCGATGAGGCGAGCGGGCGTTCCTCCGCCTTGAAGACCGTGCGCGCGTCGGGATTCGAACGGAGCTTGAAGTCGATGCCGTCGCGGGAGGCGAAGGTGACGCCGGGCGAATCGCGGATCGTCCACAGCATGGCAACGCCGCCGGGACGGTAGGCGACGTGCTTCTCGTCGGGAACCACGGTCACCTTGCAGTTGATGACGCTCACGGTGATGTGGCAAACGGTATGGCTCGCTTCGCACTTGATCCGGGGGTCGGGCATTGCGACCTTGCCCTCGCCACGAAGCCATTGCGCGCAACCCGCCGAGAGCACGCCCGCGATGGCGAGCGCCAAAAGCATCCTGGTATTCATTGTTGTCTCCCGAAATGAGAATGTGGCGCAGCAAAGATACTCCTAAGCCCACTTGAGGATCACGCGAATCTTGCGCATCGCCTCGCGGGAAAGCATGCCGGGCAGGATCACCAGGGCGCGGTCCAGGCGCGCTCCTTCCGGCCGCCAGTAGACGATGGTGAGCCAGGGCGCGACAAAGGAGCCGTCGCGCACCGCCCCCGGGTGCCAGGCGCCATCGCGATCACGAAGGGATATCGCCCCCCCGCGGCCGAGCCGCAGCCCGGTGGTACGGGCGTGGGTGCGGTGCGAATGAATGGCGAACGCGACCACCCATGCGAAGGCCAACGCGCGTGCCTCCTCCGGGAAGGGCGAGAAGGTGACCAGCGCCAGCGTGGCGGCCACGGCGAGGGCCAGGAATGCGTCCGCCACGCCGCTATACTTGAAGTCGCAACACACCTCCTCCACGTTACCCCCATGTCCGATTGGCGAACCTTCCTTGCCGGCCGCGGAGCCCGCCTCGATGCTGGCGGCGTCGCAGGCTTTGGCGATGCACAGGCGGAGGCTATCGCCGCGCGCGATGCCACCATCGTGGCCGACCTCTCGCACAACGCGCTCCTCGCCGTCTCGGGTGACGACGCGGCCGCCTTCCTGCACGGGCAGCTCACCAACGACGTGCAGGCACTTGTTGCGGGCGGCGCGCAGTGGACCGGCTGGTGCAGCGCCAAGGGCCGGCTCCTCGCCACCTTCCTGCTGCTGCGTCGTGCGAACGACTTCCTGCTGCTGCTTCCCGCGGAGATCGCGCCCGGCATCGCGAAACGCTTGCGGATGTACGTGCTGCGCTCCAGGGTGAAGATCGAGGATGCGCCGCTCGAACGTATCGCCCTCGCCGGGCCCGGCGCGGTGGAACTGGCCGCGCGGCATTTCGGCGTGGCGCCGGGCCCGATGGCGAGCGTCGAGAAGGACGGCGCGACCTGCATCGCCCTGGACGCCAAGCGCTTCGTGATCCTGGCGCCGCTCGAGCGCGAGAGGGCGCTCTGGGATGCCTTCGCGCAGCAGGCGAGGCCCGTGGGCATGGATGCCTGGGAATGGACCTCGATCCGCGCCGGCATCCCCATCGTTGGGGCCCGGACGCAGGAGCAGTTCGTTCCCCAGATGGCGAACTTCGAGCTGGTGGGCGGCGTGAGCTTCAAGAAGGGCTGCTACCCAGGCCAGGAGATCGTCGCCCGCACCCAGTACCGCGGCATCCTCAAGAAACGCATGGCTATGGCCCATGTCGATGGCGCGCGCCCGGCGCCCGGGGACACGTTGCACACGCCGGCCTTCGGCGAGCAGGCCGCAGGCATGGTGGTGAGCGCTGCACCCTCCCCCGACGGCGGCCACGACCTCCTCGCGGTGGCGCAGATCGAAGGCATCCAGTCGGGCGACCTGCGCGTGGGCTCGCTCGCGGGCGAGCGCCTGCGCCTGCTGCCGCTGCCCTACAGCACCTGAACCGGGGAGACCCCGGTTCAGTTCTTTCGCCGCAGGCGGTAGAGCGCCGAGCTCCCCGCGCCCTTGGCGAGCGGCAGCACGCCGAGGTAGTCGCACTCGAACGCATCGGCCGCCTCGAGCGCAAGGTATGCGGCCATCGAGTCGGTGACGAAGACCTCCCCGGGCGTGACCACGGGCTCCACGCGGGCGGTGCGGATGATGTGCGTGCCGCAGTAGTTGGGACGATCGGTCACCGGGCACATGATCCGATAGGCGGGACCGCAATGGCCAGCAACCCGCACGGTGGTGTCCGGCGACATGCCGAACTGGGTCCAGTCGACTCGCTGCACGCGGTCGCGCAAGTCGATCGCGAAGCTCGCCGCCGCGCGCGCGCTGCCGAAGGTGGCGTATACGCCGTCGCCGGCGGTCTGGGTGGTGTGCACCTGGTCGCCGCAGGCACGCAGCGCATCGCGCGCCTCGCCGAGGAAACGCTCGGCAAAACGCGGCGAATGCTGCTCGGGGAGCGTGGAAAAGCCGCGCACGTCGGCGAACACGATCCAGACGATGACGCGCCCAAGGCGCGCGGCCCGTGGAACCGCGGGCGCCGCGGCGACCTCGGCCGAAGGCGCGCCTGGCGCTCCGCGCAATGCCGCGATGTCGATCACGTCGGCATGCCGCCCGCCGTCAGTCCACTCGCGCAGCGTGCCATAGGTGCCTCCGGCGCCCGCGGCGCTGCCGGTATCGAGCACCGCGAGCATCGATGCGCCACCCTCCAGCTGGCGCGCGCGCAGCAGCGCCTGCCCATCGATGAGCCGCGATGCATGCTCGAACAGGACCTCGTCACCGAGGTACGCCTCGGCGGTGGCGTTGCTCACGGTGGTCGCCGCGACGAGGGCGCGCTCGAAGCGCCCCATCCACGACCCGCCCGCGAAGGCGACACTCTGCTCGACGTAGTCCGCGCGCGCACACGGCAGCACCACGTTGGTCTCGAGGCCGCGCCGCTGCAGCGCCTCGAGGAAGAGGATGTCCGAGCCGCACGCCGCCTGCGAGTAGCCCACCACGGGGCCCGCGCCATCGAGCCAGCGATCGATCGCCGCGGCCACCAGCAGCTCGATCTCCGGCGGAAATCGCGGCGCGGCGCGCCCGGGCGCATCGACCATGTGGCCGGTGAATGCGACCACGGTGGGAGCCGGCACCGCTTGCAGCAGCGACTGGGCGTCGGGCAGGCACAGCGCGAGCAGGCGCAACTGCCGGCGCATGCTCGCGACATCGCCATGGCGCTGCCCCGCGAGGTCGTGGGCGCGGCGGTATTGCTCGCGCGCCTCCGCGATATCTCCCTGCAGCAATGCCGCTTCGCCCAAGGTGGCCGCGGCCCAATGATCCAGGGGGGGGGCGCGGCGTGCGAGGCGCGCGGCCTCGCGCGAGAGGCGTGCACTGCTCGCCCCGTCGCCGGCGAGAAGGTGCAGCGAAGCGGCGTTGATCGCGGCGAATGCGTTCGGCACAAGCTCGAACGCCTCCTCGTAGCGACGGCATGCCTCCCGCGCCTGCTCAGGGATGGCCTGCGGCGCGAGGCTCGCGAGCCGGTCCTTGGCGAGGCGCCCGTCGAGCGCGAGGGTCTCGGCGCGCAGCGCGTCGGGCACGTCGTCGCGAGCGAGTACCTGCCGCAGCAGCGCCGCCGCGGCATCGGCGGCGCCGAGCCGTGACAGGGCGAGCGCCTTGAGGTACGCCGCCTCGAAATCCCCCGGCGCGGCGGCGAGTGCGTCACGCGCGGCGTCCACCGCCTCCATCAGGCGCCCGGCGTGCAGCGCCTCACCGATGGAGGCGACCGCCGTCATCGGCAATCGATCGGCAGGTGCGGCCCGGGCAACGTGGTGTCGTTGGCGCCGAGCACCTTCATCTTTCCGGGCGCCGAGGCATTGCCGCACACCCACGCGAGCGGCACCGAGGGATGGCCCTCGACGATCGCCGGTCGCAGCGCGAGCTTCTTCCCCTCGACGTGCGCGTTGGAACGGTTGCCCAGGGTGACCACGATCGCGCCCTCCTTCACACTCACGTCGGTCACGTAGTTGCCGATGATCTTGTCCCCGGGCGGCAGCCCCGCCTCGGCGTTGTCCTTCGGCATGCGCCTCGCCTTCCCATGGAACGAGGCGACCCCCTGCTTGGCGAAGTCGGCGAGGTTCAGCGCCTCGGTCACCTGCGCGCGGATGACGCGATCCTGGAAGGTGGGCATCGCCATGGTGGCGAGGATGCCGATGATGGCGATCACGATCATCAGTTCGATCAGCGTGAAGCCGGCCGAAGTGCGTTTGCCGTTCGCGTTCATATGACGGACCCCATCTTGAAGATCGGCAGATACATGGCAAGAACGATGAAGGCGACGAGCACGCCCACCGCGACGTAAGCCGCCACCAGCGTGCCCTGCTCGAGCCGCATCAGGCTTCTCTCGGCTTCCTCGTCGCTCAGAGCCTGGGTTTGCCGCAATGCGGCGCCGAGGAGCCCCGCGCGGCTACCCAGCTCGACCGCGACGCGCAGCCGCCCGGGGAGGCCGGGGCTGGCCGCCATGGCCTCGGCGAGCGACGTGCCTGCCGCCACCCGCGCCTCGAGCGCCGCGATGGTTGCCGCGTGCGCGCGGCTCGCAAGCGTCGCGCGCAGGTGGCCCAACACCTCGACGAGCGGCGCCCCATCGGCCACCGCGATCAGGCTGCTCGCCAGGCGCGAGACCAGCGTCTTGGCGAGATAGGTGCGCACGATCGGGGTACGGAAGGCAAGCGCGTCCATGCGCGCCTGCAGCCACTCCCAGCGGCGCCGGTAACGTACCCAGGCGAAGATCGCGAGCGCCGCGATCGGTATCCAGACGAACCACGCGCCTACGAGGAAATGCGAGATCGCGATCAACAAGCGCGTGGGTCCGGGGAGGTTGGCGTCGAAGCCCTCGAAGACCTCCTCGAACTTCGGGATCACGAACACCGCCATCGCGATCAGTACCAGCACGAAGAAGCCGAGCGAGACGAGCGGCCAGGCGGCAGCGGCGCGGGTCGCGGTTCGGAACCGCGCGCGGTGCTCGTAGTCGCGCGCGAGCAGGTGCAGCACCACCGGGAGCGCGCCCTCCTGCTCGGCCTTCACCAGCAACGCAAGCGTCTCGGGTGCCAGGTCCGCCCCGCTCCGGCGCAGCGCATCGGAGAGCGAGCCGCCTCCCCGCACGTGGACGGCGAGGCTGGAGAGCAGGGTACGCGCGGCCTCGTCGGCCTCGATGTCCTGCGCGACGATCTGCAGCGCGTCGGCGATGCTGAGCTCCGATCGCGTCGCGAGCGAGAGCTGGTCAAAGAGCCGTTGCAACGCCTCGGGGCTCACGCGGGCGGATGTGGAAGCGGGCTTTTTCATGGAGGGGCCACCCCGCGGCATGTTTGGGGAAGGAGATCTCGGGGAATGTCGCTGGGGTGCGGCTTGCCGAGCAGAACGCTGCCTGCGGGCGCCGGGGCGTCACCGCACATCCACGTCATCGTGGCCCCGGTTCCGTCATCGGGTATCGCGGGGACGTACGCCATCGTGTAGGGCCGGGGGAGCTCGGCCATGCGTCCCATGATCACCACCGAGCCGTCGCGCACGCCGGCGCGAATCCTGTTGGGCGAGTCGTCGCCGCGCGCGCCCCCCTTTGGCTCTGCCTGGCCGGAAGCGGCCGCCACGGCCGCAAACGCGCGGGCTGCGGAAAGGTGCTTCTCGTATTCCGGCGCCGTCGAGACTTCCCTGGACCGGGCGCTGCCGGCGAGGTCGCTTTCGAGCGCGCGCCCGGTGAGGGCGTAGTGCTCGACGATCGCGATCATTCCGGGACGCGCCTGGTTCATCGCCTCGACGCTGCGGGCCTTGGCGACGACGGCACGCGTTTGCGGCAGCAGGACCGCGGCGCCGAACGCGATGATGAGCACCGCGAGGACAAGCTCCACTGCGATGAGCGGCTTCCAGCGCGGCCAGGTGGCGCGGCCCTTGGACTTCCACGAGAAGGTGCGGGCCATGGCGCTAGCGGCAGGCGGCCGGGACATGCTTCGCCGAGGGCAGTCGCGTGCTCTGTATCGTCCCGCGCACCTCGAAGTCCTTCGGCGCTGTCGATGCATTGCACAGCCACAAGATCGGCCCGGTCGGATTCTCCTTGCGGGTCGCGGGCCGCAGGAAGAGCGTGTGCTGCGCCGGCGCGGCGGTGCCGCTTGCTGGGCTCACGTCCACCTCGACGGCGCCATCGACGATGCGCAGCGCGGTGACGTAACGGCCGCGCCAGGCGCCGGGAGGAGAGAGCCCCGCCGCGGCGTTGTCGGGCGGCATGCGGCCCCAGCGGTCGTAGTAGTCCGCGACGGCCTTCTGGCCCGGCTTCGCGAGCACGAACGCCTCCGCGAACTTGCCCCGCGTCACATAGTCGTTGTACTCCGGCAGCGCGATCGCCGCGAGGATGCCGATGATCGCGACCACCAGCATCAGCTCGATGAGCGTGAAGCCGCGGCACTGCGAATGGGGGTGTCTCATCGCTTTTCTCCTGTGGGTGCCACCGGTGCAAGCCGGGCCAGGACCTGGGCGCCCCAGTCCTTCCACCAGGCCGATGGCGAGTCCTTGTCCACTGTGGCCCGCAGCGCGTCGATCTCGGCGCGTGGATTGTCGATGGGCGCGACGGTGCCGGTCTTGTCGAAGCGCCCGCGGCCCGACACTTCCAGCAGCGCCGGCAGCCACTTCGGGTATGGAGTCGGGAAGTCGAGGTTGATGCGCGTCACCTGCGGCGCCGCATTCTCCTCGACGCTCACCAGGTAGCCGCCCGCGCCGGCGAGACTCGCGAAGGTGCCGCGGTTCTCGTGCCGCAGGGTGTCCGCGACCGGGTAGCCGGTGAGCGCGTGCCAGAGGTGCGTGGACTGCTCGGTGCGCGTGACCACCCAGCGCCCATCGGCGCTAAACCCCGCGCTCACCACCACGCCATCGTGCTTCATCGCGCTGCCGGCGAGGCGCAGCGGCTCGAGCTCCACCATGCGCGCGGTGCCATCGACGCCACCCACCACCAGGCGGCGTTGCGCCGCGTTCAGGTCGGCGGACCACACCGTATTGAGGAAAGAGAGCTGCGAGCGCAACGCCACCCGGTAGCCACGGACCTTCTCGTCGATCACGTCGAAGAGCCGCGCGAGCTTTTCCTCCACCACCACCACTTCCTGACCCCGGCCGGTGAAACCCGCGAACGCGACGCGGCTTTGGCGGCGGCTGGGTTCGATCGTCGCGATCGGCAAGGTGCTGCCCACATCCCAGAGACGCACACGGCCCTCGGCATCGACAGTGAGGAGAGCCTTGCCGTCGGACGAGAACTGCACGCGCGAGAGCCTGCTCGCCGATTGCAGGGGCAATCCCTGCATCTCCCCGGTCGAGGCATTCCAGATGCGCACCGCGTCGTCCTCGGAGACGACCGCCAGCAGGGTCGCGTCGCCGCTGAATTCCATCAGCCGCGCGCGGCCTGGTTGCTTGAGGGTGCGCGCGAGCGCGCCCTGGTCATCGCGCAGCTCCACGGCGCCAGCGGGCAAGGCAATCGCGAGACGGCTCGAATCGCCGCTGAAGCGCGCCTGCTGCGGCGATCCCGCGGCTCCGGAGGCGCGCGCCCATCGCTGCGCGGGCGGCTGCTGGCTCGAGGCCGTGTCGAACACCCGCAGCGCCGTATCGGAAATGGTGGCCAGAAGGCGTCCGTCGGGACTCGCCTCGACGACGGCGACGCGCTCGCCTGCCGCGAGGGACCGCGGCGCCTCGGGGGCGACCAGCTCCCAAAGGGCGAACCGGCCCCCCGCGTCGACGGTCGCCGCGCCGCGGCCGTCGGCCGCCATGCGCGCCTGGATCACGGGGTTGGCCCCGACCAATGGCTCCACCAACGCCGTGCCCGAGCCCAGCGACCAGATACGCGCGGTGCGGTCGAGCGAGCCGGTGACGAGCCGGTCGCCCGCGGCATTGAAGGCGGCCGACAACACCGCGCCCTCGTGCGGAAACGGCGCGCCCACTAGCCGCGCGGCGCGCACTTCCCAGACGCGCGCGTTCTTGTCCTGGCTCGCGGTGGCGAGGAAGCGGCCATCGTCGCTGAACTCGAGCGCGTTCAGGGGGGCGGGATGCGGAAGCACGGAGACGTTGCCCGGTTGCCCTTCGCTCCGGCTCCACACGCTCACCTCGCGGCGATCGGCGCATGCGATCGACTCACCTGCACGGCTCAACGCACAGGCGCCGTCGCGTGCGGCGACCTGGCGCAGCGCATCGGGCAATTCCACCGGTCGCACCTGCGGCTCGATCTCGAAGAGCTTCGCGTCGGCCGCGAGCCGCACCAGCAAGGCGCGACCGTCGGGCGAGAAGAGGAGCTCGCGCACGGCGGCACCGGAGAGGGGAAGTATCGTGCGATCGCCAGAAAGTGTGGCGATGGCCACGCCGCCGTCGCCTTCATCCCAGGCGATGCGCGAGCGATCCGCCGCGAGCGCCATCGCCGCCGGCGCCCGCGCGAGCTTGCGCTCGGGCGCGAGCGCCGCACCGCTTTCCAGATCCGTCACGGTGAGGCCATTCTCCTTCGAGACCGCCAGGATCGCGCGCGCGCGGAGGTCGAGACCGCGATCCGGCGTGGCGAGCTTGCGCTCCGCCACCTCGCGCCCGAACGTCCGCCGCGAAAGATAGGTGACACCGCGTGCGACAGCGGCCGCGTTGTCGGGATTCAGGCGCATCGCTTCGGCGAGCGTCGCCTGCGGCTCGCTCGGCACGTTGCGCTCGAGCTGGCCGATGGACTGCTCCAGGAGCACGTTGGATTGCGTCTCCACCAGGCGGCGCTTCTCCTCGTTGGAGCGCTCGAGCAGCAGCGCGAACACTACCGCCAGGCCCACCGCGCATACGAGCACAACCGCGCCCACCGCGGCGAGGCCACGAAAGCGCCGGCGGCGCGCCCGTTCCGCTTCGCTCGCGATGCGCTTCGCCTCGCGCTCCTTGCGTCGGTCGCGGCTCTCCTTCGCGACCCGCGTGAGCACGTCGTGAGTGAGCTCGACTCGCAGCACGCCGGCGCGCTCATCGAGGCGGACGAGGCGCCGGCCGATCAGCGTATCGATGGCCTCGCGGCTCACGCCCGGCAGTCGCAACGCATCCTCCAGCGCGCAGCTGTCGCGATAACCCGCCTCGGTGAGCAGCTGGTCCTCGACGAATTCGGCGACGCGCGGATCGAGGTCGGTCACGTTCTCCTGGTAGAACTGGCGGATGATCTCCTGCTGCGCCCCTCCCTCGAGCAGGTCGGCGGAGATCTGCGTGAGCCCCGCCGCGATGCGCTTGTTGTTCAGCTCGCGGCAGACGACCGAGAGCAGCGCCGGCTCGATCTCGAGGCGCTCGAGCTCGCTTTCCTCCGCTCCGCGTCCGCGTGCCGAAGCCACGAAACGGATGATCTGGTCGCAGACCGCCTCCGATACCAGGTGTCCGCCGGATTCCAGGATCGCGGCGCGCGCCTGGGACCCGTTCATCCGCGTGAGCCGCAGCCGCCCGCGCATGATCGAGGGCATCGCTCCGCGCAGCGCCTCGAAATCGGGGAGATAGTCCTCGCGGAAGCTGAGCACCACCTTGTACGTGCCGCGGGCGTAATCCAGCTCCTCCGCGAAGGAGGCATCGCGCTCGATGCGCTCGATGGTCCGCGTGGGCGTGCGTCCCTCGACCAGGTCGGCGAGCTCGACCAGGAAATGGCGGCAGCGGCGCGCGACGTCGGGGCCGTGGCGCCCGAGAGTGAAGAGCTCCTCGAACTGGTCGAACACCAGCACCGGCGTGAGCAGGCGGTTCTTCGCACTCCAGAAGTCGGCGTCGCGGCGGTGGAAGAATTCCCACAGGTTGTCGCCCGCACGGACCGCCGGGGCCTCGACCGAGCGCTCCGCCGCGCTCTTCGCAAGGACCGCCAGCGCCTGGTCCGCGAACGGCATCGGCGCGAGCACGTCGAGACGGATGTAGATCGGCAGGAAGTCCTCGTCGCGCAGCCGTGGGAAGAGGCCGGCGTGCAAGAGCGAGCTCTTGCCGAGGCCCGACAGCCCGAAGAGCACGGTGAGCGTCTGGCGCTTGATGAGGCGCAGCAGCTCCTCGACCTCCGCGTCGCGGCCGTGGAAGAACGCCCGCGCCTCCTCGGTGAAGGGCATCAGCCCCGGCCAGGGCTGCTCGCGGCTGACGTTGGGGCCGGTGAAGCGCGCGCTCAAGCCAGTCCGACCTCGCGCTTGCGCGCCTCGCGCACCAGGCGCACCAGGCGCGCTTCGAACTCCGGTGTCATCCGCCCCTCGGCGAGCCGCGTCCACTGCGCCTTCTGGAAGCTCTCGGGCACCGATTCGGCGTATTCGGCGGTGTCGTCGACCACGACCGGGAGGATGAAGGGCACGCCGTCGGCGATGCCCATGGTGCGCTCGTCGGCGAGGCGCCACTCGCGGCGGAAGTAGCCCTCGAGGCGGCGCGCGGTGGTGCGCGAGATCACCGGCATGAAGTAGGAGCAGCCGCGGATGTTGCGCTTGATCTTCTGGTCGTAGAGGTCGCCCGCCTCGAGCCGGTCCTTGTCGAACCAGACGTCGATGCCGAGCGCCTCGAAGGAGCGCTGCAGCGCCTGCACCGCCGCGAGGTCTTCCTTGGCGTAGCTCACGAACACGGCGCCCGCGGGCATCTCGGCGAGGGCTGCCACGGGCCCCGCGGGGGCGGCCGCACGCGCCGCCGGCGGATGGCGCGCGAACCAGCGCCGCTCGAGCTCGTCGACGAAGCCGCCCGCGTCCATGGGCGCGATCTTGGTGGCGTAGCTGAAGCTCTCGAGGAACAGCACCAGGCTGGGATCGGCGCCGGCCAGGCGGTCGACCAGGATCTCGGATTCGCCGCGCTGCGCCGAGAGCTGGCGCGACTTGGAGATGCGGATGAAGAAGCGCGCCAGCCAGTCGGGGAAGGCGCAGCCGATGATCAGCAGGTTGTTGTTGTGCAGCTCGTCGAAGAGAAGGTGCGGCCGGCGCGCATCGGATTGCAGCGCGCACATGAACTCGAGGATGTCCTCGTCGCTCACCACGTAGTCCGGCGCCACCGAGAGCTTGCCGAGGAGCGAATAGACGACCGGGTTATGCAGCCGGCCGCGCTCCGTGGGCAAGTCCTGCGCCTTGGTCGGGCTGTAGGCGAGGTGCTCGGTGCGCGCCTGGCCGCCGAAGCGCTCCTGGTTCACCGCGTCCACCATCAGCGAATCGCAGGAGAGCGTGACGAAGAGGTCGAAGGCGTCGATGCGCGCGAGCTTGCGCAGCGCCTCGGGCGGCTCGAGCGGCATCTCGCGCACGATCGCGCGGATCTTGGGGTAGACGTCCTCGCGTCGGCCGCGGGCTGCCAGGTGCGCGCACATGACCTCATTCAGCCCGAAGCCCGGCGCCAGGCGATCCGGCGGAATGCGCAGCTTTTCCGTGAGTTTTTCCGCGACCAGGCGGTTGAAACCGACGCGGGCGCCGTCGCGCTCGAAGGTGAGCAACTCCGGGCCGACGATGGGGATGACGCGCCGCTCCTCGATATTGGCGAGGAGGTCTTCCCAGAATTCGTCGGCCTGTTCGGTGGAGATCACTCCCCGCGGCTCCGGTTGTGGTCGGTTCCCTGTGAGGGCCAGAATACTGCACGCACCCCCCGCATGCTAGGGTTCGCGGTTTCGCCGCACCACCTGCCTTGCCCGCCGCCGCCCCCCACTCGATTCCCGCCGCTGCCCTCGTCGCCATGATCCTCATCTGGGGATACTCGTGGGTGGTGATGAAGATCGGGCTCGCCCACGCCCACCCATTCGATTTCGCGGTGCTGCGCGTGGGGATCGGCTGCGTGCTGCTGTTCGCGCTGGTGCGGCTGCGCGGGCGCCGGGTCGCGCTCCGCAGCTATCGCATGGCGGCGGTCATGGGCCTGCTGCAAGTGGGGCTTTTCGTGGTGCTGTCGAACTTCGCGCTGCTGAACGCGGGGCCGGGCAAGGCCTCGGTGCTGGTGTATACGATGCCCTTCTGGATGATCGTCTTCGCGCACTTCATCATCCACGAGCGGATGCGCGGCGCGCAGTGGATCGCCGTGAGTCTCGCGTTCGCCGGCCTGGTGCTCATCGTGCAGCCGTGGGCCCTCGCGAGCCTCGAGGGCAGCCTCTATGCGGTGGCGGCGGGCGCGGTGTGGGCGATCGCCGCCGTCCTGTCGAAGAAGTGGCCCACAGCCGCCGACGATCCGCTCCTCTTCACCGCCTGGCAGCTCTTCTTCGGCGCTCTCGCGCTCGCCGCCCTCGCCTTCCTTCATCCCCACGAAGGTGTGCGCTGGAACGTGGAGTTCGCCTGGGCGCTCGCCTACTCGTCGATCCTCGCGACCGCCGGCGGCTGGTGGCTCTGGACCTACGTGCTGGCGCGTACACCCGCCGGCATCACGGGGCTCAATGCCCTCGGCATTCCGGTGGTGGCCGTGATCACCTCGGCAATCCAGCTGGGAGAAAGGCCCCCGGCGATGGAGTTGGTAGGGATGGCCTCGATCGGGCTCGCGCTGGCGCTGTTGGCCGCGATGGGGCTGCGTCGGGCGGCAGCGGTTCGCTAGCTTTCAGCGCGCGCCCGCCATAGCAGGCTCACCGGCGCCGCCTGCAGCGTCGGCCCGAAGCTCGCGACCGTTTCGCCGGTGTGGAGGACCACGCCATAGGCGAAATGCTTGCCCGCTTCCTCCGCAAGCGAACGCAGCCCCGCAAAGTCGCGCGCTTCCACCTTCGAGGCGGACTTGACCTCGATGCCGATCACGCGCCCGTCCCCGCTCTCCAGCACGATGTCCACCTCGCGATTGGTCAGCGTGCGGAAGTGATGGAGGCTGAGCCGCCGGGACGATGCCGCCGCGAGCTTTGCGACTTCCCCCGCGACGAAGGATTCCAGGAGCTGCCCGGAGAGATGGGGATGCGCGGCAAGGCCCGCGGCATCGAGGCCGAGCAGGTGCGCGGCCAGTCCGGAGTCCACCAGGTGGACCTTGGGCGACTTGATCAGTCTCGAGCCGCGGTTTGTCGACCACGCCGGAAGCATGCGGGTGAGGAACACGCTCTCGAAGAGCGCCAGGTAGCGCTTGAGGGTCGACTGGGGCATGGCCATGGAGCGGGCGATGTCCGAGTAGTTCAGAAGCCCCGCCGACCGTGCCGCCAGCAGTTGCAGCAATCGCGGCATGGCGGTCAGACCCTCGATGTTCGCCAGATCCCGTATGTCGCGCTGGAGGATCGCCGAAACATACGAAGAGAACCATGCATCCCGGCGAGCGGCATCGGTCCGCTCCACCGCCTCCGGGAATCCGCCCCGCGTGATCCGATGGTCGAGCGGCTGCTCCCCAACGGGCTTACCGAGCGCGAGCGGCTGCAGGGAAAAGAGCAGATCGATCGGATTGCGGGTGGCCCCGGCGATCTCTACTTGCGCGAGCGGCAGGATCGGAATGATCTCCATGCGGCCGGCAAGCGAGTCCGAAATGCGCGGTAGCGTCAGGACGTTTGCGGAACCCGTGAGGAGGAAGCGACCCGGCGAGCGGTCGCGATCCACCGCAATCTTCAATGCGGGGAAAAGCGCGGGCGCTCTCTGGACTTCGTCGATGACCGCGAACTTGCCAAGCCCATCGACGAACGCCCCCGCGTCAGCCGTTGCGGCCGCTAGCGCTGTCGAGTCGTCGAGCGTGACATAACGGCCGCCCCGGTCCTCGGCCACCTGACGGGCCAGAGTCGTCTTGCCCGTCTGGCGCGCGCCGTTGAGCAGCACAACGGGCGTGTCGTCGAGAGCGGCTTCAAGGCGCAAACGGGCCAGGCGGGGGTACATGGTTGAATTTTAACCATCTGCAGGTCAAAATTCAACCGCGCCAAATTCCTCTACCTCTACTACGAGCGCTTCATGCTCTGGCACGGCATCTGCAGGGCGTGCAACTTCCAGCGTTTCATCGCCGGAGCCCCGCGGTCAGTGGCGGCCTCCTCGAATTTGCGCGCAGCAACCAGCGCCGATCTCGCCGCATCCATATCTCCGGCGTTTGCGACAGCCTCGGCGAGCCGCCCGTTCCAGATCGCGAGGTTGGAGGCCAGGAAGGCGTCGATTCGCGCGTCCTCGGGCACGGCCGCCGACTCTCGGCGGTATTTGAGCGACTCCTCGATGCGCCCAAGGCTGTCAGGAGGCGCACATCGGAGCCGAAAGGGCCTGCAGGACCTCTCCTGTCTTCAGGTTCTGGACGAAGGCTGCCACCGCGACCGAACCCGGCTTGCCGTCGCGGATTGGGAAGATGCGGCTCGCCGTCGCGGTACCCGACAGGGTGAATGCGCGCGACTCGAGGAAGTCGCGCACCACGAAGTCGTGGCGCAGCTGCTCGCCGCGGTTTTCGCCGGCGGTGACGCGACTCGAAAGGCCGTTCTGAGTGGCGACGATCACGAGCGCGAGGTCCTTCGCCGCCACGCCCGGCTTGAGCGCGGCGTTCGCGGTGACCGTGAGCTTGCCATCTTCGGCAGGCTGCAATCGCAGCTCGACATCGACCCGGGACGGCGTGCGATTGATGCGCTCGACGGCCTTCTCGAAGCTCGAGCCGCTGTTCCATTCACGAAAGTCGCGTCCGCCCACGACGACCTGCGGCGTGTACACATAGCGCGAGCCGGAGGCGTTGGCACGCTCGCGCTGGCGCGCCGTATGGCGCTCGTCGGCATAGGCGTCACGCCAGCCGATGTAGTCCCAGTAGGTGACATGGAAAGCGAGCGGCACCACGTTGGCCGCGGCACCCAGCTTCGACAGCCAGCGGTCCGCGGGCGGGCAACTCGAGCAGCCTTCGGAAGTGTAGAGCTCGACCAGCGCGGCGGACGTCGGACCGGAGCGCGCGGTGCACTCGGCGGCGCTCGAAAGCGCGGGCAGCATTACGGTGAACAGAAGGGCGAATCGCATGGCGGGCTGGCGCTCGGGGGTTGCCGTAGGTCGCCGCGCGCCCTGCGAACTTACTTCGCCCGCGGCTTGCCTGCGGGCTTCGACTTCTTCACCGGCCCCCGCTTGTAGCGCTTCACGCCCAGGGCGATCTCGCGCTTGGCCTCCTCCGGGCTGCCCCAGCCCTCCACCTGCACCCACTTGCCGGGCTCGAGATCCTTGTAGTGCGCGAAGAAGTGCGTGATCTGCGCGAGCATCACCTCGGGCAGGTCGCGCGCGGTCTCGATGTGCCGATAGAGCGGCGTCAACTTGTCGATCGGCACCGCGAGGAGCTTGGTGTCGCCGCCCGCCTCGTCGGTCATCTTGAGGAGCCCGATGGTCCTGCAACGCACCACCACCCCCGGCATCAGCGCGAAAGGCGTGATCACCAGCACATCCACCGGGTCGCCATCGTCGGCGAGGGTCTGCGGGATGTAGCCGTAGTTGCACGGGTAGTGCATCGCCGTGGAGACGAAACGGTCGACAAATAGCGCCCCGGTCTCCTTGTCGACCTCGTACTTGATCGGGTCGGCGTGCATCGGGATCTCGATCACCACGTTGAAGTCGTTGCCGAGGTGGCGGCCGGCGTCGACGAGGTTGAGGCTCATGGTTTGTCGCTCATCGGTAAAATTTGGTAAATTGGCTTAGGAGTCTTGTTCAAGTAGGCGATTCGAAAGCGAAATGACCCGCAGCCTGCCCCTGATACTCACGCTCGACCAGCATGGTGTCCCGCACCGGTGGGTGACGTGGCAGCAGGCGGTCTGGTACTACGCGAAGGAGCGCGTGGCGTGGGAGACGGGACGCGAGGCGTTCACGGTCTGGGGTGGACGATGCCACAGGACCGGAGAGCGATCCAGCATCACCGCCAACTCGATCATCGCGATCCGCGGCAAGGCGCTCGCGATCCGCGGCTTCAACGCCGTGCCGCCGTTGAACAACCGCGAGCTCTTCAACCGCGACTGCTTCATCTGCGCCTTCTGCGGCGGCGACTTCACTCCGTACAAGCTCACCTGCGACCACATCCTGCCGATGTCGCGCGGCGGACGCGACTCGTGGATGAACGTGGTGACCGCATGCCGCACCTGCAACCAGAGGAAGGGTAGCCGCACTCCTGAAGAGGCGCGCATGCAGTTGCTTTACGCGCCCTACATTCCCAATCGCGCGGAGTTCCTCATCCTCGCCAACCGCCGCATCCTCGCCGACCAGATGGAGTTCCTGCGCCAGCACGTCTCGGCGAACTCGCGCATCAAGCGCAACTAGGGTCAGGCGGCTTCAGCTCCCGCTTCAGCCAGGCGACGAACTGCTTCACCTCCACACGGCCCTCGGCATCCTTCGAAATCACGGCGTGAAAAGCGCGTCCGACGTTCTGCGCCTGGCCGAATAGCGCCGCGAGTTTTTTCTGCCGGATGTACTGGTCGGCTAGCGTCATCCTGCCGAGCGCGACCCCCTGGCCGTGCAGCGCGGCGGCGAAGACCTGGTCGTATTGGTCGAAGCTCAACGTGCCCGTGGGCTCCAGCTCCTCGATGCCGCGCGCTTCGAGCCACGCCGCCCAGGATAGCCACGGCCAGCGCCCGGTGGGATCGTGGAGATTGAGAAGCACGTGGTGGCGGAGGTCCGCGGGCTTCAGCAGCGGGCGCTTGGCGGCGCGCGCTTCCTTCGCGTATTCCGGGCTGCACACCGGCGCCAGGTGCTCGCCTACCAGGTGCACCGCGCCGGCCGGAACGTGGTCCAGCGCGAGGTCGCGGATGGCGAGGTCGATGCCGTCGCGCTCGAGGTCCACCAGCACATGGGTGGCGGTGATGCGCACATCGGTTCGCGGATGCTCCTTGCGGAAACGAGCGAGGCGGGGAACCAGCCAGGTCGAGGCGAAGGACACGGTGGTGGTGACGGTGAGGACGTGCCCGGTGCGGGCTTCGCGCAACTTGCGGGTCGCCTCGCGCAGCTCGCCCAGGGTGGCGGACACCGTGCGGAAATACGACTGGCCGGCGTCGGTGAGCGCCAGCGCCTTGTGGCGGCGCTCGAAGAGCGCCAAGCCGAGGTAGGCCTCGAGCGCCTGGATCTGGCGGCTCACCGCTGACTGGGTGAGGAAGAGATCGGCCGCGGCGCGCGTAAAGCTCAGGTGGCGCGCGGCCGATTCGAACCCCTTCAGGAGGTCGAGCGGCGGCAGCGGGCGTGGGCTGCTAGCCATTCCTGCCGCTCATGCTGGAGATGCGCCGATTTCGTTTGTCCATGCTTGCGCGGCTGTGGAGAATGGCGGCCATGGGATGCGCATATTGCATGCATCCTACGCATACAGCAAGGGAGACGCGATGGTGCTTCAACTCGACCAACCGGTACTCGCCCTGGAGACGGGCCAAGTGGTCACCCTGGATGACGCCGCCGGCACGCGAATCGAGGCACGCCGCGGCACCGTCTGGGTCACCGAAGAAGGCGACGCCGACGATCACATCGTCGCCCCGGGGCAGACGCTCGTCGTTGCGCGCGACGGACGCACGCTGGTGCAAGCCCTGCAACCCGCCTGGATCGCACTGCAATGAACACCCTGGAGGCCGCAATGCCGCAAAGATCGACCTGGTATGCCGACGGACTTCGCTGGATCGCGTCCGTCATCGCCAACGCCGCCGACTACCTCGACAGCTCCTGCCTAGAGGCGGCGTCCCTCGACCCGATGCCGCGCCACACTTCGTTCGACGAGATCGTGGGCGACATGCGCAACCGCGCCAACTCCGGCTTCTGCGCCGGCCAGCGGCCGTACTACTAATTCGACTCCGACACCATTTTCGGAAAATCGACTCCGACACCATTATTCCGCATGGCGGAAACGCACGCGATGCGGCGTGGTCGCGCTAATTCGACTCCGACACCATTTTTTCGAGCAGCATCGCGTCGCCGTAGCTGAAGAAGCGATAGCCATGGGCGACGGCGTGGCGGTAGGCGTGCCGGATGTTGTCGCTGCCAGCGAAGGCGCTCACCAGCATGAGGAGCGTCGAGCGTGGCAGGTGGAAGTTGGTAATCAGCCGATCGACGACCCGGAAGCGATAGCCCGGAACGATGAATAGCCGCGTTTCGGCCGATCGCGCCCGCAGCGCTCCCTCCGCCGCCGCGGACTCCAGCGCGCGGAGCGCCGTGGTTCCTACCGCGATCACGCGACCGTTGGCCGCCCGCGCCTTCGCCACCGCCTGCACCGTGGCCTCGGGGATGCTGTACCACTCGGAATGCATCACGTGCCCGGCGAGGTCGTCCACGCGCACCGGCTGGAACGTGCCCGCGCCTACGTGCAGCGTGAGCGATGCGCGCTCCACGCCCTTCGCGGCCAACGCCGCCAGCATCGCCTCCTCGAAGTGGAGCCCCGCGGTGGGCGCGGCAACCGCACCCGGTGCGCGCGCGTACACGGTCTGGTAACGGGCCTCGTCTTCCACTCCGGGCGCGTGTTCGATGTAGGGCGGCAGCGGCACCTCGCCGTGCGCGTGGAGCACGTCGAGCACGTCATCCTCGAAGCGCAGTTCGAAGAATTCCTGGTGGCGCCCGAGCACCTCGGCCCGCACCCCATCGCCGAGCTCGAGGAAACGACCGGCGCGCGGCGTCTTGCTCGCGCGCACCTGCGCGAGCACCCGATGCGCATTGAGCACGCGCTCGACCAGGACTTCCACCTCGCCACCGGAATCCTTGCGCCCGCGCAGCCGTGCCTTGATGACGCGCGTGTCGTTCACGACCAAAAGGTCGCCGGCCCGCAGCAGCGCGGCGATGTCGGAAAAGCGCAGGTCCTCGATTGCGCCGGTGTTGCCGTCGAGGTGCAGCAGGCGGCTCGCGCCGCGCGCCTCGGGCGGATGCTGCGCGATCAGTTCAGGCGGCAGGTCGTAGTCGAAGTCGGAGGCGCGCACCGAGCGATTATAATTTCGCTCTCGTCCCGTGCCGGGATGGCGGAATTGGTAGACGCACGGGACTCAAAATCCCGCGGTGGCAACACCATGGGGGTTCGATTCCCCCTCCCGGCACCACTGCATCAATCCCCACGCGACTTCAGCGCCCGGTCAATGCACCGGCATGCGGTCGATGTCGTACTTCGTCCAGAGCTCGGCGAGCACCTCTGCGATCAGCAGGTGGCAGCCGAAGGGGCATTCCGGCGCAGTGCCGATGAACCAGTTGGCGGACACATCGTCCGGCGGCCGCTGGTAGAACGGCAAGGGAACATTGCAGCGAGTACAGGCGGCCGGGCGGCGGCGCTTGAACTCGCGGTCGAGGATGGCGTAGAGGTGCGCCACCGGAATGGTTTTCCGATCCATGCTGCGTGCGCGATGCCAATCTTGTAATGCATCCACCGTAACCCTGGCGGCGGGCGCACCGCTAGTGACAATTCCGCATTCCGCGAGGTTCCATTTGTCCCCTCGCGGAACGCCTTGCAGGTGCGAGGCCATCCGGCCCACCTCCGGCTGGAATCGCCGCAGTCCTCCCCGGTAAACTCCCCGTTCCTGCAAGGTCTTCGGGAGGAAGCCGTGCGAAAAGTCCTGTTCATCTTCAGCGTGCTGAGCGACGGCGACGTGGAGTGGCTCGCGACGTCGGGCGAGCGCATGCACCTCGATCCCGGCACCACCCTGATACCCTTTGGCGCCCGCGTCGACAGCCTCTATTTCGTGCTCGAGGGGCGGCTCGCGGTGAAGACCCGCGCGGGCGAGACCATCTCGGTGCTCGAGTCGGGTGAGATCATCGGCGAGATGTCGCTGGTGGATCCGGCGCCCACGGTGGTCACCGTGGAGATCGTCGCGCAGACGACGCTCCTTCGCCTCGACAACACGATGGTGCAGCAGAAGCTCGCCGCCGATACCGCATTCGCGGCGCGCTTCTACCGCGCGCTCTGCGTTTTCCTCGCCGACCGCGTGCGCAATGCCACGCAGCGCATCGGCCACGGGGCACCTGAGGACGCACACGCCAAGGACGAGCTGAACGAGGACCTGCTCGACAACGTGCACCTCGCGGGCGCGCGTTTCGACCGCATGCTCAAGCGCCTGGCGGGCTGATGGCCGACGAGAAGATCTTCCGCAAGGCGGCGCTCGAACGCCTTGCCTCCCCCGACCGGCTGGACGAACGCCTGGCGCTGCCCGCCTATCCCCGCCCGCTGCTCGTGATCCTTGCATGCATGCTCGTGCTGGTCGCGGGCTTCGCCGCATGGCTGCTGTCGGCGCGGTAGCGCCTCCCGAGGCGGCGCCCGCCCGCGCGCCGCTCCCGGAGACGCGCCTTCATCGCACCCCGACCATCCTGCAGATCGAGGCGGTGGAGTGCGGCGCCGCGGCCCTCTCGATGGTGCTCGCCTATCACGGGCGCCACGTGCCGCTCGAGCAGATGCGGGTCGATTGCGGCGTGAGCCGCGACGGCAGCAAGGCGGGAGGGCTCCTGCGCGCGGCTCGCGCCCACGGGCTCACCGCGCGCGGCTTCCGCAAGGAGCCCGACGACCTCGCGGAGCTGCCGCTCCCGGCGATCCTGTTCGTCAACTTCAATCACTTCGTGGTCCTCGAGGGCTTCCGCGGTGGGCGAGCCTATCTGAACGACCCCGCTCGCGGACGGCGCAGCATCGATGCCGACGCGCTCGACCAGGCCTTCACGGGCGTGGTGCTCACCTTCGAGAAAGGCGCGGAGTTCAAGCCGGGAGGGGCGCCCCCATCGGTCTGGCGTTCGCTCGGGCAGTACCTGGAGGGCTTCCACGGCGCGATCGCGGCGGCATTCGTGATCGGATTGGTGCTGGTGCTGCCGGGCCTGGTGATGCCGTGGCTCCTGGGGCGCTTCGTGGACCAGGTGCTGGTCGCGCACCTGGAAGGCGTGGCCGGTCCGCTGCTCACCGGCCTGGCGGTCGCGGCGGCGGCGCGCTCGCTCTTCGTCGCGATCCAGGCGCGGCTGCTCATGGACACATTCGGGCGCGCGGCGCGCGCGGCGGCGCGGCGCTTCTTCGCCCGTGCGCTTTCGCTGCCGATGACCTTCTACTCGCAGCGCTCCGCGGGCGAGATCGCGGCACGCGTGGACCTGAACGAGCGGGTGGCGGAGACCATCTCGAGCGACCTCGCGCGGCTCGCCCTCGACCTGCTCACCGCGAGCTTCTTCCTGGTGCTGATGGTGCGGCTGGATGCGCGCCTTGCGTTCATCGTGGCGGCCCTGGTCGCGGTCGAACTGTTCGCGTGGCGCGCGCTCGCCCGGCGCACGGCGGAGGTCTCGCAGGAGCTCTCGGTGCAGGGCGGCAAACTGGCGGGGATGGCGACGGGCGCGCTCGCGAACATCGAGAGCATCAAGGCGGGCGGGCAGGAGACGGCGCTCTTCCGCAAGTGGCTGGGACTGCAGATGCAGTTCCTCAACGCATCGGTGCGCGCGCAGCGCTACATGATGACGCTCGGCCAGGCGCCCGCCCTGTTGGGCCTCGCCGCCCACCTGGCGGTGCTCGGCCTCGGAAGCGTGTTCATCATGCGCGGCAACTTCAGCGTCGGCGACCTGGTCGCGTTCCAGGTGCTGCTGGCGGGGTTCACGGCGCCGGTGCATGCGCTCTTCGCGTCCACGCAGAAGATGCAGACCCTGCGAGGGGACCTCGCGCGCCTGGACGACGTGCTGCACCACCAGGTGGAGGCGGGCGTGCGGGTCGATGGCGAGGCGCCGCCGGCGCGGCCGCGGCTCGCCGGCGGGCTGGAATTCCGCGGCGTCACGTTCGGCTACAACAAGGGCGAGGCGCCGCTGGTGCAGGATTTCTCGCTCACGTTGAGGCCGGGCGGGCGCGTGGCGCTGGTGGGCGCGTCGGGCTCGGGGAAATCGACGCTCGCGCGCATCGCCGCGGGACTCTACAGCCCCTGGCAGGGCGAGATCCTCGTCGACGGGCAGCCGCGCGAGGCTTACGACCGCGAGCACCTGGCCGAATCCATTGCCTACGTCGACCAGGATGTGTCGCTCTTCGAAGGGAGCGTGCGCGACAACCTCACGCTGTGGGGCGGGGCGAGCGAGGAGGCGGTGCGCCAGGCGCTGCGCGACGCCGCGGTCGAGGACGAGATCGCGGGACGCGACGGCGGCCTCGACGCGGCGCTGCAGGAGGGCGCGCGAAACTTGAGCGGCGGCCAGCGCCAGCGCCTCGAAATCGCACGCGCCCTGGTCCGCAATCCCGCGCTCCTCATCCTCGACGAGGCGACCAGCGCCCTCGACCCCGTATCCGAGGCCGAGATCGAGGCCAACCTGCGCCGCCGGAAGGTCACCTGCCTCGTCGTGGCGCACCGCCTCTCGACCGTCCGCGACGCCGACGAGATCATCGTCCTCGAAGGCGGCGGGGTGGTCGAGCGCGGCCGCCACGAGGAGCTCGCCTCGATCGATGGCGGCCGCTACGCCGCCCTCGTCTCCTCCGAATCCGGACCGGCCGAATGAGCGATCCCGGCCTCGCCTTCGCCTTCACCACCCTCGACGCGGCGTTCCGCCTGCTGGAAATTGGTGTCGGAGTCGAATTTCGCGAGAAATCGACTCCGACACCAATTTCCGGCGAAGCCACGGATGTGGTCGAGGAGCGAGCGCTGGCGCGCGAGATGCGGTCGCGCCGGGTCCTGCTGGATGGCGGTTGGTGGAAGCTGGCGTCGGTCGGCCCGATGGTCGCGCGGGTGGCGGACCGCCGGCGGGTGGCACGCGGCGATGAGCCGCTGCCGAGCCCGTCGCTCGCGGAGGGCACCGGCTGGGTGGCGCTGGTGCCGCACGGCAAGGGCGGCTACCGCATGCGGGCGCTCGGGGCCGACGGCAAGACGCCGTTCGAGTGGACGGTGAACGCCGCGATCGCGACGCGCCTCGCCCCCTTCGCGTTCACGTTCCATCGCCGCTTCCCCCCGCGGCCGCTCGCCGCCCGCGACATCCTGCGCTTCGCCGTCACCGCCGGCGGTAACGACGTCGTGCTGCTGGTGCTTGCCGCGATGATCGCCGCGCTGATCGGGCTCCTCACCCCGGTGGCCACCGGCTGGCTGATCGACAAGGCGATCCCCGCGGGCGCCGTCGGCAACGTGGGCGCGCTCATCGCCGCCCTGGCCCTCGCCGGCATCTCGGTTGTGGGCCTCGAGGTGATCCGCTCGCTGGCAGTGCTGCGCTTCGAAGCGCGCATCGGCGTGGCGATGCAGGCGGCGCTCGTGGACCGCGTCGTCTCGGCGCCGGCGCGTTTCTTCCGCGACTTCGCAAGCGGGGACCTGGCGCTGCGCATGGCATCGGTGAACGCGGTGCAGCGCACCCTCACCGGCGCCACCCTCTCCAGCTTCATCACCTCGCTATTCCTCATCGCCAACCTGGGCCTGATGCTCTCGTACAGCGTGCCGCTCACGCTCGCCGCCGCCGCGATCGTGCTGCTGGTGGTCGCCGTCTCGGTCACGCTCGGCATCCTGCGGCTGAGGATCGGCCCGCGCATCGAGGCGCTCGACGGCCGCCTGGGCGCCATGACCTTCGAGATCTTCGCCGGCATCGCCAAGCTGCGCGCCGCCGCCGCGGAGCCGCGCATGTTCGCGCAGTGGTACGCGCGCTACGACGAGTTCCGCGACCTGAATCGCTCGAGCGCCAAGCTCTCCAACCACGAGACGGTGGCGCTCTCGGTGCTGCAGCCCGCGGCGACGATCCTGGTGCTGGCACTCGCCTGGCAGCTGCCGCGTTCGAATGGCGTTGCGATGTCCACCGGCAGCTTCGTCGCCTTTCACGCGGCGCTTTTCGGGCTCCTCGGCGCCGTCAGCTCGCTCGTGTCGACGGCCCTCGACGTGGTGAACCTGAAGCCGCTCTGGGATCGCGCGCGCCCGATCCTCGAGACGCCGCCCGAGGACGCGGGCGGCCGCGGCGAGCGGCACGATCCGCACGGCGCCATCTCGCTCGAAGGAGTGAGCTTCGCGTACCCGGGGAGTCCGGACGTGCTCTCGGGCATAGACCTGGCGATAAGGCCGGGCGAATTCGTCGCCATCGTGGGCGCGAGCGGCTCGGGAAAGTCGACGCTCCTGCGGCTGCTGCTGGGATTCGAGTCGCCGCGCACCGGCCACGTGCGCTACGACGGACGCGACCTTGCATCGCTCGAGCTGCGCCACCTGCGCTCGCGCCTGGGCACGGTGCTGCAGGGCGCGCGGCTGTGGTCGGGGGACCTGCTCACCAACATCCTCGGCGCATCGAGCCTCGGCGTGGATGCGGCGTGGGAAGCGGCACGTCGCGCGGGGCTAGCCGCCGATATCGAAGCCATGCCGATGGGCCTCTACACGCTCGCGGGAGAGGGCCTCAGCACGTTGTCCGGTGGCCAGCGCCAGCGCGTGATGCTCGCGCGCGCCCTCATCGGCAATCCGCGCATCCTGCTCCTCGACGAGGCCACCAGCGCGCTCGACAACGTGTCGCAGGCCGCGGTGCTGCAGGAGCTCTCCGCGATGGACGCGACCCGCATCGTGATCGCGCACCGCCTCAACACGGTGCGCAATGCCGATCGCATCCTGGTCCTGGAGCAGGGGCGAATCGTGCAGCAAGGCACGTTCGCCCAGCTCGCCCAGCAGCGCGGATCGTTCTCTGCGATGCTGGCGCGGCAGGTTACCTAGTTCTTCTTCGTGGTGACCGCGGCGACCTTGGTGTTGGCGAGGTCCGGCTTTTCGCGCGAGGCGGTTACCACGATCGTCTCCATCTTGACGACCTGGGCATCGGGCGGCAGGCGCTTCGCCTCGACCACGATGGTGCCCATCTTCTTCACTTCCTGGCCACCCGCGACGCCGTCCAGTTGCTCTTCGGACAGTTCACCGGCTGCATTCTTGTCTTTGACGCTCATTTTCGGCTCCTTACTGGTTGGAAACTGAAACCATCATAGCGCGGAGCAAACGCATTCTCTGTCGAATTTTCGGCAATATGCGGGTCAACTAAGCACAATCCCTCCGCCTTCAGTTTTCCGGACAATTGCTCAATAAACAATGGTTTTCGACCCAAAACCCTACCTGAAGGAGCTTGCCCGGGGTCCGGGTGGCACCCGGGACCTGTCACGCGAGCAGGCGGCGACACTGTTCGCGGCGGTGCTCCGGGGTGAGGTCGCGGACATCGCCCTGGGCGCGCTCCTCGTCGCCTACCGGGTGAAGGGCGAGACCGCCGACGAGCTCGCCGGGATGATGGAAGCGCTCTCCGGCCACGTGGCGCCGATGCGCCTTCCCAACCGGCGCGCGGCGCCGGTCGTGCTTCCCACGTACAACGGATCGCGCAAGCTGCCGAACCTGGTGCCGCTGCTCGCACTCCTTCTCGCACGCGAGGGCGTGCCGGTGCTGTTGCATGGAGTGGCGCAGGAACCACAGCGCGTCGGCACCTTCGAGATCCTGCGCGCGCTGGGTCACGAAACGGTCGCGAGCCTCGACGAGGCGGAGGCGCGCCTCGACCAGCAACTGGTGGCGGCGGTACCGATCGAGGTGCTGGCTCCGGATCTGGCGCGCATCCTGGACGTGCGCCTGCAGGTCGGCGTGCGCAACACCGCGCATACGCTCGCGAAGCTGCTGCTTCCACAGGGCGTGGCATCCACGGCGGCGTGCCGGCTCATCTCGGTCACGCATCCCGATTTCCAGAAGCTGATGCGCACCCTGTTCGCGGGATCGCCCGCCAACCTCTTTCTCATGCGTGGCGTCGAAGGCGAGGCGGTAGTCCGATTGCACGCGCCACAGCCGATCGAGCAGATCGGACTCGACGGCAAGATCGTCACCCACCTGATGGGCGAAGGCGAAGCCGAGCCCTCCCTGCCCGCGCGCGACGCCATCGCTACTGCCGCGTGGACGAAGCAGGTGCTCGAAGGCTCCGCGCGGGCGCCCGTGGCGCTTGCGCGCCAGGTGGCGCTCATCGCCGAGCACTGCCACGCAGCCGGCGCCGCCGCCCGCCCCACCCTCAAGCTGGTGAAGTGAATCCGCGCAGGAAATCCGGCAGCGCGGCGCGGTCGAAAAGAACGATTTTCATGGGAACGTGCGACTCTGGCATCGGACTAAGAGAACAATTGCTCATGAAAACCAATAACTTGATCGCCTGCGCGGAGTGCGACGCGCTGCAACGCGAGGTCCCCCTGGCCGACAACGGCCGCGCCCTGTGCATCCGCTGCGGCGCGGAACTCTACCGCTGCAAGCACGGCAGCCTCGACCAGACCCTCGCCTTCGTCCTCGCCGCGGCGGTGGTCTTCATTTTCGCCAACACCCACCCGCTGATGGGCCTCGATGCGCGCGGCCTGCAGACCAGCGCGACCCTCGTCGATACCGCCCGCGCCCTCTGGGACCACGACATGGCGAGCGTGGCGATCCTCGTCTTCCTGACCGTCTGGGTGATGCCGGTCGCCCAGCTCGGCGCCCTGTTGTACATGCTTGTGCCATTGAAGCTCGGCACGCTTCCGCCGCGCATCCATTTCGCGTTCCGCATCGTGAACGGCGCGCAGCGCTGGGCGATGGTGGAAGTGTTCCTGCTGGGCTCGCTGGTGTCGCTCGTCAAGCTCACCCAGGTGGCGAAGGTGGAGCCGGGCGCCGGCATCTACGCCGTCGGCGGCTACGTGATGCTGCTCGCCGCCGCGGTCTCCTCGTTCGAGCCGCGCGCGCTCTGGAGCCGCGTCGAGGCGCTGGGTGAGTCGCTCCCGGCGCTGCAGGAAGGCACGCGCATATGATCGCTACCGCGATGCGCCACGGCCTGTACCTCTGCGACGTATGCGAGCAGCTCAATCGCATCACGCCGGGCAATACCCCTGGCTGCGCGCGCTGCGGCGCCGAGCTGCACGCGCGCACGCCCAGCAGCATCGCGCGCACCTGGGCGTACCTGGCGGCGGCGGCCGTTCTCTACATCCCCGCCAACGTACTGCCGGTGCTGCACACGGGGACGCTCTTCAACCAGCAGACCGACACCATCATGAGCGGCATCATCCATCTCTGGGTCACCGGCTCGGTGGGCCTGGCGGTGATCGTCTTCATCGCGAGCATGGTGGTGCCGTTCGCCAAACTGGCGTCGCTGAGCTGGCTCGCATGGACCGCCCAGCACCGCTCGGTCATCCGTCCGTTACGGCGCGCTCGACTCTATCGCGCCACGCACTACATCGGACGCTGGTCGATGGTGGACATCTACGTGGGCGCGACGCTGGTGGCGTTGGTGCACCTGGGGCCCTTCGCCTCGATCGAGCCCGGACCTGGCGCGATCGCCTTCGGCCTGGTCGTCGTGCTCACCATGCTCGCTTCCTCCAGCTTCGACCCGCGCCTCACCTGGGACGCCATCGATTCGCCCGCACCCGCCCGCGACACCCGGATGGCCGCGCCATGAGCGAGGCGCCGCGCACCTCCGAAGAGGGCGCCATTCCCGAGGCGGTGGCGCGCCCGCCCACGCGGCGTTCGCTGCAGTTCGTTTGGATCGTTCCCATCGTGGCGGTGTTGATCGGCGCGTGGCTGCTTGGCAAGTCGGTCTGGCAACAGGGGCCGACGATCACCATCCAGTTCAAGTCCGCGGAAGGCATCGAGGCGAACAAGACCCGCATCCGCCACAAGTCGGTGGACATCGGCACGGTGAAGCGCGTGCAGCTCTCCGACGATACCAAGACGGTGTCGGTGAGCGCCGAGCTCGACCGCCACTCCTCGGAGGCTTTCCTCGCCGAGGACACGCGTTTCTGGGTTGTGCGTCCACGCATCGCCGGCGGGCAGATCTCCGGGCTGGGGACGCTCCTGGCCGGCTCGTACATCGGCGCCGACCCCGGCAAAAGCGCGAATGAAATCCGTTCCTTCGTCGGCCTGGAGTCGCCGCCGGCGATCACGTCCGACGTTCCCGGCCGCGCTTTCGTGCTGCGCGCGGTGGACCTGGGATCGCTCGACATCAATTCGCCGGTGTACTTCCGCGGCCTGGTTGCGGGGCGCGTCATCTCCACCGAGATCCAGCCCGACGGCACGCAGGTCGCCGTCGGAATCTTCATGCATGCGCCCTTCGACAAGAGGGTGAACGCCGAGACGCGCTTCTGGAACGCGAGCGGCATCGACCTCACCGTCGATGCGAACGGCGTGAAGCTGCAGACGCAATCGCTCATCCCGCTGCTGCTCGGCGGCCTTGCCTTCGAGACGCCGCCGGAATCGACGACGCTGCCCGCGGCCGCGGCGGACACCCAGTTCACGCTCTGGGACAACCGCGCCGATGCGATGCGCCCCCGCGAGACGACGATCGAGACCTTCGTGATCAAGTTCACCCAGTCCGTGCGTGGCCTCGCCGTGGGCGCCCCGGTGGACTTCCGCGGCATCAACGCCGGCGAAGTGAAGGGCGTCTACCTCGAGTTCGATCCGGTGGCGGTGCACTTCCTGCAGGTGGTCGAGATCCATCTCTACCCCGACCGGCTGCGATCGCGCTACCGGGATCCGGCGAATCGCCCCAATCCCGAGCTCACGCCGGCGCAGCGCATCCAGCGCTTCGTCGACCGCGGATTCCGTGCCCAGCTGAAGAGTGCGAACCTGCTCACCGGCCAGCTGTTCGTCGCCCTCGACTTCTTCCCCAAGGCGCCGAAGGCGAAGATGGACCTCGCGAAGACGCCGCCGGAGATTCCCTCCATCCCTGGGGGGCTGGGCGAGCTGCAGGAGCAGATCACCAGCATCGTCACCAAGCTGGAGAAGGTGCCGTTCGAGCAGATCGCGGCGGACCTGCGGCGCGCGCTGGCCACCCTCGACTCGACGCTCAAGAAGGCCGATACGCTCATGGGACAGCTGAGCACCGACATCGCGCCGGAGCTGCGCGCGACGCTCCAGCAGGCGAAGAAGACCATGCGCTCGGCCGAAGGGATGCTCTCGACCGATTCGCCGCTCCAGGGGGACCTGCGCGAGACGCTGATCGAGGTCACCAAGGCGGCGGAATCGATGCGCGCGCTCACCGACTACCTCGAGCGCCATCCGCAATCGCTCATCTGGGGCAAGAAGCAGGGAGAGAAGAAATGAGGACATCGCCGTTGCTCTGCCTGTTGCTTGTCGCCGCGTGCAGCTCCCCCATCAAGGAGAACTACTACACGCTATCCGGCCCGCAGTCGCCGGCGCCGGCGGGGAACGCCGCCTCGATAAGCGTCTTCGTGGGGCCCGTCACCGTGCCCGAAGCGGTCGATCGCCTGGCCATGGTCCTGCGCACCTCGCCCAACCAGGTGGAGATCTCCGACTCGCATCTCTGGGCCGAGCCCCTCAAGAGCGCCATCCCGCGCGCCCTCGCAGAGACCCTGATGCGCGAGCTGGGAACGCCGAACGTCCGCGCCACCCGCGCCGGCGCGACCCCGGACGTCGACTATCGCGTCACCGTCGAGGTGCAGCGGTTCGATTCGTCGACACAGTCAGGAGCTACTCTGGATGCCCTGTGGAGCGTGGCGGGCAAGGGGAAATCGCGGACCGGCCGTTCGACCTATACCGAACCGGCGGCCGACCCGGCGGGCCTTGCCGCCGCTCACAGCCGCGCGCTGGAGCGCCTTGGCCGCGACATCGCAGCTGCAATAAAGGGTGTCTGACACCAATTATTGTCTCGGTATTCGACGCCGTCGTTGAGGTAGCCGATCTCCGTCATGGGGGTGGCGATCCGTCACGCGTGGGGGGCAAATTCCAGGATATCGAAGCCCACGTTGCGATCGAGAAGGTAGATGAGCCCCCGCCCATCGGTGTCCACGTCGTTGGACTGCGGGCTCGCCTGGCCTGCGGGCGGCTCCGGGATGAAATGCCCCACCTCTCGCGGGGCAACGGGATCGGCGATGTCCACGATCCGCAGCCCCCCGCTGAACCAGCTGGCGTGCACCAGGGTGCCCTCCATGTGCTCGGCGGGCTGGTGGGCGCCAAACCGTCCTTCCCGGGCCCATGGCGAGTCGAGCTCGCTCACATGGAACATCGAGATCGGCTTCACCGCCGCCACGTCGGTCACGTCGAACACCCACATGCCGGCATGGAGCCGGCCGGGCACGTGGTCGTGCTCCTCGTCGAATACCACCGCGACCTCGCGGCCGCCTACTTTCCCCGGCACCTTGAGCACCGTGTGGGTGGGCTCCGGGAATGGCGGGTGGTAGTCGTACGCTCCGATGGTGGTGGGGTTGCGGATGTCGGAGACGTCGATCACCCGCAGTCCCGCGTGCCAGCACGACGCCCACATCCGATCGCCCACGCGTAGCGCGTGGTGCAGCCGGTTCCTGTAGCCGCTCCAGGTCGGCTTCTCGCCGCCGGCCACGTGCTGTCCCGGCATCCACCAGCGCGCCACTTCCTCCGGCCGCGAGGGATCACCGATGTCGTAGATCACGAGGATGTTGCCGACGAATCCCTCCATCTCGGTGGAGATGTACGCATATCGCTCGTCCATGTCGAAGCGATGCACGCCGAAGCCGAAGGTGCGCTCGTGACGCAGCAGCCGCGGCTTCGACTTGTCGGATATGTCCCAGAGCCTGAAGCCACCGTCGACATAGCCGTTCCGGATGAAATCGCGGATGAGCGTGATGTCGCCCGGCTTCACTTTGAGCTCGGTGGCGAGCTCGGCATCGGTGGCGGGGCGGCTATGGGCGTTCGCGAGTCGCCCCTCGGCTTGCGCAAGGCGCTGAGATCCGCGCCGCAGCAGGTGGCGATTGTTCATCTCGACGTTGGTGATCATGACGTCGCCCGCCACGCGCACCTTGTGCGTATGCGACTGGGTGTCCGGCAGGGCGAGCGTCGCCACCACGCGCGGATTCACGGGATCGGCGATGTCGATGATCGTCGTCCCGTGGGGGGGCTTCATGTGGCCGACGTACGCGTAGTCGCCCTGCACCCGCACTTGCCCGCCCCCGGGAATCTCGATGCGCGAGACGCGCCGTACGTTTCGCGCGAGCATCGGGGAGGGCAGATGGGATCGGTCATTCATGGAACACCTTTCCGCCGGCGGCGCCAGGCGCGGATCGCCGGGTAGAGAAGCGAGAGCACCAGCAGCGTCCAGAGGGTGTTGGCGATCGTCGACGAGAAGAACACGCGCGGGTCTCCCTCGGAGATCCGCAGCGCGCGCACCACGAACTTCTCGAAGAGCGGCCCGAGCACGACGCCGATGAGGATCGCCGCGACGTGGTAATCGGTCTTGTGCGCGATGTAGCCGATGATGCCGAAGGCGATGGCAACCCCCATGTCGAAGACGTAGTGCCGTTCGGAGAACGCGGCCACCACCGTGACGAGGATGATCACCGGCACGAGGTAGGTCGTCTCGATGAGGACGATGCGCGACATGTATCGCGCGAGCGGCAGGATGGTGAAGATCATGAAGAAATAGGACAGGAACATGCCGACGAAGACGCCATACGCGAGCCCCGGATTCTGCGAGAAGAGCGTGGGGCCCATCGTCATGCCATGGTATTGCAGCACGATCATCATCACCGCGGCGGTGCTGCCCCCCGGCACGCCCAGGGCCATCATCGGCACGAGGGTGCCGGAGCACACGCCGTTGTTGCCCCCTTCTGCGGCGATGAGGCCGTCGGGCTCGCCGGTGCCGTACTTCTCCGGGTGCTTCGACCACATGCGCGACTGCTGGTAAGCCACGAACGAGGCAATGGACGCCCCGGCCCCCGGCACGATGCCGATCGCGAGACCCACCAAACCCGTCCAGACGATGTGCCACCAGCGCGTCACCGCAAAGCGCAGCGCCTCGATCGTCTGGCCCCAGTCGTGGCCGGCGGCGCGCTGGCGCGAGACATCCCCGACGATCAGCTTGCGCTCCGCCATCACCAGCGCCTCGCCGATGGCGAAGAGCCCGATCAGCGCCGGCACCAGCGGAACGCCGTCGTAGAGCTCGAGGAAGCCGAAAGTCGCCCGCGGCGTGTTGTAGATGTGGTCGGTGCCGATCATGCCGATCATCAATCCGAACAGCCCCGCGATCAGTCCCTTCAGCACGTCCTTGGCGGCGATGACCGCGATCAGCGTGAGGCCGAACAGCATGACCACGACCATTTCCACCGAACGCAGGTGCAGCCCCATCTCCGAGAGTAGCGGCAGGATCGCGAGCGTCACCAGGCAGGCCACGAGGCCGGAGAACACCGATGCGACGAACGACAGCACCAGCGCGAACTGCCCGCGCCCCTGGAGGGTGAGCGGATAGCCGTCGAGAGTGGTCGCCGCGGCGCCCGGGGTGCCGGGGATGCGCACCAGGATCGCGGGAATGCCCCCGCCAAGGTGCGTGGCGCAGTAGAGCGATGTCATGAACGCGAAGGCGTGCTCGACGGGCATCGCGAGCGTGAGGGGCAGCAGCATGATGAGCGTGTTCTCGGCATTGAAGCCGGGAAGGAAGCCCACGACGATGCCGAGCAGGATGCCGGGCCAGATGATCCACCACAGCCCGAGCTGCGCAGTGAAGAGCTGCCCGAGGAGATCCCAGGTCACTGCCTCACCTCGCGAGCTTGATGAAGAATCTCTCCACCGGACCCTTCGGCAAGCCGGAGTCGAGCGCCACGGTGAAAAGCAGGGAGACGACGACCGCCACGCCCAGGGCGACGGCGAGCACCCGCTTCGCTCCGCGCACGCCCATCACCAGGAGGGCGGCGAGGAGCGCCGCAAAGAGGCCCAGGGCGAGCCCGAGGTACGGCACCGCCGCGACGAACATCACCGTCACGGCCAGCATCCCCAGTCGCTTCGGCAATATCTCGCGCGGGCTGATGAGGGGCGCGAAGCCGCGGTCGGCATTTCCCCGGGCAGTGGCCAGCACCAACCGAACGACCTGCACGCCAACGAGCGTGAGCAGGATCGTCCCGATGATGACGCCGTTCGCCTTCGCCTCCCAGTCGAGCTCCCGAACGGAGTAGAGGAAGTACAGGGTGAACCCGAGCGCGAGCCCCGGGATGACGAGGTCGGCCGCGAGCGCGGACCTGCGTTCCATCAGCCCTTGCGCCTCTTCGCCGACAGCAGCTCGCGGTACTCGCCCGCCAACTCGATCATGTGGGTCGCGTAGCGCGTGCAAAGGGCCCGATCGCCATAGCGGATGGTCTCGACCGGCGCGCCGGTCTTGGCGTACTCCTCGCGGTACTTCGGGTTGTCGAACACCTCGCGCGCCGTCTTCTCGAGAAGGGCGAACTGCTGCGGCGACTTCTCGATGAAATCGGTGTGCACGGCCCAGGAGCGCGAGGAGGGCAGTTCGGGAATCCGCGTGCCGGCGACCTTGTTCACCGAAGGCGCGCCCTCGCTGTGAACGGCCATCGTGTTGTCGTCGTTGAAGATGCCCAGCACCTTGAGCGTGTCCTTCTGCACGATCACCCCTGCGATCGGCAGTGCGCCGATGTCGGCCTCCCCATTGAGCACCGCCACGCTGGTGGGATTTCCCCCGCCGTAGGGAATCAGGTTGAATCGCCCGCCGATGGCTTTGCCGAGCGCGAGCAGGCCGATGCTCGCCGGATGCGGCAGGCGACTCACGGCGACGTTCACGGTGCGCCGCTTCGATTCCTCCAGCACCTGCTCGAGCTTCTGGAACTTGCTCTTGCGCGAGGCGAAGATGATGCTGTCGTCCACGTCGAGCCGGCAGAAATACTGGTAATCCTGCGGAAACTTGTACGACGGCTTCTGCAGCGCATACATGATCATCTCCGGCCCCATGTTGCCGAAGAGCAGGTGATGGCCGTCGTGCGGGCTCTTGCCGACGAAGGTCTCATATCCCACCTGCCCGGCGGCGCCGGGCATGAACTGGTACTCGAAATGTGTCTTGAGGAGCGGCCCCCAGAAATCGTCGAACACGCGCGCCAGCCGGTCGGCCGAGCCCCCCTGGCCGGTGGGCACGATGACGCGCATGTTCCTGGAAGGGAAGGATTGCGCGAAGGCGCGCGGCATTTGCGCGAGCGCCGCAGCGGCACCGGCGGCCTGCAGCAGGCGGCGGCGCGAGATGGTCGACATGGTGATCTCCTCTTGAGTAGGTGCTATCGAGCGATTATTTCAACGTCTGGCCGCGCCTTGTCAACCGCGCCGGTCAAACTTCGAGGGGTCAGGTTACTTGCTAACCTGTCTCCTTGAATATCGTTCCGTGGAGAGGAATTCATGCCGGACTTCACGCCGGAGTTCGTCGAGCGCGAATACAACAACCGCGCGCTGGTGCCTGAGCATGCGGCATTTTTCGCGCGCTGGCAGCGCGATTCGCAGTTCGTGCGCGAAACCGTGCCGTGCGCCCTCGACCTGCCCTACGGACCCGACGCGCGCCATCGCGTCGACCTCTTCCGCGCGGCCAACCCCCGCGGCACCCTGGTGTTCATCCACGGCGGCTACTGGCGCTCGCTCGACAAGTCGATGTTCTCGTGGCTCGCCGCGAGCTGGGTCGCGGCCGGCATCGGCGTCGCGCTGGTCAACTACCGCCTCTGCCCGTCGGTCCGGATCGACGACATCGTCGACGACGCGATCGCCGCGGTGAGTTGGCTGTTCGAAAACGCCGGGCGCAACGCCTTCCCCATGGATCGGGTGGTGGTGAGCGGCCATTCCGCGGGCGGGCACCTCACGGGAGCGATCTTCGCGGCGCCGCGCGGGCGCCTCCGGTTTGACATCGCGCGGATCGCCGGCGGCGTGCCGATCAGCGGCGTCTTCGACTTCGAGCCGATGCGGCATTTTTCCTTCAACGCCGATTTCGCCCTTGACGAGGCCGCGGTGCGTCGGCTCGCGATCCACAAGCGACCGCCCACGATCGCCGCGCCGCTGGTGGTCGCCGCGGGCGCTGCGGAGAGCTCGGAATTCCGGCGTCAGTCGGTCCTCCTCGCCGAAGCATGGAAACCGCAGGTGCGCTCGCTCCTCCTGCTTCCCGACCTGAATCACTTCAGCGTCGTGGACGCCTTCGCCGAGCGCGGGCAGCCGCTCTACGAGGAGACGCTGGCGCTCTTCTGCCCTCAAGTAACCTGACCCCTTGAACAGGATCCTCGCCACCTATCGCATCACCGCGCCCCCAGGCGAGAGCCGCGCGCGCGCCGAGGCGCTTGCCGCCGAGCAGAGCGTCGAGATGCCGGTCGCGGCGATCGGCGACGAGCGCGTGCTGAGCGAGGTGGTTGCGACGGTCGAGGACATCCGGCCGCACGCGGACCGCTTCGAGGTGGTGCTCGGCATCGCACCGGCGACCACCGGTCACGAGGCATCGCAGCTGATGAACATGCTCTTCGGCAACTGCTCGCTGCAGCCCGAGGTGGAGCTCGTCGACGTGGCGTTCCCGGACGGCTACGAGAAGTCCTTCCCGGGCCCGCGATTCGGCATCGAGGCGATCCGCGCTCTCACCGGCGCGGCCGGCCGGCCGCTCACCTGCAGCGCGTTGAAGCCGCTCGGCTCGGGCGTCGAGCACCTGGCGAGCATCGCGCGCACCTTCGCCCTCGCCCGCATCGACGTGATCAAGGATGACCACGGCATCGCGGACCAGTCCTATGCGCCCTTCGCGGAGCGGGTCCCCGCGGTGATGCGCGCGATCACCGAAGCCAATCGCGAGAGCGGCGGTCAGACCGCCTATGCGCCGACCTTCTCCGGGTCTGCCAGGGCACTCGACGCGCAGGCGCGCATCGCCCGCGAACACGGCGTGAAGATGGCGTTGGTCGCGCCGATGCTGGTGGGCGTTCCGGCATTCGTCGAGCTGCGGGCGGAGCTGAACCTGCCCATAATCGCCCATCCGGCGTTCGCGGGGACCGGGCGCATCGCGGCGCCGCTCCTGCTCGGCAAGCTCTTCCGCCTCTTCGGCGCCGACGCCACCATCTTCCCCAACCATGGGGGCCGTTTCAGCTTGAGCCGCGAGACCTGCCTCGCGATCGCGGCGGCGGCACGCGCGCCCTGGGCGGGAGTAGCGCCGATCCTGCCGGTGCCCGCGGGCGGAATGAGCGTCGAGCGGGTAGCGCAGATGCGTGCGACCTACGGCAACGACACCATGCTGCTGATCGGTGGCGGACTGCTTTCGGCGGGAGACCGTCTGCTCGAGAAAAGCCGCGAGTTCGTGGAGTCCGTGCGCCGGGCGTCCTGAGCCTGGCGCGCGATGCAGATCTCGATCGCCGCCAGCACCTGCGCGTAGCGAAATCCGCCGCCGACGCTCGCCGGTGCGCGCTCTTGGAAGAACGCCGTATCGCGCAGAGCCGGATCGCGAACCGCGCCGGGGTGCTGTTCGCGATGCCGCTGCTGGTGGTGACGATGGTCTGATGCAGAAGCGCTACGTGGAACCGATCGAGGAGTAGGATTTCCTCTCTACCCCAGGAGGATAAGAACATGAGGAACGCAACCGCCGCGGCCGCGATCGCGATCGCGCTCTCCAGCCTTCTCGGCGCCGCCCTCGATGCAGCCGCGCAAACGACCCGGGACCCGAGGGGCGCTGCAGGCAAGGCGCCCGCGAAGCCCCAGTTCGCCGAAGACGATCGCGTGTTCATGATGAAGGCCGCGGCCGACGGCATCGCCGCGGTCGAGCTCGGCAAGGTGGCCCAGCAGAAGGGCACCCATGCCGCGGTGAAGAAGTTCGCCGCGTACAGGGTGGCCGAGCACGCCAAGGCCAGTGAAGAGCTGAAGGCGCTCGCCGCGGGCAAGCGCGTGTCCCTTCCCTCGGCCCCGTCCCGGGAGCAGCAGGGCCAGGTCGAGAAGATGCAGAAGTTGAGCGGAGCCGAATTCGACCGGGCCTACGTGCAGCACATGGTCGCGGACCACAAGAAAGCCATCGACCTCTTCACCAGGGCGTCCCACGACGCGAAGGACGCTGACGTGAAGGCGTACGCCGCGAAGACGCTTCCCGCCCTGCAGGAGCACCAGAAGATGGCACAGGCTGCCGAGGCCGCCGTGAAGAAGGCGCCCAGGCCCCCGACGAAGAAGTAGCATCGCGCCGGTAAGATTGACGCATGAGCGACGAACCCCTGGTGCGCAAGCACACCGGCGACTTCCATTGGCAGCAGGTGGACACCCTTGCCTACAAGCAGGAGGGCAGCGCGCCGTTCAGGGATGTGACGCGGCAGGTGCTCTTCGACAGCAGCGATCCGCCCGCGCAACTGCGCTACTTCGAGGTGGCGCCCGGCGGGTGGACCACCCTCGAGCGCCACGAGCACGTGCACGCGGTGATGGTGATCCGCGGCAAGGGGCAGTGCCTGGTCGGCGACCGGGCGCACGACCTCGCGCTGCACGACCTGGTGAGCGTGCCGCCGATGACGTGGCACCAGTTCCGCTCGGCGGCCGACGAGCCGCTCGGGTTCCTCTGCCTGGTGGCGAAGGAGCGCGACCGGCCGCAGCTGCCGAAGGAGGGCGAAGCCGCGGTGATCACGGCGCCGTTGGGGAAGACTACTTCGTGATCACCACCAACACGTTGCAGGGCGATTGCTCGATCAGCGACTTGGAAACCGAGCCTCGCCACCAGCGAGCCGCCCAGCTGTCGAGGTGCTTGTGGCCGACCACGATCAGGTCGGCGCTGAGCCGTTTGGCGCATGCGACGATCTCCATCACCGCCTCGCCCACCACCAGCTCGCCGGTCGCGGCATGTCTGGCGTCCTTCAGCCGCTTGAGCCCGTCGTCGAGCACTGCCTGGTACTCCTTGCGTTCCTGCTCCTCGAGCCCCAGGTCGTAGACACCACCCTCGCCACCGATGAAGGCCGCCGGCGGCGGCATCACCGCGATCAGGTGCAGCTGCGCGTTGCCCCACCCGGCCAGTCCCCGGCTCTCGAGCAGGGCGAGCTGCCCCGGCCCCGAGCCGTCGTACGCCAGCAAGATGCGCTTGTACATGTGCCCTCCTGTTGAGAGTGCGTTTTTGTGGTCGTTGTTCGGCCCGCCACCGTTGCGACTCGTCACAGGAAGCGGGAGCTTCATCCGGCAAAATACCCCGTTTCGTCGCCCGATGGCGCGGCCACGAGCCGATCGTCATCCTCAGCCCGAATAGCGCCACGGCTGCGAGGGTGTCGAACAGGGTAGATTCGCGAATGCGCTCTCTTCGCTTCGACAACGCCTTCGTGCGCGAGCTTCCTGCCGACCCGCAGGCGGGAGCCGGGCGGCGGCAGGTGCACGGCGCGCTCTTTTCGCATGTCGAGCCCACGCCGGTCGCAGCGCCCCGGCTCATCGCGCATTCGGCGGAAGTGGCGGCACTGCTCGACATCCCCGAGTCCGAGGTTCAATCGGCGCGCTTCGCGCAGGTGTTCGCCGGCAATGGGCTCCTCGAAGGCATGCAGCCCTACGCCGCGAATTACGGCGGCCACCAGTTCGGCAACTGGGCGGGGCAGTTGGGCGACGGGCGCGCAATCTCCCTCGGCGAGGTCGTGAATGCGAACGGCCGCTTCGAGCTGCAGCTGAAGGGCGCCGGGCCCACGCCCTATGCGCGCACCGCCGACGGGCGCGCGGTGCTGCGCTCCTCGATCCGCGAGTTTCTCTGCAGCGAGGCCATGTTCCACCTGGGGGTTCCGACGACGCGCGCGTTGAGCCTGGTGGCCACGGGGGAATTGATCGAGCGCGACATGTTCTACGACGGCCGCCCGCAGATGGAGCCCGGCGCCATCGTCTGCCGAGTGGCGCCCTCGTTCATCCGCTTCGGCAACTTCGAGCT
>JBDSRZ010000029.1:0-2807 GCA_039929025.1 Usitatibacter sp. | reverse complement strand
ACACGCAGCAGTCGGCCCTGCCGCATGTGACCGGGCTTCGCGTCGAGCGCGAGAGCGAGTTCGTGCTCATGGATGGCCCCACGCGCAGGAACCTCGAGATCACCGAGACGCTCGCCGGCGCCGAGTCGCCCACCCTCTTCTCGCTGCTCGATCGATGCGCGACGTCGATGGGCAGCCGCAGGCTGCGCCATTGGCTGCACCATCCGTTGCGCGACATCGGGGTGCTGCGTGAGCGCCAGGCGGCCATCGACGCGCTCGCGCACCCCACCTCGCGGTTGCGGCACCCGCGACTGCGCGAGCTGTTCGCCCCCTGGACCGACGTGGAGCGGATCACGGCGCGGGTGGCGTTGCGAAGCGCGCGCCCGCGCGATCTCTCGGGGCTGCGCGACACGCTCGCCACCCTTCCCGACCTGCACGCGGCGCTCGCGGATGCGGGGCAAGGCGGGCTCGAGGCGTTCGCGCAATCCCTCGCGCCTGACGATGTCCTCCACGATCGCCTCGCCCGCACGCTGAGGGACGAACCCGCCGCGGTGCTGCGCGAGGGCGGGGTGATCCGCGACGGCTGCGATGCCGAGCTGGACGAGCTGCGCGCGATCCAGAACGACTGTGGCGCCTTCCTCCTCGACATGGAGAAGCGCGAGCGCGAACGCACCGGCATTGCCAACCTGCGCGTGGAATTCAACCGCGTGCACGGATTCTTCATCGAGATCACGCAGGGGCAGCTCGACAAAGTGCCGGTCCAGTACAAGCGTCGGCAGACGATGAAGAACGCCGAGCGCTTCATCACGCCGGAGCTCAAGGCCTTCGAGGACAAGGCGCTGGCCGCCGGGGAGCGCGCGCTCGCTCGCGAGAAGGCGCTCTACGAGGCCCTGGTGGAAGAGCTGAACGAACACCTCGCTCGGCTCCAGGCGATCGCGGACGCCGCGGCGCGCCTTGACGCCCACGGGGCGCTCGCGGCCTGCGCGGAGCTGCTCGGCCTCTCGCGGCCGGAATTCACTACCGAGGATCGCATCGACGTCGTCGAGGGCCGCCACCTGGTGGTGGAGAGCCAGGTCGGGGACTTCATCCCCAATGACACGAGCCTCGGCCGCGCGCGCCAACTGCTGCTGATCACCGGCCCGAACATGGGAGGAAAGTCGACCTACATGCGGCAGGTGGCGCAGATCGCGCTGCTCGCGTACTGCGGCAGTTTCGTGCCCGCGAAGTCCGCGTGCCTCGGCCCCATCGACCGTATCTTCACGCGTATCGGCGCCTCCGACGACCTGGCCGGCGGCCGCTCGACTTTCATGGTCGAGATGACCGAAGCCGCGTCGATCCTCAACAACGCGACGCCGCGGAGCCTCGTGCTCGTGGACGAGATCGGGCGCGGCACCTCGACCTTCGACGGCCTAGCCCTCGCCTACGCGGTGGCGCGCCACCTCGCCGAGGTGGTGCGCTGCTACACACTCTTCGCGACCCACTACTTCGAGCTCACACAGCTCGCATCGATCCTGCCGCAGGTCGCCAACATGCACCTCGACGCGGTCGAGCACAAGGATCGCATCGTCTTCCTGCACCGGCTGGAAAACGGCCCGGCAGACCGTTCCTACGGCATCCACGTGGCGCACCTGGCCGGCATCCCCAAGGACGTGGTGCGCGCCGCGCGGCGCCACCTGGCCGAGCTCGAGAAGCAGCTTCGTCCCGGCAGCGCGCAGCCGGACCTCTTCTCGGCCGCACCGCAAGCCCGCAGCGAAGACGAGCTGCGCAGGGCGCTTGCCGAAATGAAGCCCGACGAGCTGAGCCCCAGGCAGGCGCTCGCCGCGCTCTACCGGCTGAAGGGCCTCGCGGATGATTAGGGGCGCGGCGGCGCTCCTCGCCCTTTGTCTCTGCGGTTGCGCTTCCGTCACCCCCACGCATCCCGACGCCTTCGCATTCGGCGTGATGGGCGACACTCAGTACAACCCGCGCGAGGAGATCGCCTTCGTCGAGATGCTCTCGCGCGTGAATCGCGAGGACCTCGCCTTCGTGGTGCACGTGGGAGACATCACCGGCGGGCGGGACTGCACCGATGAGCTCTACGCGCGCCGCAAGCTCGAGTTCGACAGCTCCGCCCACCCGTTGATATACACGCCGGGCGACAACGAGTGGACCGACTGCCGTCGGAAGAAAAGCGGCATGCGCGATCCCCTGGAGCGCCTGGAACGGCTGCGCGAGGTCTTCTTCTCCGATCGCTACTCGCTCGGGGCGCGGAGGCTCGAGATGATGGTGCAGGATCGCTGCATCGAGGGGCCCGAAGGCTGCCGCTGCGGCCCCTATCCCGAGAACCGCTTCTGGACGCGCGGCGGCGTGCGCTTCGTGACGCTCAACGTGCCCGGGAGCGAGAACAACACCGGCCACGATCGCGCGAACGACGCCGAGGCGCGCTGCCGCAACGAGGCGAACGGGCTATGGCTGGAACAGGCCGTCCGGGCGAGCGAGCGCTCCGAAACGCGCGCGTTGGTGATCCTGCTCCAGGCGAATCCGTGGCACTCGCGGCATCGTGCCTACGACGCGCTGCTGCGCCAGGTGCAGGACTCGGCGCGCCGCGTGAAGCGGCCAGTGCTGTTCGTGCATGGCGACACACACAACCAGAGGGTGGACCAGCCCTTCCTCGACACCCTCGGCAACCCGATCCACAACCTCGTGCGCCTGGAGACGTTCGGTAGCCCGTTCATCGGCTGGGTCAAGGTCACCGTCGATCCGGACGACCCACAGGTGTTTCGCTTCGACCCTCGCCTGCACGCCCTCGTGCCGCCGAAATAAATGGTGTCGGAGTCGATTTTTCCGAA
>JBDSRZ010000028.1:0-18280 GCA_039929025.1 Usitatibacter sp. | reverse complement strand
CGCGAGGAAGGCGCCGTGCCGCGCCACCGCGGGCGGCACCACGCGATAGCCGCCCGCAGCGAAGTCGGCATGGGAGAAGTTGGCGAATTTCGAGTCCACCTTGTCGAAATAGTGGGTGAAGCCGCCGTCGACCACCGCGTTGTCGCGCAGCCGGAAGGACAGCAGCACCGCCTTCTTCAGCCATTGGTGGGTGATCCATTCGGCACCCTGCTTCTCGGCGACCCGCGCTTCGCCACGGTCGAGCATGGCAAGCGCCGCCTCCACGGCACTGCGCACCTCGGCGGGTGCGCTGGAGGCGGAGTATTCGGCGCGCTTGTCGAAGGCGCCTTCGATGGTCTGCTGGAGGTCGGTCATGGATGGCCCTGGCAAGTGATTCTGCTGAAGAATTCCCGGGTCATCCCCGGGAGGCGCTGAGCGAGGGCTCGAGCGAGCGCGCGAAGGCGGCGATGCGCGTGGCCGCCTCGTTGGCGTCCGCGAGGGTGGAGACGAGCGCCATGCGCACGTAACCGCGGCCCGGATTCACGCCATCGGCCTCGCGGCCGACGAAGCTTCCGGGAAGCACGGTGACGCCGGTCGCCGCGAAGAGCGCGGCGGCGAACGCGGCGTCGTCCCCGGCTTCAGGATTGCCGGGGCAGGCTCTGCCCACGTCGGCCCAGAAATAGAAGCCGGCCTCCGGCATCGTGAGCGGCAGCACCGGGTTCACCTTCTCGTAGAAGGTCGCGAACTTCTCGCGGTAGAGGCGGCGGTTCTCGACCACGTGCGCCTCGTCGTTCCACGCGGCGATCGACGCCATCTGCACCGTGTTGCTCATCTGCGAGCCGTGGTACATGCGATAGAGGACGAATCTGGCGAGCAGCGCTCGATCGCCGGCAGCGAACCCCGAGCGCAGCCCCGGCGCGTTGGAGCGCTTGGAGAGCGACCCCATCACCACGAGGCGCGGGAAGCCCTCGCGGCCGAGCTCCTTCGCGGCGCGCAGCGCCCCGAGGGGGCGCGCGCCCTCGTCGAAGTAGATCTCGCTGTAGCACTCGTCGGAGACGAGCACGAATCCGTACTTGTCGGACAGCTCGAAGAGGCGCTTCCATTCGGCGAGCGGCATCACCCGTCCGGTGGGATTGTGCGGCGAACAGGTGTAGACCAGGCGCGTCGCGCGCCACGTCTCCGCGGGGATCGCATCCCAGTCGCTCGCGAAACCGCGCGCGGCGTGCGCGTTCACGTAGTGGGGCTTCGCGCCGCCCAGGATCGCGGCGCCCTCGTAGATCTGGTAGCCGGGATTGGGCAGCATCACCACCGCGCCGCGCTCGTCGGGGTCGATCAGCGTCTGCCCGATGGAGAAGAGCGCCTCGCGCGTGCCGAGCACGGGGAGTACCTCGTGGTCGGCGTCGATGGACGCGAGCCCGTAGCGGCGCGCGAGCCATTGCGCGATCGCGGTGCGCAGTTCCCTCAGTCCCAGCGTCATCGGATAGCGCGCGAGCCCCTGGACGTTCGCCGCGAGGGCATCCTTGATGAGCGCGGGCGTGGGGTGCTGCGGCTCGCCGATGCCAAGCGAGATGGGAGCGAGGCCCGCCGGCGGCTCGATGCCGCCGAGGAGCGCGCGCAGCTTTTCGAACGGATAGGGATTGAGGCGGTCGAGGCGGGGGTTCATGGACGCAATTATAGGCGGGCCAAGATGTCCGCCCGCCTGAGGAACGGGCGCTCGACCAGGCGGTAGGACGTCCAGCCGGCGGCCACGACCAGGGCTAGATAGCAGGGCAGCGACCAGGCGCTGCCGTCGAGAATGCGGAAGTGATTCCACGCGAGCAGCAGCGGCAGGTGATAGAGATAGATCGAGTAGCTGGCGCGGCCCACGAAGAGCAGCGGGCGATGGACGACCACGGCGCGCGTGATCGGCCCCCCGCCCACGCAGGCGAACACCAGCGCGGCGAGGCCGGCGAGCGAGACCAGCCACCAGCCAACGGAACCCAGCAGCGCGCCTCCGCCCAGGCCGTGCAGCCAGTAGAGCGCCGCGAGCCCGGCCGCCGCGGCGAGCCAGCGCAGGCTTTCCTCGAGCCGCGACGGCACGTGCCCGCGATGGCGCCACCATGCGAGCCCCATCGCCATGCCGGCCGCGAAGTGCCCCAGGTATCCCGGCAGTTGCGTATGGAGAAGGTGACGGATGGCCTCTTCCGGCACTGCCCAGCGGTTGCCGAGCGCCATCTCGATCGCCACCAGGCCGCCCAAGTCGTTCAGCGCGAGCCAGCGCCACAGGCAGGCGAGGGCGCCCAGGGCCACGGCCCAGGCGACGGGTGCCCGCACGAAGAGGGGCGCCAGCAACGGCAGCAGGAGGTAGAACTGCGCCTCGAGCGTGAGCGACCAGAGCGCGCCGTTGAGTGACAGCGACGCGCTCGACAGCGGCGTGGTGTAGTGCAGGAAGGTGGCGTGCGCGACGGCGTTGTAGGCGATGAACCCGCGCTCCGCCCACGCGTGCTGCACGCCCTGCAGCAACGGCAGGAACACCCCGAGCAGCAGCAGCAGCTGCACGTAGTAGGCCGGGACGATGCGGCGCACGCGGCGCACGAGGAAGTGGCGCGCGCTCGGCGGCGGCAGGCCTTCGAGCGCGCTGCGCGCCCATGGCATGACGAGGAGGAAGCCGGTGATGATGAAGAAGAGGTCCACGCCGAGGGGGCCGTTACGCACCACCACGCTCGCCGGTCCGGTCGCCGCCACCCACGCATTCCACGGGTCGCCTGCCGCGGCATCGCGCACCACGAAGTAATGGAACATCACCACCCAGGTGACGGCGAGCGCGCGCAATGCTTCGACGCCGTCGATCTGGCCCGCGCTCGAGCGCACGCTTTCTTCGGGATGGTGGGTGTCGAGCAAGGGGTTGGTCGCCGTGCGGCAGCGGTGGGCCGCATTCTCCCATGCGCCGCTGCTAGAATCGCCGCTCCTTCGCGAGGCCCCGCACCTTGATGCCCGATGACGACAACCGTGTCGATGCCGTCGCGGCGCAGATCCGCCTGGACGATGCGCGCGGCCAGTTCCAGCGTCGCGAACGCGAGCTGCTGGCGGAGCTCGAGGCCGCGCGCGCGCGCATCGCGGCGCTCGAGGGCAGCACCTTCTGGCGGTTCACCGCCCCGCTGCGGGCCGTCGCTCACCGCGTGAAGCACCTGTTGCACGCGCCGACCGTTCCTCCCGGGGCGCCCGCAGCGCCCATCGCTCTGCCGCGGACCTTGGCAGCCCACGGGGCCACGCGCCACCGCGTGCTCCTCATCGATGCGGAGCCCCTCACGCCTGACCAGGACGCCGGCTCGCTCCGCGCGACGCGCCTGATCGAGGTGATGCGCGCCATGGGCTGCGAGGTCGCCTTCGCGTGCGAGCAGGAGCGCTCGGCGCTGGATGAGCTGCTTGCCGTGCGCGGCGGTGAGCTCGACATCGTGATCCTTTCACGCCACGCCGTGGCGGCGCGACACCTGGAGGAGGTGCGGCGCCGCGCGCCGCGGGCGCTCGTGGTCTTCGATACCGTCGACCTGCATTTCGTGCGCGAGCGCCGCCGCGCGGAGCTCGATCCCGCCGCGTTCCTGGGCGAAGGCGCCGAGGCGATCTATCGCGAGGAAGTGGCGTGCGTTCGCGCGAGCGACGTCACCTGGGCGGTGAGCGAGCGCGAGCGTGAGATCGTCCTGCGCGAAGTGCCCGAGGCCAGGGTCATGGTCCTGGCGACCATCCATGTCCCCGTGGCCCCGGTCAAGCCATTCGCGGCGCGCGCAGGATTGCTTCTCGTGGGCGGCTTCCGCCACACGCCCAACGTCGATGCGGCGCTTCACTTCGCGCGCGCCATCGCACCGCGGCTTCGGCGCCGCCTGCCTGGAGTGGCGACGTACATCGTCGGCAGCGGCGCGCCGGCGGCGCTTGCGTCGCTCGCGGTCGAGGGGCTGGAGGTGGTCGGACAGGTGCCCGACATGGCGCCGTGGCTCGAGCGCTGCCGCGTCTCGGTCTCGCCGCTGCGCTACGGTGCGGGCATCAAGGGCAAAGTGGGCGAGGCGCTGGCGCACGGCCTGCCGGTGGTGGCCACCAGCGTCTCGGTTGAGGGCATGGGACTTGCCGATGGAAGCGAAGTCCTGGTGGCCGACGACCCGGACGCGTTCGCCGCGGCCGTGGAGCGGCTGTATGCCGACGAGGCGCTGTGGGCCCGGCTGTCACGCGCGGGAATCGAGCATGTCGCCCGCCACTTTTCGCCCGAGGCGGCGGCGCACGCGCTGGCGCCGCTGCTGGAGCTCGCCGCCGCACGGCGCTAGCCGCTTCGGCGGCGCAGCCGCGCGAACGGCCAGGCAAGCCATTCGCGCCAGCCTTGCGGCCGCGCGTCGTTGCGCTCGTGCAGGGTAACGCGCTGCGCCTCTCGCTCGCGCTCGAACTCCCGGATCTTCTCCTCGAGCTGCTGGCGATGCACCGCGCCTTCCTGCATCCAGCGCATCACCTTCTCGTAGTCGCGCCGCACCCATTCGCCGCGGTCGGACAGCACGGCAAGGGTCCGCGGCACCGCGTCCAGCGCTTGCGGCTCGCGGCTGGCGGCGAGCAGGAAGTAAAGCGGATCGGAGAGCGCGGTCCCGGCGTGCGCGGGATCGCTTTCCTCCACTTCCACGAGCTGCGCCGAGGCGGCGGGCGCTTCCGGCGCAATCACCGAGAAGAACGACGGCTTCTGCCCGTACCACGCGATCGCGGGCAGGCGCGCCGCCACCAGCGCCTCGAGCTCGCCCCGATACAGCTCCCTCACGTGGAACTCGTTGGCGAATCCGCGCCGGTCGCTGTACTCGAGCTTGTTGGGGCAGGAGAGCAGCAGCACGCCGCCGGGGGCGAGCACACGCGCGATCTCGTCCAGGAACTCTTCCTGCGCGGTGATGTGCTCGATCGTCTCGAAGGACACCACCAGGTCCACACTGGCGTCCGCCAGCGGCAGTTGCGCGCAGGAGCCGTTTTTGAAGGAGAGGTTGGCCACCTCGGCATAGGCCCCGACCGCGTGGTCGACGGCCGCCTGCGAAACGTCGATGCCCGTCACCTGCCGGGCGGTGCGCGCGAGCAGCGCCGAGCCGTAGCCCTCGCCGCAGGCGACGTCGAGGACGCGCTTGCCATGGGCCCAGCGCATGGCGAAATGGTAGCGGTGCCAATGCTCGATCCATATCTCGCCGCGGGTGCCGGGGATGAAGCGCTCGCCGGTGAATTCGAGCCCGCTCATTCGATGAGCTCCATGCGGCGCAGCACGCGGTCGGCGACCGGCAGGCGGTTGGCGACGCGCGCGAGCAGCCGGCGGCTGCGGGCGTAGCGCCGCGCCATGACGAGCACGTCCTGCGGCGAGAACGCCCCGCGCATCGCGCTCTGGCGTTCCAGCGCGGCGGCATAGGCCCGGTCCAGCATCGCCTGGCGGTCGGCGGCCTCGCGCGCATCGGCGGGCACGCGGTACTTGGAGGTGGTCTTCGGCACCATCACGAAGTCGTCGTCCAGGGTGTAGCGAGTCCACAGGTTCCAGTCCTCCAGCTGGTCCATGCCCTCGTCGAAGCCGCCGTGGCGATCGTAGAGGCGGCGATGGAAGATGACCGACTGGATCGGCAGGTAGTTGTGGTCCCAAAGCAGCATGCGGTCGAATCCCTGCGCGTGGCGAGTGTGGTTGCGGACCTCCTCGAAGCGCGCGTTCTCGCGATCGAGGCAGCGCGTGTGGGCCTCCCAAGCCAGACCGTATGCGCCTGCGGCGTTGGCGCGCAGCGCCGCGGCGAGAACCACCTCGACGTGGTCGGCGAAGAAGAGGTCGTCGTCGTCGAGGAAGTTCAGCCACTCGCCCTTCGCCATTTGAAGCGCGATGTTGCCGTTGCGTGCCCGGCCGCTGGCAACCCCGGTGGCGTGATAACGAATGCGCAGGCGCTGCGAGAACTCTTCCACGACCGCGCGGCTGCGATCCTCGCCGCCCTCGATCACCACCACCTCGAGGTTACGATAGGTCTGCCCGAGGCAGGAGGCAAGCGCCTGCCGCAGCCACGCTGGGCGCCCGCAGGTGCGGATCAGGATCGACACCAACGGCTCGCCGCCCGGCTCGGTATCGCGCCGGGAGGCGAAGGTGACGAACGCACCGTCGCGATGCTGCTCGTAGTCCCAGCCGGCGAAGATCGGGCGGAAGCGGCCCTGCGCCGCGACGCGCGTTGTCGCGAAGTACGGGGCCCGCAGCAGGAAGCGCAGGCCCGCCTTCATCAACCCCCAGCGCCGCGCGAGCACCGCCCCGGGCCGCGCCGCCTCGCGCGCGAGGGTCGCGAGCCCACGCAGCGCCTCCGCCGGGCCGCCGTAGCGCGCGCGCAGGCAGAGGTTCACCAGCACGCCCTCGAAGAGCTGCAGCGGCTTCTCCTCATGGGGCACGCTATACGTACGGTGCATTACGGCGAAACGCGGCTGGTACAGGAGGCGCCAGCCGTTCGCCCGCAGCCGCCAGGACAGGTCGACATCCTCGCCGTACATGAAGATGCGCGGCTCGAAGCCCCGGAGCCCGTCGAAGGCGGCGCGCCGGAAGAGGGTGGCGGCGCCACTCACCCACGACACCTCCAGCGATACCGGGTCATAGGCCTTCGGATGCTCGTAGGGGATCTGGCGCATCTCCCATGCGGCCACGTCGCCGCCAGAGCTCTCGGCGCATTCGACCAGCCCCGCGAGGGCGCCTGGCTCGAGCACGCAGTCCTGGTTGGCGACCAGGAGGTAGGGTGCCGCGCCGCGGCGCGCATTGGCGTTGTGACCGCGTCCGAAGCCGAGGTTACGGCCAGAGCGTTCGATGCTCACCGCGGCAAAAGCGCCGTTCGGCTGCAGCTCGGGGAGCGCGGCGATGCGGTCCGCCATCGTTTCGTCGGCGCTGTTGTCCTGGATGAAGACGTTGCGGAGGATCGCCCGCGGCGCCGGCTCGGCGAGGCTCGCGAGCAGGCGCTGAAGCAGTGCGAGGTCGGGCGCGTAGGTGACGATGCTCACGTCGATGACGGGCATCGCCCGATTCTACCCGCCCGCTTGGATCGAGGGCGAGGCGATGCGGGTGCTGCTCAGGTCGAGGGATCCTGCGTGATCCGCAGAGGCGGTGGCGGCTCGCCCTTCCACTTTTTCGCGCGGTGCTCGGCGACGACGGTGGTGAAGATCCCGCCGCGCACGAAGAACCTCGCGGTGAGCCGCATGAAGCGCGGCTGCGTCGCCGCGGCGAGCGTATCGAGGATCTCGTTGGTGACCGCTTCATGGAAGGTCCCCCGGTCGCGGAAAGACCATACATAGAGCTTGAGGCTCTTCAGCTCGATGCATTTCGTGTCGGCGACGTAGTCGAGGTAGAGCGTGGCGAAATCCGGTTGCCCGGTCTTGGGGCAGAGGCAGGTGAATTCCGGGATCCGCATGTGGATCGCGAAGTCGCGCTCCGGCCGGGGGTTGGGAAACGTGTCCAGCGAGATGCTTGGCTTGGCCATTGGGAAGCGCGGTTCGGTTCCGGTAAAATTGCATTCTACTGAAGGTCCGGATTTCCGCAGAGCCTTAAAAACAATGACTTACTTTGAAAACCGGAGACGGACTCCTTGATTCCCGCGCAATGGATCGCGCCATCCGGCGAATAGGGAGTCTGTCCCCGGTTTTCGATGCCTGCATCCAGCGAGCCCCGCCTTGAGACTCACCTGCGTCAAGCTTTCCGGTTTCAAATCCTTTGTCGAGCCGACCACCATCGCCGTTCCCGGCCAGCTGGTCGGCGTGGTCGGGCCCAACGGGTGCGGCAAGTCCAACGTGATCGACGCGGTGCGCTGGGTGCTGGGCGAATCGTCCGCCAGGCAACTGCGTGGCGAGCACATGCACGACGTGATCTTCAACGGTTCCGCGGATCGCAAGCCCGTGGGCCGTGCCTCGGTGGAGCTGGTGTTCGACAATGCGCTCGGCCGCATCGGCGGTGCGTGGGCCGGATACTCCGAGATCAGCGTGAAGCGCGTCCTCACGCGCGAGGGCGACTCCAACTATTACCTCAATGGCACGCACGTACGCCGCCGCGACGTGCAGGACATCTTCCTCGGCACCGGCCTCGGTCCGCGCGCCTATTCGATCATCGAGCAGGGGATGATCTCCCGCGTGATCACCTCGAAGCCAGAGGAGTTGCGCGTGTTCCTCGAGGAAGCCGCGGGGGTGTCGAAGTACCGGGAGCGCCGCCGCGAGACCGAGCTGAGGCTCGAGGACACGCGTGAGAACCTTTCCCGCGTAGCGGACATCCAGTCGGAGCTCGGCACCCAGCTCGAGCACCTGGCGCAGCAGGCCGATGTGGCCGCGAAGTACCAGGACCTCCAGGCCCAGCTCGCGTTGAACCACAACCTGCTCGCCTTCACCCGGCTGCGCGAGGCCGAGCAGGCGAAGAACCGCTACTCGAACGAGGTGCAGAAGGTCACGGTCGCGCTCGAGGCCGAGATGGCGAGGCTGCGCGAATCGGAGCGCGCGCTGGAAGAGCTGCGCGGCAAGCACTACGAGGGCACCGACCGCCTGCAGGAGCTTCAGGGCGCGCTCTATTCGGCCAACGCCGAGGTGCAGTCGCTCGAGCAGGAGATCAACTTCCTCGCCGAGAACCGCCGCCGCATGGCCGCGCAGCTGGAGGCGATCTCGCGCGAGGCGCTCGACTTCGAGCGCCGCATCGCCGCCGCCGCCGCCGAGCGCGACCGCTGGCGCTCCGAAATCGACACCGCACAGGCCTCGATCGGCGCGCGCGAGGGCGAGCTCGCCCAGGCACGGGTAGCGCTCCCCGCGGCCGAAGCCGCCGCCACCCGGGCGGCGACCGAAGTGCGCGCGACCGAGGGCGAGATGAATAGCGCCGAGCAGGCGCAGGGCGTGCACGAGACGCGCGAATCCCATGCGCTGAAGCTCCTGGCGCAGATCGAGGCGCGCAAGAACCGCCTGAAGCAGGAAAACATGGCGCTGGTGTTCCCCGAGCCCGCGAGGCTGGCAGGGCTGGTAGCGCAACGAGAGGATCGGAGCGCGCGCGTGCAGCAACTGGAGCTCGAGCTGCGCGAGGCCGAGGCGCGATTGCCCGGTTTCGAGGAGCAGCGCCGCGGCGCCAACTCGCGCCTGCAGGAAGCCACGCGCGAGCTTGCGGGCCTCGAGGCCTCCATGAAGGCGCTGCAGGCGCAGCAGGCGCGCCTCGATACCGACTCGAAGCTGAAGGACTGGATCCAGGCCCATGCCCTGGAGCGCGCGCAGCGCCTCTGGCAGGCGATCCACGTCGATGCCGGTTGGGACGATGCCGTCGAAGCGGCGCTGGGCGTGCGCCTCAACGCGGCGCGCCTGGCGGACGACACCAACCTGCCCGAGCTGCTGCGCGACGCGCCCCCCGGCAACTTCGCAGTCTTCGTCGAGCGCGGCGCGCCCGACGCGCCATCGTCGACCTCGCACCTGAAGCCGCTGGCATCGGTGGTGTCGAGCAGTCGCACCGGCGTGATGGCCTACCTGCGCGATGCGCTCGCAAACGTCTTCATCCTTCCCGAGGGCGAGGACGGCATGGCGCTCGCCCGCGTCCTGCCGCCGGGCGGATTGCTGGTCGCGAAATCCGGGCACCTCTTCAGCCGCCAGGGCGTGGTCTTCCACGGCCCGCAGTCGGAGCTGCATGGCGTGCTGCAGCGCCAGCGCGAGATCGAGGACCTGCAGGGGCGCATCCCCACGCTGGCCAACACGCGCGCGGACGTCGAGTCCGGGCTGCGTACGCTCGAGCGGGACGCGGGTGAGGCGCAAGCCCGCGCCGGGTCGCTGCGCGAGGAGCTCACGCGCTCGCGGCAGCAGAGCCATTCGCTCGAGGTCGAGTACCTGAAGCTGGCGCAGAGCTCCCAACAGGCCGAACAGCGCCGCGAGTCGATCCGCGAGGAGCTGGCGACGCTCGAGGAGGAAGACGGTCGCGAGCGCCTTGAGATGTCGCAAGCGCAGCACGCGCTGCACGCCGGTTCGCAGAAGATCGAGGAAGTGGTGCAGCGCCTCCAGGGGCTGGAGGCGCGCGCCAGGCAGGCGCAAGGCGATCTCGACGCTGCCCGCGTCGCGGTCTCCACCGCTGAGCGCGCCCTCTCGGAAGCGCAGTTCCACGAGCGCAGCTGCCACGAGAAGGTCGACTCCCATGCGCGCATGGCGGTGTCGCTCGGCGAGCGGCTGGCGACCCTCGCGACCAACCGCGAGGGCGTGAGCGCGGAGCTGGCCGAGCTCGAAGAAGGCCAGGTGCGCGACAAGCTGCAGGCGGCGCTCACGGTGAAGAGCGAGCGCGAGCGAGTGCTCGCCGATGCCCGCTCGGGCCTCGAGCACATTACGGATGAGCTGCGCTCGCTCGAGGAAGGGCGCATGGCGGTGGAGCAGAACCTGGATCCGCTGCGCGAGAAGATCACCGAACTGCGGGTGAAGGAGCAGGAGGCCGCCACCCACGCAGAGCAATACGCGCAGCAACTGCACGAAGCGGGTGTCACGCGCGAGGCGATGGCCGAGCAGATCGAGCGGCGCGTGGGCTCGAAGGGGATGCAGGCGGAGATCAATCGCCTGACCGAGGAGATCGCGGCCCTGGGCCCGGTGAACCTGGCGGCGCTTTCCGAGTTCGGCACCGCGCGCGAGCGCAAGAACTTCCTCGACGCCCAGGCCCTCGACCTCACCCAGGCGGTGGCGACGCTCGAATCCGCGATCAAGCGCATCGACCGCGAGACGCGCGAGCTGCTGCAGGCGACCTTCGAGATCGTGAGTGGCAACTTCAGCGAGATGTTCCCCGAGCTCTTCGGCGGCGGGCAAGCGAGCCTGAAGCTCACCGGCGAGGAGATCCTCGACGCAGGGCTGCAGGTGTTCGCCCAGCCCCCGGGGAAGAAGACCCAGTCGATCCAGCTGCTCTCCGGTGGGGAGAAAGCGCTCACCGCGATCGCGCTCGTGTTCGCCCTCTTCAAGCTGAACCCGGCGCCCTTCTGCCTGCTGGACGAGGTCGACGCGCCGCTCGACGATCCCAACACCGAGCGCTTCTGCCAGCTGGTGCGGCAGATGTCCGCGCAGACCCAGTTCCTGTTCATCACCCACAACAAGATCACCATGGAGCTCGCGAGCCAGCTGGTCGGGGTGACGATGCCGGAGCCGGGCGTGTCGCGGATCGTGGAAGTGGATATCGAGGCGGCGATGGAACTCGCCAGGAAACAGGCGGCGTGAGTGGCTGGCGGGATGAAGTAGTGAATCAATCGGCACGACAGTCAAGTATCCGTTTTATCCGCTGTTATCCGTGTTCATCCGTGTTCCAAGGGTTTACTGCCAATGAGTGACCTGCAGCTCGCACTTCTCGCCGGCGGGGCGGTGTTCGTCCTTGCGGTGATCGCGTTCAACGTGTGGCAGGAGAAGCGCGCGCGCGGCAAGGCGGAGAAGGCCTTTGGTGGCCGTCCGCCGGACTCGCTCTTCGACGCGCCCAAGGCGGGCGAGCGGCAGGAGCCCGTGATGGGGCGGATGCCGGCGGGCGCGTCGGTCGAGCCCGTCGAGGTCGCTCCGCCGCGCAACGAAGACCCCGAGGAACTGGAGGCCGGCAGCGGTCCCGCGGCGGAGATCTCCGGCAAGATCGACACCGTGGCGTTGATCCTCGCCGACGACCCGATCATGCGCGAGCAGCTGGAACCGTTGATCGAATCGCTGCGCGTCCACCGCACGCCGCTGCACCTCGAGGGCATCGTCGACGAGCAATGGCACCCCATCGAGAGCTCCCCCCGGCAGAGCTGGCGCGAACTGCGCGTCGGCCTGCAGCTCGCGAGCCGGGCCGGGCCGCTCGCCGAGGAGGAGATCGAACGCTTCAACCAGGCGATCGCGGAGTTCGCCGCGAGCGTCATCGCCGTGTCGCAGCGCGAGTCCCCGGCCGCCGCCGCTGATCGTGCGGTCGACCTCGACCGCTTCTGCGCCGAGGCCGACATCGAGGTCGCGGTGAACGTGGTCGGCCAGTTCGGCGCCAACCTGCCGGTCTCCCGGGTGAAGTCGCTCGCGTTGGAGCACGGGCTCTCCGAGACCGCTTCGGGCGAGCTGGTGAGCTTCGCGGGCGACGGCACGGTGGAGTTCACGGTGCGCGGCATCGCCGAGGCGCCGGGGAAGGCGTCGCCGCACCACTACGCCGGCCTCACCTTCGCGCTCGACCTGCCGCAGGTCGCAGATCCGGCCGCGACTCTCGCCGACATGGTGCAGGTGGCCGCGATCTTCGCCGACAACCTCACCGCGCAGCTGGTGGACGACAACCGCAAGCCGCTCACCGAAGCCGGCCTCGCCTCGCTCAGGCGCTCGCTGGAGAACATCGTCAACGACATGGAAAGTTTCGGCGTGCCCGCCGGCGGCGCGCTCGCGCGGCGGCTCTTCTCCTAGCGACGCGGCACCATGGCGGCGAAGGCATCCCCGGCGCAGGCGAGACGCGTACGACAACTGCGCCGGGAGCTCGAGCGCCACAACCGCCTCTACTACAACGAGGCCGCTCCCGAGATCACCGACGCCGACTATGACCGCCTCTTCCAGGAGCTGGCAAAGCTCGAGGCCGGACATCCTGAGCTCGCGAGCGCCGACTCTCCCACGCAGCGCGTGGGCTCCCGACCGAGCGAAGGCTTCGCCGAGGTCCCGCATCGCGTGCCGATGCTGTCGCTCGCGAACGCCTTCGACGAAGCAGACGTCGCCGCTTTCGACCGGCGTTGCCGCGACGGCCTGGAGCTGGAGGCGGTGGATTACGCCTGCGAGCTCAAATTCGACGGCCTCGCGGTGACCCTCGCCTACGAGGATGGCCTGTTCGTGCAGGGAGCGACTCGCGGCGACGGCTCCGTGGGCGAGGAGGTGACCGCCAACCTGCGTACCGTACGCTCGCTGCCATTGCGGCTGGAAATGAAGAAGCCGCCGCGGCTCCTCGAGGTGCGCGGCGAGGTGCTGATGAAGCGGCGCGATTTCGAGGCGATCAACCAGCGCGCGGCGGCGGCGGGCGAGAAGACCTTCGTGAACCCGCGTAACGCCGCCACCGGGGGCCTGCGGCAGCTCGACCCGCGCCTCACCGCTCAGCGGCGCCTGTCCTTCTTCGCCTACGGGATCGGTGCGAGCGAGGGCTACGCCGCACCGGACACGCACGCGAAGCTCCTCGACGCGCTCGCCGCGATGGGTTTTCCGGTTGCCGCGGACCGCCGCGTTGCGAAGGGAGCCGAGGGCCTTGTCGCGTTCTATCGCGAGGTCGGCGGCAAGCGCCCCGGCCTCGCCTACGACATCGACGGCGTGGTGTACAAGGTCAACCGCTTCGCCGACCAGCAGCGCCTGGGCTTCGTCTCGCGCGCGCCGCGCTGGGCGGTGGCACACAAGTTTCCCGCCGAGGAAGCTTCCACCGAGCTGGAGACGATCGAGATCCAGGTGGGGCGCACCGGGGCGCTCACCCCGGTCGCGCGCCTGAAGCCGGTGTTCGTCGGCGGCACCACCATCGTCAACGCCACGCTGCACAACGAGGACGAGATACGTCGCAAGGACATCTGGAAGCGCGACCTGGTGGTGGTGCGCCGCGCCGGCGACGTGATCCCGGAAGTGGCGCGCGTGACCCGGCCGGGCCCGCGCCAGAAGTCCGACTGGTTCGAGATGCCGCAGAAATGCCCGCGGTGCGGCTCGGCGGTCGTGCGCTCCGAGGACGAGGCGGTGGCGCGCTGCAGCGGCGGGCTCATCTGCCCGGCGCAGCGCAAGCAGTCGCTGCTGCATTTCGCCGGCCGCCGCGCGATGAACATCGAGGGCCTGGGCGACAAGCTGGTCGACCAGCTCGTGGACGCGGGCCTGGTGCGCACGCCCGCCGAACTCTACAAGCTGGGGGTTGCGAAGCTCGCCGAGCTCGAGCGCATGGCGGAAAAATCGGCGGCCAACGTGATCGCCGGCATCGAGAAGAGCAAGCAGGCGACCCTCCCGCGCTTCATCTACGCACTCGGCATCCGCAACGTGGGCGAGGTGACCGCCAAGGACCTTGCCCGCCATTTCGGCAACCTCGACGCGCTGATGGACGCGAACTTCGAGCAGTTGCAGGAGGCGCCGGACGTGGGGCCGATCGTCGCCGAGTCGATCTCCGGCTTCTTCCGCGAATCGCACAACCGCGAGGTGATCGAGCAGCTGCGCGCCGCGGGCGTGCGCTGGAGCGAGGGCGCTCCCGCCCGCCGGGCCGCCACTGCGGGTCCCTTCGCAGGTAAAATCGTGGTCCTCACCGGTACGCTCCCGTCCATGGGTCGCGACGAAGCGAAGGAAAAGATCGAGGCCGCGGGAGGCAAGGTGAGCGGCTCGGTATCGAAGCAGACCGATTACGTCGTCGCCGGGGCGGACTCCGGTTCGAAGCTCGACAAGGCGCAGGAGCTCGGCGTCGCGGTACTGGACGAAGATGGGTTCCTCGCAATGCTGCGGTGGAAATGACCGCCCCCTCCCCAACCCTCTCCCAGGGCAGAGGGATCAGACGCTGGACAGGGTTTCGCGAAAGGCGAGCACCGTAGATGAAAAAGATCACCAAGGCGGTATTCCCGGTCGCGGGTCTCGGCACGCGCTTCCTGCCCGCCACCAAGGCGTCTCCCAAGGAGATGCTGCCGATCGTCGACAAGCCCCTCATCCAGTACGCGGTGGAGGAGGCGGTGGCTGCGGGCATCACCGACCTCATCTTCATCACCGGGCGCGGCAAACGAACCATCGAGGACCATTTCGACAAGGCCTACGAGTTGGAAGCCGAGCTGCAGGCCCACGGCAAGAACAAGCTGCTGAAGGAGGTGCGCGGGCTGCTCGATGCCGGCATCACCTGCACCTACACCCGCCAGGCCGAGGCGCTCGGCCTCGGCCATGCGGTGATGTGCGCGCGGCATCTCATCGGCGACGAGCACTTCGCGGTAATCCTCGCCGACGACCTGATCGACGCCCACGTCCCGGTCATGAAGCAGATGGTCCAGGCCCAGGGCAAGCACGGCGGCAGCGTGATCGCGGTGCAGGATGTGCCGCGCGAAGACACCGCGTCCTACGGCATCGTCACCGCCGAGAGTGTGGGCGACCGGATCTCGAAGCTGAACGGCATCGTCGAGAAGCCGAAACCCGAGGACGCGCCCTCCACGCACGGCGTCGTCGGCCGCTACATCCTGAGCCCGCGGATCTTTCATTTCCTCGAGAACCTGCGCCGCGGCGCGGGCGGCGAGATCCAGCTCACCGACGCCATCGGGCGCCTGCTGCGCGACGAGGCGGTGTTCGGCTACGAGTTCCAGGGCCGGCGCTACGACTGCGGCTCGAAGCTGGGCTACCTGCAGGCGACCGTGAACTATGCCTTGAAGCACCCCGAGCTCGCGGACGACTTCCGCGCGTTCCTCGCCACGGTGCCGGGATCGGCGCAGGGACACACATCGTGAAAGCACAGAAGGAGGCCATGCGCCTGTTGCAGGAAGCCGACATGATCTGCGACGCGCAGTCCGTCGAGCAGGCGGTGGCGCGGATGGCCGAGGAGATCACCGCGCTGCTGCACGACCGCTTTCCGATCGTGCTCTCGGTGATGGGCGGCGCCGCGGTCTTCACCGGGCAGCTCCTGCCGCGGCTCGCCTTCCCGCTGGAGTTCGGCGCCATCGAGGTGACCCGCTACAACAACGACATCCAGGGGCGCGACATCACCTGGCGGCTCGCGCCGCGCGACAATGTGCGCGGGCGCACGGTGCTGGTGCTGGACGACATCCTCGACGAAGGAATCACGCTCGCCGCGATCCGCGGAAAGCTTCTCGAGATGGGCGCGTCCTCCTTCCATAGCGCGGTGTTCGCGGACAAGGACCTCGGCAAGAAGAAGCCGGTCACCGCCGATTTCGTCGGCATCACCGTGCCGAACCGCTACGTGTTCGGCTACGGCATGGATGCCTACGGCCTGTGGCGCAACCTGCCGGCCATCTATGCGCTGAAAGACCACTAGAGATGATCGCGGTCATCGGCGGCAGCGGACTCACGCAGCTCGCCAACCTGGAGATCACCCGCCGCGAGATCGTGCGCACGCCCTACGGCGAGCCTTCCGGCCCGGTCACCTTCGGCCACATCGGCAAGGCCGATGCGGTGTTCCTCGCGCGCCACGGCTACGGCCACATCTTTGCGCCGCACGAGGTCAACTACCGCGCCAACCTCTGGGCGCTCAATCACCTCGGCGTCACACGCGTCATCGCAGTGGCTACCGTGGGCGGCATCGCCCCGGACCTGGGCGCGGGCACGCTGGCGCTGCCGGACCAGATCATCGATTACACCTGGGGCCGGCCCTCGACCTACTTCGAGGGCGCCGAGCAGCCGGTGACGCACATCGACTTCACCTACCCCTTCGACGAGGAGACGCGCCAGATGCTGCGCGCCGCCGCCGCCGCCGCGGGCGTGCCGGTGGTCGATGGCGGCACCTATGGGGCGGTCCAGGGCCCTCGGCTCGAGACCAAGGCCGAGATCGACCGCCTCGATCGCGATGGCGCCACCATGGTCGGCATGACGCTGATGCCGGAAGCGGCGCTCGCGCGGGAGTTGAAATTGCCTTACGCCGCCATCACTGTGGTTGTGAACCCCGCCGCCGGCCGCGGTGCCAGCGCAAAGTGCATCTCGGTGCAGGAGATCGGGCGGGTGGTCGAGGAGACGATGGCAAAGGTCCGTTTGATCGTCGCGAAAGCGGTGGAACGCCATGACGGTGCGTGAGGTGCTGAGGATGGGGCATCCGGTGCTGCGCGAGCGCGCGAAACCGGTGGAGCAGCTCGCCACGCCCGAGCTGCGCACGCTCGTCCAGGACATGAAGGAGACGATGGCGTCGAAGGACGGCGCGGGGCTGGCCGCCCCGCAGATAGGCGTCGGCCAGCGCGTGGTGATCTTCGGGGTCACCAGCAACCCGCGTTACCCCGACGCCGAGGAAGTGCCGTTCACGGTGCTGGTGAACCCGAAGCTCACGATGCTCTCACGCGAGGTCGAGGAGGACTGGGAAGGGTGCCTGTCGGTCCCCGGCATGCGCGGCGTGGTGCCGCGCTACACCAAGCTGCGCTACACCGGCTTCGACGAGGAGGGCAACGCCATCGACCGCGTCGCCGAGGGCTTCCACGCGCGCGTGGTGCAGCACGAATGCGATCACCTGGACGGTATCCTTTATCCGCAGCGCATGACCGACATGTCGCGCTTCGGCTTCAACGAAGAGCTCTTTCCCGGAGAGGAGATCGCGGATGACTGAGATCGATGGCACCACCGGCCGCCCGGCCGAAACCAAGGTCGCGCACATCATGTACCTGATGCACGGCCTGGCCCCCTTCACCTTCTGGCTGCTCGCGGTGGTGGCGGTGATCGTCGGCGTCATGAACCGCGATACCGTGCGCAGCACCTTCGTCGAGACGCACTACTCGTGGCTGTCGCGCACCTTCTGGTGGGGCCTGCTGTGGATCGCGATCGCCGGGATCATCACCTTCATCCTGGTGATCACCGTGATCGGCATCGTGATCGCGTGGATTCCCTACACGGCGCTCTTCCTCTGGTACCTCTACCGCGTGATCCGCGGCTGGCTGCTGCTGAACGACGGCAAGCCCGCGCCGGGCTGAGCCCCACCGCGCGCTTGCGAGGTTGCGCCGCGGCGACGCCCTCGATCAAGGAACGGTCACGTACATGAAGTGTTGGCGAATTCTATGCGCGGCCGCGGCCGCGTCGCTGCTGGTCGCCTGCGGACCCGAGGCGCCGAAGCAGGTGGCTCCGGAGGCGGACACGGTCACCGTGGTTCTCGGCCATTCCGGTCCGCTCACCGGCTCCATCGCGCACCAGGGCAAGGACGACGAGAACGGTGTTGCGCTCGCGCTCGCGCAGGCGAACGCCAAGGGCCCCGTGATCGGCGGCAAGCGCGTCACCTTCCGCATGCTGAGCGAGGACGACCAGGGGGATCCCAAGGTCGGCACGCTGGTGGCACAGAAATTCGTCGACGCGCGGGTCGCGGCGGTGATCGGTCACCTCAACTCAGGCGTGACCATCCCCGCTTCCGAGATCTACAACAAGGCCGGGATTCCGGTGATCTCGGGCTCGGCCACCAATCCGGCGCTCACCGAGCGCGGATTGAAGGGCGTCTTCCGCACCGTCGGGCGCGACGACCAGCAGGGCCCGGCCATCGCGGCGTACATCGCCGGCGAGCTGAAGGCGAAGCGCGTGGCGATCGTCGACGACAAGACTGCATATGGCGAGGGCCTCGCGAGCGAGGTGGAGAAGGCGCTGCGCGCCGCCAACGTGGCGATCGTGGGCCGCGAGCGCACCACCGACAAGGAGACCGACTTCAAGGCGATCCTCACGCGCATCAAGCAGAAGGGCG